>DATFWO010000288.1:0-30262 GCA_035259205.1 Burkholderiales bacterium | reverse complement strand
TCCCCGGAAGAACATCGGGGCCCCTGCTCCTCCCTGCGGCGCGCCGTCTGCATCGTTGCCCGGCTTGACCATATCGACATATGGCCTGCGCCGTGCGCCTCGCATACGGTCCGTCCTGGCCACAACGCATCACGCGCCTATATATGAAATAGGTTCTATTCAAGTCAAGTCGATGCCGACCCGTCCGACGAACGCGCCGGCGACGACCAGCGCGCCCTCGGCGATCTTCAGGGGCAATCGGGGCAGGCGGCGCGTGGCGGGACCGATGGACACTCGCGCGTCGTCCTTCGGGTCGAACTCCGATTCGTGGCACGGGCACTTGAGCATCTTCCTGTCGGCGTCCCAGGCCCAGTCGCTGCAGCCGGCATGCGTGCAGATGGCGGTGAAGGCGATGTAGCCGTGCGGCGCGTTGACGCGCGCCGGTTCCGTCAGCTCCCCGGGTTCGAAGCGGAGCAGCATGACCTCGTTCAGCCGCGAGCCGTCGCGGATGACGCCGGTCGCCGGGTCCTGCGCGAACGCCATGACCGGAGGGCCGCCGAGCGGCAGGTCGTTTAGACCGACGGCTGTGCCCTTGCGGGGTCCCACCGAATGGACGAAGCGATCCCCGACTTGTGGACGGGCACTGCGCGGGTCGGCGCCTTGAGCGCTCGCGCGGTCAACTACGAAGCCAACGGCGGCCGCGCTCACCGCGGCCCTGAGCAGGGCGCGCCGGGAACAAGCGCCGGCGCAGTCGGGCGACAGTGGATTTTCGTTCTTCATTTACAGTGACAGTGCGCTTGCTCGGGAAAGGGAGAGGGCGGGAGAGGGGGGTGTGCGGTTAACGCGTTTTCTTCCGATCTCCCATCTCCCGACTTCCCGGAAGTTTCGACGTTGCGGGAAATCTACGCCGAACGCGCGGATTTGGCTATGGGCGACGAGTTCAATCCCTCCCCGAGCGAACGATGAGTGCGTCCACCACGCGGGCGCCGGCTCCGCGCTCCAGAACGATGACCGGATTCAAGTCGAGCTCGGCGACGTCGTTGCGAAAATCATGGGCGAACCAGGAGAGCCGCACGATGAGGTCGATCAGCGCCTCGCTGTCTCGAGGCGCCAGGCCCCGCGCTCCTTCGAGGATACGCGCGCTGCGCAGCTCGCCTACCATCTGCTTCGCCTGGCGCTGCGTCACCGGCGCGGAGCGATACGCCACATCCTTCAGCACTTCGACGTAGATACCGCCGAGGCCGACCGCGACCACGGAACCGAAAACGGGGTCGCTGACGATGCCGAGCATCATTTCGACTCCCTTGGGTGCCATCGCCTGAACGAGCACGCCGTTCAACACCGCGTGCGGCGCGTACCGGCGGGCTGCGCTCATGACATCTTTATAGGCGCCACGCACGGCATCGTCTCCTTCCACGTTGAGACGTAGCGCGCCGGCGTCGGTCTTGTGCGCGATGTCGGGCGAATCGATCTTCAGCGCAACCGGTCCGCCGATCAGCCGCGCATGCGCAGCCGCTTCGTCGGGGCCGGTCGCGAGGCGCTCCTGCGCCGTCGGAAATCCGTACAGTGCGAGTACCGCCTTGGCTTCGCGCTCGGTGAGCTTCACGCCGGCGGCTTTCAGCCGCGTCGCCGCGGCCTGACGGTCCAGCCCGGCGGGCCGTTCGGGGTTTGTCGCCCCGGATTTGTGCGCTTTCACGTACTCGCCGAAGTCGATCGCCGCCCGGAAGGCGCGCATGCACGGCGTGGCATCGCGATAGACGGTAACGCCGGCTTTCACGAAGTCGCGCCGCGTAAAGGACGGATCGTCCGCGCAACTGCCGACCCACAGCATCGCCGCGGGCTTCTCGCAGCCTGAAACGAAATCGGCGCCGCGCTGAAGATCGCTCCTGGAGATCGAGGCATATATCGGCACGACGATCTGCACGTTGTCGTCGGCCGCTATTGCGTTCAGCGCCTGCCGATAGAGGCCCTGCTCGCCGGTCGCGATCGAGGTCATGTCGGTCGGATTGCCCACCTTGCCATAGCCAGGAAGGAGGGGCGCGAGCGCAGCCTGGGTCGCTTCCGAATAAGGAGGCCACTCGAGGCCGAAGCGGGCGCCGACGTCGGCGAGCTGCACGATATTGCCGCCCGTGGGCGATACCGCCGCTGCGCCGCGTCCACCGGGCCACCGCCGCCGGCGGAGCAGCACCGCGGTCTCGTAGAGCTGATCGCATTCATCCACGCGAATGAGACCGTATTGGCGGAAGACGGCGTCGGCGATCGCATCGTCGCCCGCCACCGCGCCCGTATGGGACGCAGCCGCGCGGCCGCCCGCCTCGGTGCGCCCGAACTTGAGCACCACGATCGGCTTTTCGCGCTCCGCCGCCTCGTGCGCGACTTCCTTGAACTTCGCGCCGTCCTTGATCGCCTCCACGGCGAGCAGCACGACGTCGGTGGCGCGGCTCCTCAGCATAAAACGCACGAAATCCAGCGCGTCGAGGTCGGCTTCGTTGCCGCAGCTCGCCTCGTAGCTGATGCCGAGCCCGATCTCCTGCGCGCGCCACATGATGTTGATCTGTCCGAGCCCGCCGCTCTGGCTGACCACCCCGATGTTGCCGGCCGGCGCGCGCGGTCCCTTGATGGCTGCGGTAGAGGCCATTGCGAACCCATCGACGAAGTTGACGACTCCGTTACAGTTCGGCCCCATGATGCGCATGCCGGAGCTTTTCGCGAACGCAGCGAGCCGCGCCTGTCGCTCCCTGCCTTCGGGCGTGCCGCTTTCCGAGAATCCCGCGGTATAGACGGTCGCGAACGGGACGCCGATGGCCGCGCAGTCGGCGAGCACCTCGAACACGCGCTGCACCGAGACGATGATTCCGACATGGTCGGGCGCCTCCGGCAGTTCCCGCAGGCCCGGATAACAGGCAAGGCCGTGGATTTCCTTGAGGCGTGGATTGACCGGATAGATCTTTCCGGCGTAGCCGAACCCCTTCATCTGCTGAAACACGCGACCGCCGAACGACGTCGGGTGGTCCGTTGCGCCGACGAGGGCCGCGGAGCGCGGCGCGAACAGCCGCGTGAGGTCGGCGTCACTTGACGCGTGATCGGCCATTTACGGACTCCTGAAACGACAACAGCCACCCACGGCTGAACACAGACGGGCGCTATTCACGACCAAGGCTCGTTCGGGAATTCCTGATCTGCGTCAACGTGCGGCTTGAAACGGGATCTTCAGAGGGCTTCCGGCGTGTCGTGCTCCAGGCCGCTCGCAGTGCCGACCATCGTCTTCACTCCGTCCTGATTCTCGCACCAGACTTCGACGGTAACGCGCACGTTGCCGCCGTCCGCCTCACGGCTCCTCACGCGGCCGCGCACCGTCAGGGTGTCGCCCACGACCACCGGCTTGATGAAGGACACCGACATGCTGCCGCCCCTGACGAAGCCTGCGCCCGCAAACTGCACCATCAACTCCGACACGTAAGCCGTCGACATCATCGCCTGCGCGAGCGGTGCCCGGAAGCCTTTGTTGCGCGCCCACTCCGGATCGGTGTGTATCGAATGCGGCCGTACTCCGGAGAAACAGTCGATCTGGCGCTGCCCGATGGTCTTGGTGAGCGGCGGCAGCTCCGTGCCGACTTCCAGTCGGCCAGGATTGTGTCGGTCCTTCACGCGACACAATCCTTACGCAAAACCGCCCGCAGACGATGGACACGTGTAGCGCTAAACCAACTGCGGCTTCCGGCATCCAATGATGATGCGAAATATCGCACTGCCGCCTCCATTCTACGATGCGTCTGCGGGCGGTTTTGCATCAGCGCCCTGCCGGATCTGCATTTTCGGCAGGGCGCTCGCGATGAACTCCCGATCCGGGAAAGATCATCTGCGTAAACTGCCCGCGCACGAGCGGTTTGCCGGTCTCTTCGTCGCGCGTCTCGAACTGCGTCACCATGTACTGACGGTCCCGCCGCTCGTATTTGTCGATCACCTTGCCGTGCGTGCGCACGCGCATGCCTGCGCGCAGGGGCTCGAGAAACTCGAATTGCATTTTCGCATGCAGGCCCGCGGGCACGATGTAGCGGGAATGGCGCATGAGCAGCGCCTGGTTGCCGAGGAGGGTCGGGTGGGCGATCGTGCCGCCGAACGGCGAATCCTCGAAGAACCACGGGTTGTGGTCGTCTACGGCGTACGCGTAGGTTTCGACATCCTCGGGCTTGATGAGGAAGTCATCCGACCTGAACTCCTCGCCCACGGTTACCGCCTCGTATGAGATCGTCTTGAACTCCACCATGCTCAGCGCTCCCTACCTGTCTGCTTTGCCATGTGATTCCATGTTGTGATGGTGGCCGGACCCGCTGCGTGGACCAGGCTGCCCGAGCCGTAAAGTGTAGCTTTTCTCCGAGGTACAGGCGCAGTTTATCCCCGGAATCCGGAATGGGCCGTGCATCCCCCCCGAAACAGGCCGCCGGGCGATCGGGTGCCCCGGGGCACTTTTCCTTCATCTTGGCGTCGTACGCCTGTCATGGGCGAACCGCGCCATCTTGGGGGGACAGACATGAACAGGCAGATGTGGTTGATCGTGCTGACGGTTGCGGCGGTCGGCGTCGCTGCCGTTCTCCTTTATGCGTTGCCGAAAATGCGGCCGGACCAGCGACCGGCGCCTCCTCCTCCTGCCGCGGCGCCATCACCCGACAGCGGGCCGCAGATACGCTACCCGATCGAGGCGGGGAAAAAGCCGCTTCCGCCCTTGAACCAAAGTGACGTGGCCGTGCGCGTGGCCATCCTCGACGTGCTCGGCGACAGATCGCTCGAAGCGCTGGTGAATCCGCAGCAGCTCGTGCGACGCGTCGTCGCTACGATCGACAATCTGCCGCGCAGAAAGCTCGCCCCGCACCTCATGCCGATAAAGCCGGTCAGCGGGAATCTCCTCACCATGGGCGTCGATGGCAGCACCGCCATCGCTCCGGAGAACTCCGCGCGCTATTTCCGTTACGTCGGCATCGTCGAGACCCTCGATGCCAAGAGGCTCGTTGCGGTCTACGCTCAGTTCTATCCGCTGTTCCAGCAGGCGTATCAGGAGCTGGGATATCCGAACGGCTACTTCAACGACCGCCTCATCGAGGTCATCGACAACCTGCTCGAGACACCGGACGCCCGGAAGCCGATCCGCGTGGTGCGCCCGAAGGTGTTCTTCGAGTTCGAGGAGCCCGAACTGGAGGCGCTGCCGGCGGGCCAGAAGATCCTGATCCGGGTCGGCGCCGTGAACGCATCCCGGATTAAGGCGAAGCTGCGGGAGATTCGCGCCGAGCTTCTGATGACCGGTCAGAATGCCGAGACTGCGCAGACAACGGGTCTCAGGTAGTGATTCTCCGGGATGTTACGTGCTGATTAGCCCGTCTTCCGCCAGGCCTCTCGGACAGGACGATTTGGCGCGTCTCGTACTTTGCACGCTTCATCTGCTATGCACTTCACCTGGCACATCCCGTCTGGGCGCTGCGTACCGATGGGCGAAAAAAAAGCCCGGCGTCAGCCGGGCTGTAAGGCCGGTCGCGGCACCTAGCGGCGGCGCCCGCCGTCGTCGTCATCATCATCGTCCTTGTCGTTATCCCGCTTGGGGGCACGAATGATTTCCCAGGTGATGTTGTCGCCGTGCTGACCGGTATAGAACACGCGCCAGCCGTCCTTGAACGGGCGCGGTTTCTTGGCGCCCAGCAGGCCGCCCACGCCTGGATCGCCGTCCGAAACATGGATACCGGTAATCTCGTTATCGCCGTCGTTCTGGAATCCGGGAGTGCCCAGCAGCGCGGCATCGATCGTCGCCGAAGGATCGCGGCCCTGCGCGATTATGCGGATGGGCTTGTTGGCCGGGTTGGAGTAGTCGAGCCGCACGTCGAATAACCAGCCCGAATCCAGCGCATTGCCCTGCGTGTGCAGGGTCTCGCCGCGATCTTCGACGAACACGATGTGGTTCTCGTCCCAGAAGGCGCAGTTGTCGAACGCGGTGTGTTCGAGGTCTCCCTTGAAGAACAGGGTCAGCCTGCCGGTGTCCGCCGAGGGGCTCGATTGCGTGAGTCTCATGATTCCGCCGAAGCCGCCGTGATCCGGTGCGGCGGCCGTCAGCGCGTTCGTATCGCCGGTCTCGTCGAAAAAGAACTCGCGGAAGTTGCTGCCGGGACGGAACTGGCCGTTCTCGGGCCGCTTGAAGGGCGTTCCGCCTTTGGTCTTGGCGAGCCCGTTGGCGTTGAAGACCCCGACGCCGTCGACGTCCGTGTCGTGAACAGTGATCCACTTGGTATCGAACACCTTGCCGTAGGTGTGCAGATCGCGGATGTCGTCGGACAGAATATCCGCCAGCCCGGGGTTGTCCTTGAACACGATCGGTTTACCGGACCGGAGCGAAGTCACCTGCAGTACTTGCAACTTGCCACCCTGCTTCAGATCGCGGGTGTCCTTCGGGATGAAGCGGAAGACGAAGCTGTTCGGCGCCCGCGCGAGGTTGATGGTGGTGCCGCCAATGTCCTCCACGATCCAGATGTTGCCGTCGGAGTCGGCCTGCATGCCCTCGTAGCCGCCGCGCCCGATTATGCCCAGAAGATTTTCCACCGTCGACGGGAAATCGGGCGTCGCCTGCCAGATGCCGCCGGTCGTCGTGCCATTGCCTTCCTGGCTGAAGAGGAGGCGCTTGGAAAACGGATACCAGGTCGAGCCGTCGAACACGGGAAGCGGTGTGCCGTTCGACTCGCGAGTCGCCAGTACGGTCACGCGATGAGCCGCGTCGGCGTCGAGGTTGATGCGCGTGATGTAGCCCGCGGCGGCCTCGTGTCCCTGATACAGGAAGCGCTTGCCGTAGTCGTATCTCGAATCCGGCCCGTGCTGTCCCTCCAGCACCAGGTAGGTGTTCTTGTCGGGCTCCGTCTTCGACGCCTCGACGTTGCTGCCAAGCGCGGGTAGCAGATTGGGCTGGTTGTTGAGATAGGCGTAGTACTTCACGGCGTCGAGCGGATTCTCCACGAGCATGGATCCCTGCGCGGCGACGATCTGCGCGAGCTCGGGCGAGAGCACAGTCGGCGAGGTAACGCCGACGATACGCGGCTGGGCGCTTGGGACGTGCGTAAGCTGCTGGGCATATGCGGCGGGCGCGGTGAGTGCGAGCGCCGCCACGACAGGTGCTATGAGCGTTGTCTTGTTCACTGAAATTCTCCCGGTTGACTGGTGCAAAAAAAGGCGCGGCAGACTCGAGCGCCACGGGAGAGATTACGTTCCCGGCATGTCGGGTAAGTTGCGGCGAGATTGCCGAAATCTTACGGGGCGAGACGCGGGACGAGGCGGCCATGCGGCGCCGCCCGGGTGGCGTGACGTGCAGTTACCTGCGGCGGACGAAGCCGGCTGCGTCGGTGGCGGGCGAAACGCGCTGATTTTCCGCAGCGCAACAATTGCGCGAAGCGGGAGAACTAGATGTTCCCTTCCGATGCCGCCAGCACCAACCGCGGCATCAGGCCGACGCCGAAGGTTTGCAGCGCAGCCGTCTCCAATATCTCGGCTTCCCAGCTGAACCAGCGCTCTACGCTCTCCGCCGGGTGCTTGCTCGCGTCGCACAGGGCAGGGTTGGTCGTCACCAGCAGCTTGCGGCAGGCGTTGGGCCGGAACTCGTACACCCCGCACGCGCCGTCGTTGCGGAGGAACACACAGGCCGTGTCGGCCGCCGGCTGCTGCCTCCAGGTATCCAGGGTGCACCGGCTCTGGCGTTCGAGCCGTGTCTTGTCCAGCTCGATGCCGGCGCCGCGCGCGGCCTCGACCAGCAGCGCGGCCTCGTGCGGCCAGATCTCGACCGGCCCGTGGCAGCAATGGCTGCATCCCCTGCGGCACTGGATGGCGCTGCTCGTTGGGCTCTGCCGGTCGCGCTCGAGCACATCGTCGATCGCAGCGTGCACGTCACGTGCGACCGATAGCGCGTCCCGCTCGCCAGCCGCACGGAATTGTTCCGTGTAACGGTCCATCATCGCGCGCAGGTGCACCTTCTTTCTTTCCTCGCGCGCCTTCCGGTTCGCGGCTGCCTTGGAATCGTCGATCATCGCGTCTCGAAAGCTTGTCTCAGGTGCACCGCCCTGGATAACCCGTCATTCATCACTCGCTGCACGTCACTGCTCGAAATTCACCGCGTAGTAGGCGATCGAGCCGGTCTTCGACGTGTCCTTCCACTGGTGCGGCGTTTTTGCCGGGATGGTGATCACATCGCCCTTGGTCAGGTGATGGCTTACGCCACCCTCGATTCCGGACCCGCGCGTCTGCCCGGGAGCGGTGACTTTCGGATCGATCATCCTGCCGCCCGTGATGAACTCGGCCTCGCCGTCGGCGATGATGAAGACATGGTTGGTGTGGTCGTGCATTTCAGAGCCGCGCTGCACTCCGCGGTTGGCGATGACGATCAGGCCGCCGTCTTCGATGATGCGTCCGCCCTTGACGAATGCCGCCGCGACCTTTTCGTGATTGATGTAGTGGACGGTGTTGGGAAATCCGGCGGCGGCCACCATGGTAACAAGAACGGTCGTTGACACTACTCCTGCCAGTGCGAGCAAGCGCTTCATGAGTTACCTCCCAAGATTGAACAGCCGAAAGAGACGCGAACCGGCCGGACCATACCGGTTTACCCGGGCGCGGCCCCGGGCAGTCGTCAATCACTACCAGCCGTCGCTCGACTTTCAGTCGAAGAACGCGAAGGTCCTGGTCTCGATGCTCTCGCGCGCTGGGGCGTTGGCCGGCGTCGCGGGATCGTCGAACGCGCTGTGAGCGGTGAAGCGCGAGGGCTGGCCGGCGTCGGAATCGAAGACCTTGAACACGAGAGCTTCGTTGCGCTCCATGTGAGGGAACCAGTACCACTCGTGCGCCGGGTCGTGGGCGATGTGGTAGACCTCGCCGGTGCGGTACTTGTAGCGCCGCTCGACCCGGATGAAGCCCTTCTGCGGAATGCTGCGGCCATCGCAGATCCCGAGCGGGTCGATCAGCACCTTGCCGCGGATCGGCCGCCACACCTGGATGATGGCCCACCGCTTCCTGAGGCGGCGCTCGGCTTCCGCGTCGCCGACGATTTCGCGTAGCCGTACCGGCGCGGACCTCTCGGTATAGTCGTTGTGCACGCCCTTCACCGTGGGCCGGGCATTCGCGGCCTTCTGCCCCTCTTCGTCGCTCACTCGTATGGTGTGGTCGAAGACCACGACCTTGGAGGCGCCGGAATGCTTCATGATCAGCGCCTGTACCTCCGGATCGTAGACGCGCGCACGCTCGCCTTCGTCGCCGAAGTCCTTGACCCGGGTAACGTGGTCGGCAAAAACGAAGCCGTGGACGTCCAGCTTGAACGTGTCGCGCAGCGGCCGCCCGTCGCGCACGGTCATTTCGTATAGCCGGTATTGCGGTGGAACCGCCTTGTGCTCCATCTCCGGCCAGTCGATGTAGCGTACCGGCGGCACGCCGGTATCGACGATGTAATTGAACTTGGCGCGGATGGCGGTCGTCGGCTTCTCAGCAACGAGTTCCATAAGGCGGTCCCGTGGTAGCAAGTTACTGCCCCGATCATACGCTTTTTGCGTGCTACGATCCTTAGCCGGACGAACGAGTGAAAGAAAGGGAACCGGAGATGAAAGCTGCGTATTTCATGAAAAACGGCGGTCCGGAGGTATTCCAATACGGCGATGTTGCAGACCCGGTTGCAGGACCAGGCCAGGTGCTGGTCGACGTGCACGCCGCGAGCGTTAACGGCGCCGACTGGAAGGTGCGCTCGGGGCACTACGCCCCGATCACCACCTTTCCCTACATTCCCGGGCGGGATTTTTCCGGCGTAGTCGGCGCGCTCGGCTCCGGCGTGACCGACTTGAAGGTCGGAGACCCGGTCTTCGGCGTGGTGGAAGTGACCGGGGAGGCCTGCTACGCGGAAAAGGTCGCCATCAAGGCCGCGATCGTGGCGAAGAAGCCGGCGAACCTCTCCCACATCGACGCTGCAGCGCTGGGACTCATCGGCCTCACCGCGCTCGTCTCGGTCGAGGACACGCTGCAGCTCAAGTCCGGCGAGACCATATTGATCCAGGGCGGTGCCGGGGGCGTGGCCGGCTTCGCGATCCAGGTCGCGAAGCACATCGGCGCGCGCGTTATCACGACGGCGAGTGCCGCCAACCACGAATACGTGCGCAAGCTCGGGGCCGATCAGGTGATCGATTATCAGGCGCAGGACTTCACCAAGCTGGTGTCCGGTTGCGATGCGGTGTTCGACACTGTCGGCGGCGACGTGGTGAATCGTTCGTTCGCGGTGCTGCGGCCCGGCGGGCGCGCCGCGTTCATCGGCTCCGGCAACACGGCCCCGGTCCCGCCGCGCGCCGACGTCGTTTCGCTGCGTCCAAAGGTCGGGCGCGACCGCGCCCATCTCGAGCGCATCGTCGCCCTGGTCTCCGGCGGTGCCGTCCGCGTGCCGGAAGTCAAGGTCTATCCGTTGTCGGAGGCCGCGGCCGCGCACAAGATAAGCGAGGGCCGCCACCTGCGCGGAAAGCTGGTGTTCAAGGTGCGCTGAACGACGAAGCGCGCGCCGGTTTTCGAGCGGCTGCGGCGGCGCCAGGCCGCGCTGCGCCGGGGGATTCCTTGACAGGCGGTAGTTGTAGGCTGCGGCGTAAGCCGCGGACGGCGATGCCGTGCTTTGCATGACCCGGAACCATCAAGAAGGCGCGCACTCAAATTGTGAGGGGGCCAAATCGCGTCTTTCCCTCGGTCGTTGCTCGAGGGGAGGTTCAGAGTGGACACATTCGAGCTGGTGGAGATCCTCCTCGTCGAGGACAATCCGCACGACGCGGAATTCATGACGCGAGCGTTGAGGGAGGGCGGGTTCGCGAACCGGCTCCATTGGGTGAAGGACGGGCAGGAGGCTCTAGATTTCCTGCTGCGGGACAACGCCTATGCCGGTCGTGCCTACGGCATGCCGCGCCTGATCTTCCTCGACCTGAAAATGCCGCGGGTGGGCGGCATCGAGTTGCTCCAAAGAATCAAGGCAGACGGGCGCACAAGACACATTCCGGTCGTGATACTGACATCCTCGAGCGAGGAAATCGACGTAATGCGCAGCTATGACCTGGGAGTAAACAGCTACGTCGTCAAGCCGATGGATCTCGCCGAGCTCATGCAGGTCGCCCGGCAGGCGGGATATTACTGGCTGGCGATAAATCGGCTGCCGGGCGAAGAGTAGATTTCAGGCCCCTCTCGCCCCTTCGGGCCCCGCCGCTCCGGACGGGCCTGCCCTGAACAAGCCGCATATGCCGACGGCGAGCCTTCGCAGGAGCTCTCACTCTGCTCTATGATGTGAGCTCTCTTGGAGGGGCGGATCATGGCCATCGAGCATCGAGCGGCGGAGATACGCGCCGGGTTGAAGCACCCGGTGATCGACGGTGACGGCCACTGGATGGAGCCGATCCCGATCTTCCTCGAGTATCTCCGCGAGGTGGCCGGTCCCAAGTCCGTCGATCAGATCCGGGCGCTCTGGCGCCGCAACGAAGCGTGGTATCGCTCGACGTGGGAGGAACGCCAGCACCATCGCCTGCGTCGCGCGATCTGGTGGGGCGTGACCACCAACACGCTCGACAAGGCGACGGCGCTGCTGCCGGCGCTGCTCAACGAGCGCCTGCCGGAGCTCGGCATCGACTTCGCGCTGATCTATCCGAGCTTCGGGCTCACCATCAACGCGATGCCGGACGACCTGCAGCGAGCGGCGGCCCGCGCCTACAACATGATGACGGCCGACATGTTTGCGCCTTTTTCCGGACGGTTTGCGCCGGTGGCGATCCTGCCTGCCCGCACGCCGGCCCAGGCGATCGAAGAGCTGGACTACGCGGTCGGTAAGCTGCACTACAAAGCGATCATGCTGCGCGGAAACCAGGAGCGGGCGATCCCCAGCGCAGCCGAGGGAATCGATCCGCAGAAGGCCGCGTGGTACTGCGATACGATCGCCATCGACAGCCCGTACGACTACGATCCGTTCTGGCAGCGGTGCGTCGATGTCGGCGTCGCCGTGACCCAGCACTCCGGGAGCCCGCGCTGGTCCGATCGCGCCTCGATCAGCAATTTCACCTACAACCACGTCGGCCACTTCGCCGAATCGAACCACGCCTTCGCGCGCGGCGTTTTCCTGGGCGGCGTCGTGCGGCGCTACCCCAGCCTCAATTTTGGTTTCATGGAAGGCGGAGTGAGCTGGGCCTGCCAGATGTGCGGAGACATGATCGAGCACTGGGAAAAGCGGCGTCGTTCGGGGCTGCAGCATCCGGGCGCGACCGATGCGGCCGAGCTGCGCCAGCTGATCGACCGGTACGGCGATCCGCGGCTGAAAGCCAACGCCGAAGCCATCATGGGCAGTCTGGACGCGTTCCGGCCGGAGTGCGCTCTCGAAGAGCTCGGGCGGCCGGAGCACGTCACGGACGATTTCGAGGCGGCCGGCATCAACTCGAAGCAGGACGTGCGGGCGGTCTTCTCGGGCAACTTCTATTTCGGCTGCGAGGCGGACGACCACGCAACGGTGTTCGCTTTCGACCCGCGCATGGGCGTTCGGCTGCGCCCGGTCTTCAGCTCCGACTTCACGCATTTCGACGTGCCCGACTTCAGGGTAGTGATACCCGAGGCGTACGAGGCCGTGGAGAAGGGCTACATGACCGAGCAGGACTTTCGGGAATTCACCTTCACCAACGCCGCGCGCCTGCACACGCGCAACAACCGGGACTTCTTCAAGGGCACCGTCGTCGAGCACGCGGTAGCGCACGAGCTGGGCCTGAAGGCGGCATGAACGCGAGGGCTGCTGCGCGCTCGTCGTGCCGCTGGTCGCTGTCTGTGCGAGCAATCTGGCCCTGGGCAGCAGTTCGCCTCTAAACCGTTGCGTGTCGCCGCATGAAGCGTCTCGGGCAAAACGTCACAGGGCTGGACCGATGCACCGCGGTACCGCGCCAGACGGTATGCATGTCGATCCTATCCGCCATCATCTGGGCTGCGATGACAGCGACGCCTTTTGCCGCGGAGTTTCCGACAAGGCCCATCAGGCTGATCGTGCCATTTCCACCTGGCGGCACGACCGATATCCTAGCGCGCCTCATCGGGCCGAAATTGACCGAGGCGTTCAAGCAGTCCGTGGTGATCGAAAACCGCGCCGGTGCAAGCGGCATGATCGGCGCGGACGCTATCGCCAAGGCGCCCGGAGACGGTCACATCTTCGGCATCATCATCAGCACGCATGCGATCAGCCCGGCATTGTTCGCCAAGAGCCCTTTCGACCCTGCGAAGGACTTCGCGCCGATCACCCTGGCAATTTCCGTCGCCAACGTGATCTCGGTGCACCCGTCGGTGCCGGCGACTTCCCTTGCACAACTCATCGCGCTCGCAAAGGCGCGGCCTGGGGCGCTCAGCTTCGGTTCCGCGGGCACCGGAACGGCGGTGCACCTGACCGGGGAATTGTTCAAGTCCGTCGCTCACATCGACATCACGCACGTGCCCTACAAGGGTGGAGGGCCGGCGCTGTCCGACTTGATCGCCGGTCAGATTCCGATGGGCGTGCAGAACATCACCACCATCGTGCCGTATGTGCGTAGCGGCAGAATCCGCGCCCTCGGTATCTCCGTCCTGGAACGTTCGCCGGCCCTGCCCGACGTTCCGACGATCGCCTCGCAGGGCTTTCCGGGATTCGAAGCCAGGGAGTGGTACGGGCTGGTGGCGCCGGGAGGGACCCCGCAGGCGATCGTGACCCGCCTCAATCAGGAGATCGTGCGCGCAATCAATCTGCCGGACGTCCGCAGCCGCCTGCTCGATCTCGGAGCCGACATCGTCGGCGACAGCCCGGCTCAGTTCGGCGCCCTGATCCGGTCGGAGCTGGTCAAATGGGCCAAGCTCCTCAAGGAAACGGGTATCCGCCTGGAATGAACGGGCCGCTAAGCTCGCCGCAAGTAACTCGTGACTGGTGAGCTACTGATGAGCGGAAGAGCTTTCGTCACTGGCCGCCCATCACCCATCACCTATCACGCATCACACTCAGGCCGCCGAGACCGTGCTCTGATCGCGCGTGAGCGGAGCAGCCGGGCGGGCGATGCCATACAGGCGCGCGCAGTTGTCCCACAGTATCTTGCGCCGCTGCTCGTCCTTCAACGGCAGGCCGAGGAACTGCTGTATCGCCTCGGGGAATGCGCCGTCGGCGTGCGGGTAATCGCTCGACACAACGAAATATTCCGCGCCCATCTTGTTGATGACGTCGACGGCCGGCTCTTCGTCGACATCGAGCGCGATGTAGCACTGGCGCTTGAAATATTCGCTCGGGGCCATCGTCAGCTGGAACTCGCAGCCCGGCCCGAACTTCTCCCACTGGTCGTCGAGCCGCCACAGCCACCAGTGCAGCCAGCCCGCCGTCCCCTCGAGGAACGCGCAGCGCAGCCTGGGATGGCGCTCGAGGATGCCGCCGGTGGTCATGCTGGCGATCGCTCCCATCAGCTCGACGGGGTTGCGGATGGCGTGAGCAATCGGGTGAAAATTGGCGTGGCCGACATAGCGCCGCCCGGCGTCGTCCTTGAGCGCGGTGTTGCCGGTCGGATGGAATCCGATCGGCACGCCGAGCCGCTCGAGCTCGTCCCATAGCGGCTCGCAGGCCGGGTCATGCAGGTGCTGGCCGTTGACCGGATTGGGCGTGCCGACGATCGCAACGGCGCCCAGCTCGTCGACGCACCGGCGCGCTTCCTGGACGGCCGTCCCGACGTCGTGCATCGCGATCTGCGCGGCGAACTTGAGGCGCTGCGGATCGCCCTTGCAGTAATCATGGGCCCAGTTGTTGTAAGCGCGGGCCAGCGCCGCAGCGTAATCGGGTGCCAGATCGTCGTGGCACAGGATCTGGCGCCCGCGCGTGCCGTACATCACGGCAACGTCTATGCCCTCGATATCCATCGCCGTCAACGTCGACGCCGGATCGAAGCCCCGCGCGCGGGCGACATTGAAATGGGGGTGACGCGCCCGGCTGCGCCGCCGCAATTCCCGGCTGGATGCAGCCGCGCCCGCCGACTTGGCGAACGCCGGAATTGCGAGCCCCTGCACTTCCATTCCCCTGATGTTGTCGGCGTTGCCCTTGTCCTCGGCGCTTTGCGCGAGCTTTTGCTGCTGCCCGCCAAAAAACCGGGGCGAGTTTGCCCGATGAGGCTCATCCAGGTAGCGGGCCCAGAGGTCGTCGGGCTCATTCATGTGCAAGTCGCTATCTATGATCAGGTAGCCTTCGCGTGCCATATGGTTCTCCTGTGGATGATGATCGCCGCCGGTCTCCGCGCGTCACGTCGGAAACACATGCTGGAATGCGGGCAATCGTGCGCTTACCGGACGAGGCAGGTCAAGTGCGGGGGAAACCGTCGCAAGCGTTCAGGCCACTACCTTGAGCGCCGAAGGGCAGAAGAAGAGCACGGTTCCTGCTGCGTGCGGCTGATCGACGATCAAGGAGCCGCGTAAGCTCCTGAATGGCACCTTGTTTCGCTCGAGCAGGGCGCTCGTGGCATCGAGCGACGCGATCTCGACGGCGACTCCGATCGGCCTCGGCAGCGGCGGATGAACGGCACCGGGCGCCAGCGCGGACCACGCATTCACCGACAGAAGATGAAGAGAGCTCCGTTCGAGTTGCAGGCGGTATTCCCCGGCGGCGTCCACGGTGCACGGCTCGATGCCCAGCAGAGGACTCAGCTTGCGCGCGAAGGCGAGGGGATCGGGACAGCAGAAGTAGACACTCCGCAGTGCGTTCGCGCCGTTCGGATGCTGCAGCAGGTGAGGCTGCCACATTGCATCGCGTGTCAAGTGCTCCGTGTACTGGAACTGCGCTTCGGTGAAGACCGACTTGGCGAGGTACATATTGCGAAAAGCCACGCGCCGGGAGTCCCTGCCATCCGGCCCGTATGGCGCCATGCGTTCCAGATCGCGCGGCTCATCCACGGGCAGCCCGGTCCCGGCGAGCACGCTATGCGCCGCTTCGACGCTTCGCGGCCTGAACGCAACGATGTGCGCGCCCTCGTAGCGCCCGATCATGGCCTTCGCGGTGCTGAACTTGCTCGGGTCCGTGACGCCGAGGACTTCCAGATATCCTTGCTCGAGCATGGCGCAGTGATTCGCCGAGCCCCAGGGCTCAATCGGGCCGCCGGGCAGGCGGGAGCCCTTGTGGTGGCTGCGGTTGGTGAGATTGAAGCCGAGACGCTGAAACGTCGCGAGACCCGCATCGAGGTTCGCTACGGCAATACCCACATGATCGAGGTCGAGAGCGACGGGATTCACGGAGTGCCTTGCAGGGAAAATTCCGCAGCCGCGAGCGCGTGCAACCGTGCCGTATCGAGCGTACGGCACGGGGTCGCGACATCGCGGAGGAGGATCGGCAGCTCGGTGCATCCGAGTACGACGGCTTGGGCGCCGCGCATCGCCAGATCCTTTACCAGGCGGGCAGCATGGGCCGCTGCCGCAGGAAGAAACTCACCGCGCGCCATCTCATCAAAAATGATGTGCTCCAGGATTTCCCTGTCCGGGTCTGGCGGGACGAGGACTTCGAGCCCGTAGCGCCGCTCGAGAGGTTCTCGCACGAACGCCTCCTCCATCGTGGCCCGTGTGCCGAGGAGCCCGACTCTGGTGGCTCCCGCCGACTTCGCAGCCCGTCCGGCGGCATCCGCGATGTGAAGCAACGGAATGCCTATGCGCTTTTCGAGCTCCGGCGCCCGCCGGTGGGCGGTATTCGTGCACAGCACGAGCGCCTGCGCGCCGGCCTGCTCGAGCTTCCTTGCCGCGTCGGCGTAGAGCTCCAGCAGTGCGGGCTCGTCGCCCCGGGACGCGAGCGACCGGACGTCGTGAAAGTCGAGTGAGACGAGGAGCAGACGAGCGCTGTGCACGCCGCCCAGCCGGCGCGCCACTTCCTCGTTGATGGCCCGGTAGTAGTCCAGCGTCGACAGCCACGTGACGCCGCCGATCAGTCCCACCGGGCGCATGCTTGACAGGTCCGTTTGGTGAACATAACATTGTTCGTACAATGAACTAACAATCGTATAGTGAACATTACCGTAACGGCGAGTACGCCGTCAACGCGGCGCGGCCGCGGGCAGACGCCCGCTCGGCGGGCAGACGGATACGTCGAGGCGTTTGCACGGGGACTCGCGGTGATACGGGCTTTCTCCGCCGGCCACGAGACGCTGAGCATTTCCTCGGCCGCGGCTCGCGCGGGGCTCACTCGGGCCGGGGCGCGCCGGCTCCTGTACACGCTGGTCGAGCTCGGATACGCACAGGTTTCGGACGGAATGTTCTCGCTCACGCCACGGGTGCTGGAGCTCGGCTTCTCCTATCTTTCTTCGCTTACGCTCTACGGGCTTGCGCGGCCGCTGGTCGAGCGCCTGGCGCGCGAGACGAACGAGCTGTGCACCATGTCCGTGAGGGACGGCTACAGCATGGTCTACGTCGTGCGCGCCGAGATTCGCACCCCGCTCTCCCGGTCGTTCGGTCTGGGCAGCCGGCTGCCTCTGTTCGCGACTTCAATGGGTCGCGTCATGCTGGCCGACCTGACGGACGCAGAAGTGGAAAAGGCTCTTTCCCGGACGAAGCTTTCGCAATTCACGCGCTACACGAAGACCGAGGTCAGCCGGATCATCGACGAAGTAGCGAAGGCGCGCCGCCAGGGCTGGTGTCTCGTAAAGCAGGAGCTCGAACTGGGGGTGTGCGGCCTCTCGGTACCGGTCCATGACGCGGACGGCAGGGCGGCTGTTGCTCTCAGTATCAGCATGAACATGGCGCGCTTCGACGAGGCGCAGACGTTGAAGGAATTCCTGCCGCGCCTGCGGGCGGTAGCCGGAGAAATCGGCGTGGCACTCCATTCATCGCGACCGGCAGGAAAGCTGGTCTCCTAGGTTCGATCCATGTTGCCTGTCCTCATCCATTACCGTCATTCGACGCTGGCCGCGCGCTATTGCGCGAGCGTTATCGCGGCTGCATTGCTCGGTGCGGCCGCATGCGCCGCGCCCTTTCCGAGCAAGCCGGTGCGGGTCGTGGTGCCGTGGCCGCCCGGGGGGCCGTCGGACACACTCGCGCGCATCGTCATGGGCAGCGTCGGCGACATGCTCGGTCAGCGCATGGTGATCGACAACCGTCCGGGAGCAAGCGCAGTCATAGGAACGGAGCTCGTGGTCAAGGCGGTGCCAGACGGCTATACATTGCTGTGGGCCATCGCGAATCACACGACGAATCACCTGCTTTTCAAGGTGTCCTACGATCCGATCAGGGATTTCGCGGCCGTCGGGCAGGTGGCTCGCTCGTCCTACATGCTGGTGGTCCATCCGGGCGTCCCGGCAAGAACGTTGAAAGAGTTCGTCGGCTACGTGAAGACGCGTCCGGGAAAGATTGCCTACGCGTCTGCGGGGAGCGGAACGCTGCAGCACCTCGGCATGGAGCTGTTCAGCCGCGAAGCGGCGCTCGAACTGGTCCATGTTCCCTACAAAGGCAGCGCCCCGGCCGTTTTGGATGTGCTGGGCGGCCAGGTTCCCGTAACGTTCGAAGCGTCCGCGACGGTCCTCCCGCATGTCCAGGTCGGCCGCATGCGGGTCTTGGCGGTCGCGACGCTAAAGCGCTTGCCGCAGTTGCCCGAAGTGCCGACGGTGGCGGAGTCCGGCTACCCGGGATTCGAGGTAACGGGCTTCACCGGTGTTCTCGCGCCGGCCGGGACGCCGGCGGACGCGATCGGCGTCCTGAATGCGGCGTTGGACAAAGCGATAGGCAACGCCGAGGTGGCGGAGAAGATGACGGTCCTCGGCCTGGAGCCCGTCACCTCGACTCCAGCCCAGTTTCGCGCCTTCCTCCAGGCTGAAGTTCCGAAGTACTCGAAGATTCTCAGGGACTCGGGCGCGAAGGCGAATTAGAGAACGATCGCCCGGGCAGTGTCCGGATTGTGAACAATTGGGACCGCCATCTGGTTCCTGCGGTCGACCGGCCGCCTTTCTCATCTTGATAAGGACCAAGGGCTTAGCTCCTCGCGGCTGCCGATTTCTGCGGTGCAACGGTGTTCCCAGATTTTCCCGCCCGCTTCGCGGCGGTGCGCCCCGGTGCTACACTTTTCGGCAGCGAAGCGTGTCTTGGACCTCAACCCGGAAAGGAGATGACGATGGCTTATGACCTGCTGATCAAGAATGGGCGCGTCATCGACGGCTCGGGAATGCCGGCTTTCCGCGGCGATGTCGGCGTGGAGAACGGCAAGATCGTCGAGACGGGCAAGTTGAGCGGTTCCGCGAAGCAGACGATCGACGCTGCGGGACGGGTCGTCTCGCCCGGCTTCGTCGACAACCATTGTCATTTCGACGCGCAGGTCACGTGGGACCCGCTGTGCTCGTTCTCTCCGCAGCATGGCGCGACCACCGTCGTTTTCGGGAACTGCTCGCTCGGGCTCGCGCCGATCCGGCCCGGCACCGCTAAGCGCGTCGCGGAGTTTCTCTCGTACGTCGAGGCGATTCCGATGAACGTGCTCGACACGGTCGACGTCGAGTGGGAAACGGTGGCGCAATACATGAACCGCCTCGAGGGGCGTCTTGGGGTCAACGTCGGCAATTTCATCGGCCACACGACCGTGCGCTATTACGTGATGGGCGACGACAGCCAGAAGCGTACCGCCAAGCCCGACGAGATCAAGGCGATGCAGGACGTCGTGCGCGACGGCATGAAGGCCGGAGCGCTGGGATTTTCGGTATCGCGCAACAGAGGCCACTACGACCCGCAGGGCGTGCACATCCCCGCGCTATGGGCTGACGAAGAAGAGATCTTCGCGCTCGCCGACGTGCTGCGCGAGCTCGGCACCGGCGTCATCCAGTGCGGCGGCGGCCGCGCGCCGGAGCTGAAGGACGGCCTGATGGCCCGCCTTTCCGAAGCGACGGGCCGTACCGTCATCTACAACAACCTCGGTCAGACGATGCGCGATCCCGACGCGTGGAAGAAGCACATGGCACGGCTCGAGGAGACCTCGAAGGCGGGCATCCGGGCATTCCCGCTCTGCAGCCCTAACAGGACCACGCAGCACTTCACGATGAAGAACTGCCAGGTCTTCCGCGGCACGCCGACCTGGCATCCCATCCTCCTTGCGACCGAGGAAGAGAAGCTGCGCGCCTATAGCGATCCCGCCGTGCGCCGCAAGCTGCACGAAGAGGTCGTCGAGCACAAGGGCACCAAGCTGCCGGCTGCCGGGTACTCGATGAAGTGGTGGGACTACATGTGGGTCGAAGAGCCGAAGCTGCAGAAGAACAAGGCCCTCAAGGGCAAGACGATCGCCCAGCTCGCCAAAGAGCAAGGCAAGGGGATCATCGACGCCTTCCTCGATCTCGTCGTCGAAGAGAAGCTGGAAACCGAGTTCATGCAGTCGGAGATCAACGTCGACAACGAGGCGATGAAGCAGATCCTGAACCATCCGAACGCCATCATCGGGCTTTCGGACGGCGGCGCGCACGTGCAGTTCCACGGCGGCTACGGCTACTGCACGCGGCTTCTCGCCGAGTGGGTGCGCGAGAAGGGCATCATGACGCTCGAGCACGCCGTGCGGCGGTTGACCTTCGACTCCGCTTCCGCCCTCGGTCTCTACGACCGCGGCTTGCTGCGGCCGGGTATGGCGGCGGATATCGTGATCTTCGATCCCGACACCGTGCGCCCGCTCCCCGAAAGCATCGTCCACGATTTCCCGGCGGGCGGCTGGCGCGTGAAGGAGCCGGCGGCCGGAGTCTCCGCGACGATCGTCAACGGTGAGGTGTTGCTGAAGGACGGCGAGCACACCGGAGCCCTGCCGGGCAAGGTGATGCGCAACACCTACTACCACGCGCACAACGGCGGCTGACGCCAAGAGTGTCTCAGGTAGGGCGTCTCAGGTACCGCGTCCCAGATAAAGCGTCACAGATAAGCCGCGGCGGAAGACATCTTCTGCTGCGCTTTTTTTGGTCCGGAAGCCGGATTACGCGTCCCACACCGGCTGCTTCGACGCCTCATCTGAGACGCCCTATCTGGGACGCACCTCACGGCTGGGTGAGGGGAAAGCGTCTAGCTCGCGACGCTGTCCTTGCGGCGGGCTGGGAACGCCGTCGAAGGCTCGTGCCCGGGGAGCGGCGAAGTGCCGCACCAGTGACCTACGTCGATGACCATGCCGTCGGGGAGCTGGTACTTCGATTCGTAGTAGGCGTCGCCCAGCGCAATGAGATTCAACTCCGCGGCACCGGCCTCAGTCAGCCGCTGCCGGGCGGCGTCGGCATCCTCCACGCTGAAGCCTATGTGTTCGAATCCCGCAGGTTTGGTCTCACCGCGCGCGTTGGTGGCGGGGAGCAGCGTGATGTTCACGTCACCGTCGGAGAGATCGATCGGCCCGTGGCCGCGCCGCTGCACCAGTTGCAGGCCGAACACCTTCTGAAAGAATGCCGCGGTCGCCTCGACGTCCTTGCAGCGGATCGCGATGTGCCGGATCTTCGCCATGTGCGGCCTCCGTGGATGTTCAGTGAAGCGATCCTAGCACACGGAGAGGGTGAAATCGCATTTCGCTCCTCCGTGCCGGAACCGTTTCGCCGTGTTACGCTTGCCGCTCATCCTTCAGGGAAGAACGCCATGGCCTACGAGCATATTCTGACCGAAGTCGAAGATGGGGTGACTGTCATCACTTTGAACCGCCCCGAGAAGCTGAACGCAATGAACCGCAAGCTAAACGAAGAGCTGCACCACGCGGTGAAGGCGGCGGAGGCCGACGACGCGATCGGCTGCATCGTGATCACCGGGGCCGGGGAGAAAGCGTTCTCCGCCGGCGGCGACATCCACGAGCAGCTCACGAACGACGCGAAGTTTTCGGACAAGGAGCTGGACGAGATGCGCGATCACAAGAGGCAATACGAGATCAGCGCGTGTCTCAAGCCCATCATCGGCATGATGAATGGCCTCGCCTACGGCGGGGCGGCGGTGCTCTCTTCGTCCCTCGACATGCGCATCGGCTGCGAGCGTACCCGCTTCCGCTTCCTCGCCGCCGCGTACGGTCGGATCAACAGCACCTGGACGCTGCCCAACCAGGTCGGCTGGCCGATCGCGAAGGAGTTGCTCTTCACCGCGCGCATCGTGGAGGCCGACGAAGCGTACCGCATCGGGCTGCTCAACCACCTCGTGCCGAGTGCCGAGCTGCGGGCGAAGACCATGGAGATCGCGAAGATGATCGCCAAGAACCACCGCGGGGCGGTCATGGGGATCAAGGGCCTGATGCTCAAGCAGATGTCGCAGAACCTGGAAGAGCAGTTCGAGGCGGAGAAGGACTACACGACACACGTGTTGCGCGGCGCGAAGGCGAAGGACGCGTTCCCCGAGTTCCTGGAGCGGAAAGGCCTCGCCAAGGATGGAACGAGAACTTCGCGGTGACGAACAGTGACGAGCTTCGCGGTGACGAACTTCGCAGTGACGAGCTCCGCCGCGACGAGCTCCACGGAGTAGGCTTCGTTGCCGGCGCAGGTAAGTCACCGGGTAACTCGTCACCGTGTAACTCGTCACGACAGCGGTCGTCACCTGCGATAGCGTCATCACCCATATGCTTCCAACTCCCGGCTTCCATCACCTGCACCTGAACTCGGTCGATCCCGACGCAGCGATCGACTTCTACGTGCGGCAGTTCCCGAGCACGTCGAAGACGACGTGGGGCGGGATACCTGCGCTCGCGTCACCGAACGACGTCTTGATCCTGTTCGACAAGGTGGAAAAGGCGCCCACCACCGAGCCGCAGTCGGCGATCTGGCATTTCGGCTGGCATATCCCCGACATACGCGGCCGCATCGAGGCTTACAAGAAGCGCCCCGCGGTCAGGCTCCTGCCGCTCTACACGGACCAGGAAGGCGAGCACGTGCTGATCAGCAGCGATACGTATCAGCCCACGAGCGGGGCTCCCGGGTTGACGAAGGCGCAAATCGCCGAAGCCAGGGCGAGAGGCGACAAGCCGGGGCGAGGAGGCGGATTCGCGTACATGCAAGGACCGGACAACGCAATCGTCGAATACGTAGGCGATCATCCGACCGAGTACATGAACCACGTGCACATGTGGCAGGAAGACCCGTTCTGCGCGCAGATCTGGTATCAGAAGCATCTCAACGCGCCGCAGATGGAGGGACGAGGACTCCCTGCGTCGGTGACCGAGGCGAACTGCAAGGTGCCGCGCGGACTCGAGCGCTCCTTTCCGGCGCTGAAGCCGGGCGGAATGTTCCGCTCGCCCCGGGCCGCCGTGACCTTCGGCGACGTGGCGCTCGCCTGGTACGCCAACCAGGGCGACAAGCCCCTCGCCAGCCCGCGGGGGCAGCTCTACGATCACATCGCGCTCTCCGTCAACAACCTCGACGCGTGGGTCGCGAAGCTGAAAGGCGAGGGCGTGACCTTCCTCGAGCAGCCCTACAGGCTCGGCGACACCCGCGCCGTGATGATCGAGGGTCCCAGTCGTGAAGCGCTGGAGCTCGTCGAGGTTTAAATACGTTCTCGTTGCCGTCGCGGCGCTGATTTCCGCGGGCGCGGCGCATTCGCAAGCGTATCCGGTTAAACCAGTACGCTACGTCGTCGGATTCGTGGCCGGCGGCAGCGCTGACACCCTGGCGCGTATCGTTGCGGGGAAGCTGGGGGAAATCCTGGGCCAGCAGGTCGTGGTCGAAAACCGGCCGGGAGCGGGCAGTATCGTCGCGGCCGATCTGGTGGCGAAAGCCGGTCCGGACGGCTACACGCTGCTGCAGGCAGGCGCCACGCTCACGACCAATCCAGTGCTGCGCCGGAGTGTCCCGTACAACGCGCAGAAGGATTTCGCGCCCGTTTCCCACCTCGCGCGCGTCGCCAATGTCTTCGCAGTCCATCCGTCCGTGCCTGCGAAATCGGTACGCGAGATCGTCGTCTACGCTAAGGCCAATCCGGGGAAAATCACCTATGGGACTCCCGGTGTGGGCTCCACGGGACACCTCTCCGCGGAACTGTTCAAGTCGATGACCGGGGTTATGCTCGAGCACATCCCGTACAAGGGCGGTGCCCCGGCGCTCACCGACTTGATCGGCGGCCAGATCGCGGCCTTGTTCGACAACGTGCCGGCGTCGACGCCGTACATCAAGAGTGGCAGGATACGGGCGCTGGGCGTGACTTCCGCGCGGCGTGTCGCGCAGTTGCCGGAGGTGCCGACCATCGCCGAGTCCGGCGTGCCGGGCTTCGACGTCACCAGCTGGTACGCCTTGTGGGTGCCGGCCGCGGTGCCGCAGACTATCGTTGCCAGGCTTAACGCCGGTATCACTGCCGCGCTCACTGCGCCGGACGTACAGCGACGCATCACCGACCTGGGCTTTGAGCCTGCGCCATCGACTGTTGAGGAGCTCGCTGCCGTGCTCAAGTCCGAGACCGCGCGCTGGGCTAGCCTGGTAAAGCAAGCGGGAATCCAGCCGGAGTGATATTCCTAAGGAGGAAGGAGGAAGGCGGAAGGAAGAGTTGCGGCGCTTTACCTGCGACGCTCTATCTGAGACGCTGTGCCTGCGACGCCCTACCTGAGACGCCCTACCTGAGACGTAACTCAATATGACCATACGCTGCAAAGCTGCGGTACTTCGAACGATAGCGGCGCTGCGTCCCTACGCGCGATCGAAGCCGTTGTCGATCGAAGAAGTCGACCTGGCGCCGCCGAAACCGGTTGAATTGCTGGTACGCATTGCCGGCGCCGGGCTGTGTCATTCGGACCTGTCCGTAATCAACGGCGATCGTCCGCGTCCTGTACCCATGGTTTTGGGTCACGAAGGCTCGGGGGAGGTCGTCGAGGTCGGCTCCGCGGTCGACGACGTGCGCACCGGAGATCACGTGGTGTTCCAGTTCTCGGCTTCCTGTGGCCGCTGCCGGCGCTGCGTGGAGGGGCGGCCGCAGGTGTGCGAGCGGGCACGCGTTGCAAAGGCGGCGGGTGAGCTGATGGCCGGCGGGAGTCGAATCACCAGCCTGAACGGCGAGCGGATCGGACATCATTCAGGATTGTCCTGCATGGCGGAGTATGCAGTCGTCGACCGCGGCAGCGTAGTGGTAATCGACAAGAACGCGCCGCTCGCCGATGCGGCGCTCTTCGGGTGCGCCGTCATGACCGGTGTGGGCGCCGTGATCAATACCGCGCGCGTGCGTCCTGGAGACACGGTTGCGATCCTCGGTCTGGGCGGGGTCGGACTGAGCGGCGTGCTCGGGGCGAGACTGGCCGGGGCCGAGACGATCATCGCGATCGATCGCGAGCCGGCCAAGCTGGAGGTCGCGGCGAGCGTCGGCGCGACGCATATGGTGTGCGCGCGGGACGACGATTGCATCGAGCAGGTGCGCGAGCTGACGGGCGGCGGCGTCGACTATGCCTTCGACCTGGCAGGGAGCACCGACTCGATGACGATGGCTTACGCGATGGTCCAGTACGGCGGTAGCGTGGTGGCCTGCGGGCTGCCCGAGGCGAGCGCGACCTTCAGTATCAATCAGTGCGACCTGGTCGGCCAGGAGAAATCGATACGCGGGAGCTACATGGGATCGTGCGTGCCGGTACGCGACATTCCCAGGTTCATTCGCCTGCACCAGGAAGGCCGGTTGCCGGTCGACCGGTTGATCGACGGCCACATCGGGTTCGACGCCCTGAACGCGGGCTTCGACAAGCTGCAGGATGTCAAAGCCATACGCCAGATACTCACGCCGCACGGAGCCTGAGTATCGTGATCGGTGATAAGTGATAAGTGATAAGTGATTGGTGACGGAGAACCCATCACCCGTTACTGATCACGCCATTGGGAACTTTCGTGACTTCGCTCATCGCCGCCACCGCCCTCTTTCTCGCGGCACATTTTGTGACCAGCACGCCCTTGCGCCCGACGCTGGTGAGTGCGCTGGGCGAATGGCCGTATCGCGGCCTGTACTCGGTGGTCGCGCTGGCGGCGCTGGGCTGGATGATCGTGGCTTACCGCGCCGCGCCGCACGAGCCGTTGTGGACCGGGCTGCGCTTCCTGCCCGTCGTGGTGATGCCGATCGCGTTCGTCCTCCTCGTGACCGGCTACTCGCGCAATCCGACCATGGTCGGGGCGGACCGGCTCCTGAAGAGCGACGATCCGGCACGCGGGATGATCCGCGTTACGCGCCATCCGCTCATGTGGGCATTGATGCTGTGGTCGGGCGCGCACGTGCTCGCGCGCGGCGATCTGAAGTCAGTCATCTTCTTCGGCGGGCTGTTCCTACTGGCCGCGTTCGGCACGCTCACCATAGATGCCCGGAAGAGATCGAGCCCGGACTGGGCGCGCTTCGCCGCGGCGACTTCCAACGTCCCTTTCGTGGCCATCGCGCAAGGCCGTAATCGCATCATCTGGCGCGAGATCGGCTGGCTGCGGCCGCTGATCGGGCTCGCCGCGTTCGCGGTCTTCTTCGCCGGACATCAGTGGATGTTCGGCGCCAGGCCCTACTAGGCCGATGATGCGTGCTGGTGACTCGTGACTGGTGGGGCGTGACTGGCGATTCATAGCTGATTTCGAACTTCCTGGCGCCCGTCACCCGGCACTCTCCTCAGCTACGCGCTTCGCGGACTGCGCGCCAGATACGCTCGGGCGTGGCCGGCATCTCGACGTGCCGCACGCCGTATTCGGAGAGCGCGTCGACGATTGCATTGATGACCACACCCAAGGCCGGCGTCGTGCCACCTTCGCCTGCGGGGCGCATCCCGAGAGGATGAGTCGGCGACGGGACCTCGACGATTTCCGTCGTGAAGAACGGAAAGGAGTCGGCCCGGGGCATCGTGTAGTCCATGAACGAGCCCGAGAGCAGCTGCCCGGTACCGGGCTCGTAGTAGCAGCGCTCGTAGAGCGCCTGCCCGACGCCCTGCGCGATGCCGCCGTGGATCTGGCCGTCGATGATGAGTGGATTCACCGCGCGGCCCACGTCGTCGACGGCCGCGTAGTGCACGATCTCGACGGTGCCGAGCTCGGGATCGATCTCGACCTCGCAGACGTGGCAGCCGTAGGGAAAGGCCGCGACGGGGACGGTCTCGTCGGAGAACGCCGTGAGCGGCCCGCGCAGGTCCTCGGGAAGATCGTTGAGCCGCGCCCCGGCGCCCGCTACCTCGAAGATCCCGACCGAACGGTCCTTCCCGACGACGGTGAAACGGCCGTCCTTGAACTGAATCTCGCTCGGCTCGCAATCGAGCATGAGCGCCGCGAGCCGCGTGCCCTTTTCGATGATCTGCTTCACGGAGTTCCACATGACGATGCTCGCCATGCGCAGGCCGCGGCCGCCGTGGGTGCCGCCGCCGATCTTCACGATGTCGGTGTCGCCGGCGATGATGCGCACCTTGTCGATCGGGACGCCGAGCCACTCGTTCATGAGCTGCGCGAAGCTCGTTTCGTGACCCTGGCCGTTCGAGACGATGCCGACGACGAAGTCGACCGTGCCGTCGGGGCGGACGGTCACTTCGCCGCGCTCGCGCGGCACGCCCGAGGCGGTGTCCACATAGTTGGCGACGCCGATGCCGCGGAGCTTGCCGCGGACGCGCGCTTTCGCCCGGCGCGCGGCAAAGCCGGACCAGTCGCCGAGGGCCAGGGCCTTCTCCATGACCGCGTGGTAGGTGCCGCTGTCGTAGATCATGCCCCACGGGTTGGTATAGGGAAGCTCCGCTTCCGTGAGCAGGTTGCGCCGCCGCAACTCGAGGCGGTCGAAGCCGCACTCGCGGGCGGCGAGATCGATCAGCCGCTCCATGACGTACATCACTTCCGGCCGGCCCGCGCTGCGATAGGGCCGGGTCATCATCGTGTTGCTGAGCACCGAGCGCGCCCGGAACCAGGCCGCGGGCATGCGGTAGATGCTCGATATGATCTCCACGCCCTTGCGCAGCGGCGAGAAGTTGTTGGTGTGCGCCCCGGCGTTGCCGATGTTCGATCCGCGCATGGCCAGGAAATTGCCCTGCGCGTCGAGCGCCAGCTCCGCCTCCACCGCGAGGTCGCGCCCCTGGTAATCGGAGAGGAACGCCTCCTGCCGCGTGCAGGTCCACTTGACCGCCCGCCCGAGGCGGCGCGCCGCCCAGGCGAGCAGGCAGAATTCCGCGTAGATGAAGCCGCGCGTGCCGAAGTTGCCGCCGACGTCGTGCATGATCACGCGCACGTTCCTGTCGGGAACGCCGAGCATCGCCGCCAGGTCTTCCTTCAGGCGCGGCGCGCCGCCGCTGCCGGCGTGCAGCGTGTAGTGCTGCTTCCCCGCGTCGTACTCGCACACGCCCGCGCGCGGCTCCATGGGAACGCCGGTGACGCGCTGTATCCACGTGTCGAACCTGACGACGTGCTCCGCCCGCGCGAATGCAGCTTCGGTGCCGTCGCGGCCGTTGCCGACTTGCGCGTCGAGGGCGACATTGGAGCGCGCGTCGTCCCACAGGCGCGGAGCGTCGGGCCGCGCCGCGGCAACGGTGTCAGTGACGGCGGGCAAGGCCTCGTATCGGACGTCCACGAGCTCCGCACCGTCTCGCGCCGCGGCCACCGTCTCGGCTACGACGATCGCGATCGCTTCGCCGACGTGACGTACCTTGTCGACGGCGAGGGCGTACTGCGGCGCTGAATAGAACGGCGTGCCGTCCGTGTTCTCCATCCTGACGTCCGCCGGGTGCGCGGTAAACGGCTTGTGCGGAAAGGGCTGCAACCCGTCGGCGAGCAGCTCACGCGCCGTCAATACCGCCAGCACGCCGGGACTCGCCGCAGCGGCTCGGATATCGATCTCAAGCAGGCGGGCGTGCGCGTGGGTCGAGCGTACGACCGCCATGTAGGCCTGGCCCGGCAGGCTGACGTCGTCGCTGAAGCGACCCTTGCCGGTGATGAGGCGCTGATCCTCCCTGCGCCGCACGGGCTCGCCGATCCGGGTGCTGGCGGCCGGAGGAAAATGGCTTGAGTGACCCACCGGCAGTCCGGACGATCCCTTCATGGCTGCCGCCCCAGCCTGTATCGCCTTCACGATGTTGTGGTACCCGGTGCAGCGGCAGATGTTGCCCTCGAGCTGCGCGCGGACGGTGTGCTCGCCGAGGTCGTGGCCGAGCCGGTTCACCATGTCCACCGCGGTCATGATCATGCCGGGAGTGCAGAAGCCGCACTGCAGCCCGTGATGCTCGCGGAAAGCTTCCTGCATGGGATGGAGCTTCCCGTTCTGCGCCAGCCCTTCGATCGTCGTGACGGTTGCCCCGGCGCATGCTGCGGCAAGCACGGTGCAGGACTTCACGCCCTTGCCGTTGAGATGCACCGTGCAGCAGCCGCACTGGCTCGTATCGCAGCCCTCGTGCGTTCCGGTGAGCTGCAGGGTGTCGCGCAGAAAGTGCACGAGCAGCGTGCGGCCTTCGACCTCGCCACTGAACGGCCGTCCGTTTACCGTCATGGAAACCATCGGCATCAGCAATCCTCCTGCGCTGGGACCTGCGTCAAACAGATCAGCGTTGCTCGGGCTTGTAGCCCATGTCCTTGACCACTTTACCCCACTTCTGCAGGTCGGCGCGGATTACAGCCGAGAATTCCTCCGGCGTGCCGCCGACCGGGTCGCCGCCGTCAGCGACGAAGTGCGCCTGGATCGCAGGATCCTGCAGCACCCGCACCGTGGCCGCATGGATCTTCGCGATGACATCGCGCGGCGTCGCCGCCGGCGCCAGGATCCCGTACCACTGCACCACTTCGTATCCCGGCACGCCGGTTTCGGCGACGGTCGGGATGTCAGGAGCGACGGTTGCTCGTTTGGCGCTCGTCACCCCCAGGGCGCGGATCCTGCCGTTCTTCACGTGAGGCAGCGCGCTCAGGATAGTGGACATCATGAGGTGCACGTGGCCCGCCACCGCGTCGAGCAGGGCGGGGCCCACGCCCTTGTACGGCACGTGGACTATTTTCAGCCCGGTCATGGACAGGAACAACTCGATCGCCAGATGCTGGTTGGAGCCCGCACCGCCGGAGGCGAAGTTGAGCTGCCCCGGACGAGCCCGCGCGAGAGCGATCAGCTCCGCCACTGAGCGCACCGGCAGCGACGGATGCGCGACTATCAAGTTGGGCGCCGTGACCACCTGCGAGATCGGCGCGAAATCCTTCACGGCGTCGTACGGAACCTTCGCCTGGATATGGGGATTGATGGTGAGCGAGGAGACGCCCATCAGCAGCGTGTGCCCGTCGGGCGCCGAGCGCGCGACGAACTCTGCGCCGATCATCGTCGTCGCCCCGGGGCGGTTCTCGACCACCACCTGCCGGCCGAGATGCTCGGAGAGCTTGGGGGCGATCAAGCGCGCCGAGATATCGGTGCCGCCGCC
>DATFWO010000287.1:0-9599 GCA_035259205.1 Burkholderiales bacterium | reverse complement strand
GGCGATGTCGCTTATACGCTGCAGGTGGGGCGGCAGGCATTTCCGCACCGCCGGGCGTTGCTCGTCGAGAGTGTCGACTCCGGACCTGCTCAACCCGTGTCGGCCGGCGAGGTGCAGCAAACGATTTCAGCCGTCGCGCTCGGCGGACGGCTTCCGGTAGTGTTCATGTTTCCAGGCCAGGGTGCGCAGCACGTCGGTATGGGTCAAGCGCTGTACGAGACCTTTCCCGGCTTTCGTGAACACGTCGATTTATGCTGCGGGATCCTGCAGGATGAACTCGACTTCGATCTCAAAGAAGTTTTGTATGGCCAGAACGACGTCCCGTCTGAGCCAGAGAGCGCTGGTCGCCGCTTGTTGCAAACTGCGCTCGCACAGCCGGCATTGTTCGTCATTGAATATGCCCTTGCGCAGCTCTGGATGGATTGGGGCGTTCGGCCTGCTGCGATGGTTGGGCACAGCATCGGGGAGTACGTGGCAGCCTGTCTGGCTGGCGTATTCTCTTTGGAAGATGCTTTACGCCTCATTGTTCTGCGAGGCCGGCTGATGCAGTCGATGCCTCCAGGCGCGATGCTTACGGTATATGAATCCGGCAGTGCGATCCGCCATCTGTTGGGTAACGGTCTGTCGCTCGCAGCCGAAAACGGCCCGGCGTTGTGCGTTGTGTCAGGAACCTTTGATACGGCTGAGCGCGCGGAGGTGGAACTAACCAAGCACGCAGTGCAACACCGGCGTCTTCACACATCGCATGCATTCCACTCCGCAATGATGGATCCGATCGTAGGGGACTTCGTCGACCGGCTTCGTGACATTGAACTGCAGCCACCGAAGGTGCCGTACCTGTCAAACCTCACCGGCAGCTGGATCACCGCAGAGCAAGCAACGAATCCATCCTATTGGGGAGAACATCTGCGCCACACGGTGCAATTTGCTCAGAACCTCGTCGCTTTGCATGACGGTTCCCCCCGCGTTCTCCTGGAAGTTGGCCCCGGACGCTCGCTTGTCACATTGGCCGAACAGTACAAAAATGGTGACTGGCCGCTGCGAGTGTCATCGTTACCTCAACAGCAAAACCAGACACCACCGCTCAAGCATCTGCTGGAGGCTCTGGCGACGCTGTGGGTGAATGGTGTTCACCCTGATTGGCACGCGGTTTCGCGCGGCGAGGGCCCTCGCCGCGTGTCGTTGCCAACCTATCCCTTCCAACGCCAGCGGCATTGGGTGAATTCGCTTCCCGCCAACGGCAGAGTGTCCGTGCGGGCGCCGGCCCGGGCGTCGGATCGCAAGCTCGATATCGGGAACTGGTTTTACACCCCCGTGTGGAGGCCGGCGCCCGCCCCCGAACACGTCGCGCATTCAACCGCGACCTCATGGCTAGTCTTTGGCAACGCTGAGAGACCGTCCGCCGATTTGGCCCAGGTGCTGCGAGGACAAGGTCATGGCGTGACGACCGTTTTGTTATCCGCGCCCGACGCGTACGGCGTGAGGACCGATCATGTCATCGACTCGTCAGATCCGGCCGCCTACAAGCATCTGCTCCGGGATTTGCGTCGGTCGGGGCCTGTTCCCCGGCAAATCGTCTATTGTTGCAATGCCGCCCTACAGGCACCCGAACTCACCGGGTCCGGCGAGAGGGCGGTGGAATCTGCCTCCGCATTTTTCGGCCTCCTTTACCTTGCGCAGGCGATTGCGGACGTTTTACCCGCGGAAGACATAGGACTGACAGTCATCATCAACCACAGCGCGCGAGTCTTGCCTCACGACCGCGTCTCCCCTCAGCAGGCAATGCTGGCGGGAGCGTGTAGGGTCATTTTCCAAGAGTTCCCCAATGTACAGACGCGCGTGATCGACGTTGCGATCGACGGCGTTCCACACGAAGAACGTGACCCCTTGCTGTCCATGCTCGAGACCGAATTGGGGGCACGACCGAGCGAACCGGTCACAGCTCTGCGGGAGAGCGGCCGGTGGGTCCTGTCATATGAGCCGACGCGCCTCGATCCAACGATCGCAGTGCGCCGCCTCCGACGCAACGGGGTGTACGTCATCACCGGTGGTTTCGGCGGAATCGGCCTTACCCTCGCCCGTGATCTCGCCACGAAGGGGAAACCGAAGCTCATTCTGATTGGTCGGACGCCGCTCCCGGAACGGCCGCAGTGGGCCGACTGGCTGGAAACCCATCATGAGAACGATCCGATCAGCGGCAAGTTACGGCGCATTCTTGAAATCGAGGCAACCGGGGCCGAGGTGCTCGTCGAGACGGCCGATGTGACGGACGCCGGAGCGATGCGCGCCATCGCCGAGCGTGTTCGACAAAGGTACGGCCAGTTGAACGGCGTCATTCACGCGGCGGGCACCCCAGGCGGCGGTGTGATCCAACTCAAGACCACCGAACAGGCATTACGCGTCCTCGCGCCCAAGCTGCGAGGTACGCAGATCGTCTACGAGGTATTCGCGGGCGACACACTGGACTTCTTTGTGCTGTGTTCATCCCTCAGTTCAGTACTGGGCGGTTTCGGTCAGATCGACTACAGCGCGGCGAATTGCTATCTCGACGCGTTTGCTGCCCGGCATGCGGCCGGCGAAACATTGGTCGTATCCGTAAACTGGGACACGTGGGCCGAAGTGGGAATGGCCGTTGAGACGGGGGTGCCTCATGACCTCAGAAAGTTCCGCGAACAAAGCCTCAAAGACGCCATCACGCCAGGCGAAGGGGCGCTGGCATTCGATTTCATACTGAGTGGGACCACACCACAGGTCGTGGTCTCGACGACCGCCTTTCAGGACCGTTTTCGGCAGGCGTTGCAGCCCGCGTCGGTTTCAGACTTCGTGACGGCTGAAAATTCCGATCGGGTTCCCTCACCGCACAGGCGGCAAAACCTCTCGACGGCCTATGTGGCCCCACGTGACGCGACGGAAGAAACGATTGCTCGTGCGTGGTCGCAAATACTGGGGATCGATCCGATTGGGATCAACGACAACTTTCTCGAATGCGGCGGCCACTCGCTTCTGGCAATTCAGTTGGTCTCGCTGCTCCGCCAGGAATTTCAGGCCGAAATCTCCGTTGCCGCCTTTTTTGAATCACCCACCGTTGCCGGAATTGCCGCGCGCCTACGGCGCGGCGGAGCTGTGCAGTCACTGGCGTTGCGGCAACAGCTTGAGGTGGAACTGCGCAAGATTGCGGACTGGTGCGGCGGAGCTGCTCGGTCACCGGCGTTGCGGCGGCAGGAGGTCCGGCCCGAGCGCCTGCCTCTCTCGTATGCGCAACAGCGCCTGTGGTTCCTCTACTGGATGGAGGGACCGAGTGCGACGTACAACGTCGCGGTGGCACTACGGATGACGGGGAACCTCGACCCGGCTGCCCTGCGGCTGGCGTTGGGCGACGTGATGGCACGTCATGAGAGCCTTCGGACCGTGTTTCCCGAGCAGGATGGCGTTCCCTACCAACAGATCCTGCCTGTCGACCAGGTTGAGGTGCCGTTTGCATTCGAGGACGCAACGGCGGACACACTGCCCGAGTGCTTAGCAAGTGCGGTGGCGACCGTGTTCGACCTCATACGTGAGCTGCCCATGCGGACCTGGTTGTTTCGATTTGGACCCCAGCGCCACGTCCTGGTTATCGTGTTCCACCATATTGTGGCCGACGGCTGGTCGCTGGGTCCACTGGCGCGGGATTTGGCGCACGCGTATGCGGCCCGATCGCATGGGCGCATACCCGCGTTCGCGGAGCTTGCGGTCCAATATGCCGACTACACGTTGTGGCAACGCGAACTCCTCGGCGAGGAGCGTGATGCCGACAGCAGAATGGCGCAGCAGCTCGCCTTCTGGCGCTCGGCCTTGGCCGGCGCCCCGGAGGAATTGAATCTGCCTACCGATCGCCCGCGCCCACCCGCGACGAGCTATCGCGGCGCGAGCGTGGCGGTACGTCTGGATGCCGGTTTACACCGGCGGCTGCGGGACCTGGCCCGGGCCGGAGGCGCGAGCGTCTTTATGGTGCTGCAGGCGGGATTTGCGGCGCTGCTGGCTAAATTAGGTGGGGGCGACGACATTCTGATCGGCACACCCGTTGCCGGCCGTGGCGAACGGGCACTCGACAACCTCATCGGCTGCTTCATCAACACCCTGGTTCTGCGCACTGACGTCTCCGGTGATCCGTCATTCAACGAGCTACTCGCCCGAGTGCGGGCCTTTGATCTGCAAGCCTTCGATCGGCAGGATGTACCGTTTGAGCGCATCGTGGAAGCTTTACAGCCCGCACGCTCACTGGCGCGCCATCCACTGTTTCAGGTGATGCTGGTCCTGCAGAACACGCCCGCTGTTAACCCTACGTTATCCGGGATGACCGTTAACGTGGAACCTCTTCGCCCCGCTGTAGCGAAGCTCGACCTGACGCTCGATCTCTCCGAGCACGTGGACTCGTCCGGGGAGCCGTCGGGACTTACAGGCGGGCTCGAATACCGTTCGGAGTTGTTTGACGAAGCAACGGCCGAGGCCTTGGTCGCACGATTCATGCTGTTGCTGGATGCGGCGATAGCGAGGCCCGACGCCCCGCTGTCTCAACTCAGCATCCTGACAGCAGAGGAGCGCCACACCGTGCTGTCAGGCTTCAACGCCACCGCCCACCCGGTGCCGCAAGCCACGCTTCCCACCCTGTTCGAGGCCCGGGTCGCGCAGACCCCCGAGGCGGTGGCGCTGGTGTGCGGCCCGACGGCGCTGTCTTACCGCGACCTCAACCGGCGCGCCAACCACTTAGCGCACCATCTCCTGGCGTTAGGGGTCGGCCCGGAGACGCTCGTCGCCGTGGCGCTGGAGCGCACGCCGGAGCTGGTGGTGGCGCTGCTGGCGGTGCTGAAGGCGGGCGCCGCCTACCTGCCGCTGGACCTCGATTATCCTGCCGCGCGGGCGGAACAGCTGCTGGCCGACGCCGCTCCGGCTTTAGTGCTCAGCAGCACTGCCCTGCGAGGCCGCCTGTCAAAGACGGCCGTGGTGCTCGCTCTCGACGCACCTGAGACGCTGGCGACATTGGATCATGCCCCGGCGCACGACCCTTGTGACACCGAGCGGAGCGGCCCGTTGCTGCCCGAGCACCCGGCCTATGTCATCTACACCTCGGGGTCCACCGGCACGCCTAAGGGCGTGGTGGTCGAGCATCAGGCACTCGCCAACAAAATCTACTCTCTCAACAGCTATCTCGACGTCGTCCCGACAACGCGGTATGCCGCGATCACTTCGGTCAGTTTCGACCCGCTGCTGGAGGAAGTCCTGTGTCCGCTCTGCGCCGGCGCAACCTGTGTCATCGTTCCGGACGACATCCGCGACGACGCGTACAGCTTCGCCACTTACGCTCAGCGTCACCAATTGTCAGTACTGAACGGCAGCCCGGGGCTGATTGAAGGTCTACTGGCAGCCGGTGATCTGCCAGTCCGGCTCGATGCGCTCCTCATCGGCGGCGATGTTCTGCCTCCGCGGCTGGCGAACAGGCTGCTGTCTGCCGGCGTCGCGCGGCGGGTTTTCAACTTTTACGGACCGACCGAAGCGTGCATCGACGCCTCGGCTTATGAAGTGACCAAAGTCCAGACGGACGGCTCGGTTCCGATCGGTTCGTCCCTGCCGAACTATCGCCTCTACGTACTGGATAAAGGACTTGAGCCAATGCCGGTGGGGGTGGTTGGTGAGCTATACGTGGCTGGGGTGGGGCTCGCGCGAGGGTATCTCCGCCGTCCGAGGCTGACGGCGGAGCGCTTCGTGGCCGACCCGTATGGGGGGGAAGCGGGGGCGCGGATGTATCGCACCGGAGACCTGGCGCGCTGGCGGGCGGACGGCGCGCTGGACTTTCTCGGGCGGGTGGATCAGCAGGTGAAGCTGCGGGGCTTTCGTATCGAACCGGGCGAGATCGAGGCGGCGCTGATGGCGCATCCGGGGGTCAGTCAGGCTGCCGTCATTGCGCGTGAGGATGGCCCGGGCGGGAACTACTTAGCCGCGTATATCGTGCCGGCCGGCGGCAAGACACTCGACGCGGCGGCGGTGCGGCGGCGTTTGAGCGAGCGGTTGCCGGAGTACATGATGCCCGCAGCGTTTGTGGAGCTACCGGCACTGCCGGTGACGCCGAACGGAAAGCTCGATCGCAGGGCGCTGCCGGAACCGGAGCTTCCACGTCCTACTTACCGGGCCCCGCGCACGCACGCCGAAGAGATCCTGTGCGGGCTGTTTGCCGAAGTACTGGCACGTGGGCGCGTCGGCCTCGACGACAACTTCTTCGCGTCGGGTGGCGACAGCATTCTCTCGATCCTGCTGGTAAGCCGGGCACGGCGCGCGGGCCTCGTGCTGATGCCGCGCGATGTCTTCGAGCAGCCGACCGTCGAGGCACTGGCGGCTGTGACCCGGGTGTCCGCGCCCTCGGACTCGCAGGGCTGGGACGAGGCAGCCGGTGTGGGCGAAGTCATACCCACGCCGATCATGCGGTGGCTCCTGGCGGGTGGCGGTCCGATCCAACGATTCAACCAATCGATCCTGCTGCGTGTGCCGCCCGATCTGATCGAGACGGATCTCATCACCGCGTTGCAGGCGTTGCTGGATACGCACGACGCCCTCCGGTTCCAGTTTGACCCCGAGGGCACCTCTCGTATCTTGCCCCGTGGTGCCGTCAATGCCGCGACGTGCTTCACCTCCGTCGAGCTTTCTCCGTTCGATGAAGGCACCCGGCAGGCGCGGATGCAGGCCGAAGCCTTCGAAGCCGCGGGTCGGCTGGCCCCAGAAACCGGACGCATGGTCCAGGCGGTATTGTTTCGCCGGACGGGGGAGGACCGGTTGCTGCTGGTGATCCATCATTTGGCGGTCGATGGCGTGTCATGGCGTATTTTGATGCCGGACCTGGCGAGTGCGTACACCGCCGCGGCTCGCGGCGCCGTGCCTCGGCTAGAACACCGGGGCACGCCGTTCCGAATCTGGGCACAGCACTTGGCCATGCAGGCCCAGACGGAAGAGCGGCTGACCGAACTACCGGTGTGGGAAGCCGTGCTGAGGGCGGCAACCCCGCCCCTACCAAACGTTCAACTCGATCCCGCCAAGGACACGATGGCCAGCGCCGGGCAGTTGCGCCTAACACTGTCCTCGCCGCTGACCGCCGCGTTACTGGGCACGGTGCCGGCCGCGTTCCATGCCGGCATTGACGACGTGCTGCTAACGGGCTTGGCAATAGCAGTCGCCGCATGGCGGCGCCAGCAGCAGGGCAGCTCTGCGGAAGCGGTCATCGTCAACCTGGAGGCGCATGGGCGTGAACCGTTGGACAGCGGCCTCGACGTGTCGCACACGGTCGGCTGGTTCACCAGCCTGTATCCGGTAGCCTTGGATCTCGGCCCGTTGGATGTGGGCGAGGCGCTAGCCGGCGGCGCGGCGATCGGCGACGCGCTGAAGCGCGTCAAAGAGCAGCTGCGGGCGATCCCAGGCGGCGGGCTGGGGTATGGGCAGTTACGCTACTTGCACGCGGATGCGGGGCGGCAGCTGGCGAGCTACGCGGATGTACAGCTCGGCTTCAATTACCTCGGGCGAGTACGGTCCGGGGAGGAAGCAGACTGGGCTTTAGCGCCGGAATCGATTACCGCTGGAGTAGATCCGGGCTTGCCTCTAGCACATTTGATTGAAGTCAATGCCGTGACATTGGACGGTCCTGGTGGATCTCAGCTTTCGGCGATTTGGAGTTGGGCGAACCGCCATCTCGAGGAGCGCGAGGTAAGGGCGCTCGCCGACTTTTGGCAGCAGGCGCTCGAGGCGTTGTGGCACCACGTCGCGCGCGGCGGTGGTGGGCACACGCCGTCGGACTTTCCACTCGTGACGTTGGCCCCGGCTGAAGTGGAATGGCTGGAAGCGCAGTGTCCCGATTTGCAAGACGTCCTGCCACTGACGCCCTTGCAGGAGGGGTTGGTCTTCCACGCCCTCTACGATGAAACGGCCCCTGATGTGTATACCGTACAGCTGGTCGTAGCACTCGAAGGAGTTCTGCAACCGGAGCGCCTGCACAGCGCCGCGACCACGCTGCTCCATCGGCACGCGAATTTGCGAGCTTCCATTCAGCACGCAGGCCTTACGCGACCGGTGCAGGTTATAGCCCACGACGTGGAAGTGCCGTGGCGCACGCTGGATCTTTCGGCGCTTTCCGCGGAAGAGCAGCACCGTCAGCAGCTGGATATACTGCATGCCGACCGAATGCAGCGCTTCAATCTCGCCGCGCAGCCGCTGTTGCGGTTCACGCTGCTGCGCCTCAGCGCCGAGCGCCATCTTTTGCTGTTCACATCTCATCATGTTCTGCTCGATGGCTGGTCGACGCCGATATTGTTCCGAGAACTTCTGACGTTATACCGGAGTGCGGGTGACGCAACTGTCTTGCCGCAAGTACGCCCCTACACCGCATATCTCGCCTGGCTGGCCGCGCAGGATCAGAAGCAAGCGCTGCAGGCGTGGCAAGCGTACTTGGCCGGATTTGATGCGCCCAGCAATCTCAGCGGACCCGGCCGCGGCGCCCCCGTCGCGATCGCGCCGGCGCGTTGCCAGCGCACCGTGTCGGCAGAGTTGACCGCGCAGTTACAAGCCTTCGCCCGTACGCGCGGACTGACGCTGAATACAGTGTTGCAGGGCGCGTGGGCGGTGCTCCTAGGGCGGTTGACCTCGCGGGACGACGTCGTCTTTGGTGTGACTGTCTCCGGCCGGCCGGCGGAGTTGGCGGGCGTCGAACAGATGGTCGGCTTGTTTATCAACACAGTGCCGATTCGCGTACAACTGCGGCCGGACGACTCTCTGGAGACCTTGCTCGCCGCCGTTCAAGACAGCCAGGCACGCATGTTGCCATACCAGTATGTCGGTTTGAGCGATATCCAGCAGGCGGTGGGCGGTGGCTCCTTGTTCGACACTCTGGTGGGATTTGAGAACTACCCGCTGGACCGCGCAGCCTTCCGTGAGTCCTCCGCAGAACTGCGGGTCGTGGGAGTCGCGGGCCACGACACGACGCACTACCCCCTGACTTTGGTTGTGACCCCGGGCGAGCAGCTGCATCTGCGGCTGGACTATGACCCGTCGCGGTTCTCGCAGTCGAGCGTGGAGGCGCTGAGCTCCTTCCTGGAGCGGCTGTTCAGTGCGGCGGTCGCGCGTCCAAACGCCGCCCTGTACCAACTCGACCTGCTGAGTGCCGATGAACGGCACACGCTACTGTCGCGCGTGAATGCGACAGCGAGGGTCATCCCCGAGACAACTCTCACCGCGCTATTCGAGGAGCAAGTCGCGCGGACGCCTGACGGCGTCGCCGTGGAATGTGGGGACATGGCGCTGACTTATGCGGCGCTTAATGCCCAGGCGAACCGTCTCGCGCACCGCCTCCGCCGACTCGGGGTCGGTCCGGGAAGTGTAGTCGCTATCCGCCTGGAGCGGAGACCTGAGCTCATTGTCGCGCTCCTTGCGGTTCTCAAAGCCGGTGGGGCTTATATGCCACTCGATCCGGCCTATCCACCGCAGCGGGTAGAAGCCATGCTCAAAGAGAGCGGGGCCACGTTGCTGCTAACCACAGAGACGTGCGAGCCGGAGCCCAAGGTCTCCGGCGTGAGATCGGTAGTTTTAGA
>DATFWO010000286.1:0-16485 GCA_035259205.1 Burkholderiales bacterium | reverse complement strand
CCCGCCATGAGGCGCGAAACGTCGTAGCCCGCGACGTTCTTCATGACTTGCCCGCCGAAGCGGAGAGCCTCGCCCTTTCCGTCGAGGATCTGCACCCCGAGCAGAAAATCGCGCGCCGCCCCGGCATATGCCCGGCGCGGTCCGGAGAGGCCGGCCGCGACGCAGCCGCCGAGTGTGGCGGCGTGTCCGAAGGAGGGCGGCTCGAACGCGAGCATCTGATCATGCTCGCGCAGGGCAGTTTCGATTTCGGCAAGGGACGTGCCGGCGCGCGCGGTGATCATCAGCTCGGTCGGCTCGTATGCGACTATTCCCCGGCAGGCGGCGGTGCTGAGGACCTCACCCTGCAGCGCGCCGCCATAGAAATCCTTGGTGCCCCCGCCCCGGATGCAAAGGGGCGTCTTCTGTTTTGCGGCGGCGCGGATCGCGGCGGCAAGGTGGGCGGAGGCTTCGGTCATGGGCGGCGGCAGCATTTTTCAGTCCACGCTGCGCATGCAGTAGTCGTAGAGTCCCCAGTTGACGGCGCTGCGCGGCTGACGTGCGGCATACATGCGTGCCGCGCACATCCCGTGCCGGTCTGCCTTGACGGTTTGTGACGGCGCCGGGGTGGGCGTAGCGCACGCGCCGCAAGCTGTCGCTAACAGGACGATCAAGATCGGTCGCATCTCACTGGAACGGCACTTCGAAAATCGCTTTCAGGGTCCAGCGGTCGGTCGCGGGCGTCAAACCGCGGCCGATGCCTACGTTGAATATCCAGGGCTTGCGGTCGACGTCCAGCGCAATGTATAGCGTGCGCTCCTGCTCGTCGTGCGGAAGCGGGTGCGCGAGTTTGCCGATCGCGCCGTAGTATTCGAGGCCCAGCGCCACGCCTTCCCGCACGTCATGCATGGCTTTCCACGCCAACGTGAAGTCCGGCCCGCCATGCCGGAAGCCCGGCGACAGCTCCCATTCGAATATCGGATTGACGCCGATCAGCCAGTCGGGGGCGCGGTAGCCGAATATGGTGCGCAGCTCGCTGGAATAGGGCGATTCGGAGTATGTCTTGGTGAGCCGGGAAAGCTCGAGGTTGGCTCCCGCGTACCACCCGCCGGTGGTTTCATCGGGCTGCAGCGGCATCCACTTGAAGCGCAGCTTCGCGCCGCTCAAATAGAAGGTTCCGTCTGCGTTGCGCACCGTCGGAAGGTAGAGTCCCCAATCGAAATCGTGGCTCATTCCGAAGGAGAATTCCGGGGTGATGCGCAGGCTGTGCTGCGGCGGCACGTCTCCCGGGTATGCGGGAACGGACCGACCCTTCGGCGTCGTGTTCACGTGCAGCTCGAGCCCTTTTTCGCCGGGTTTGGAGATGTCGTCCAGGTAGACCTGGATCTCGTCCACGATGGCACCCGCGGTTGAAGGAGCAAGCAACGCGACCGCGAATATCAGGATCACCCCCACCGGGACAGCAGCGCGAGCCGGCACCGAGTATGACCGCATCGGCATGGAAGAACTTAGAATCGCGGCAGGTCGGGAAACTTCTGCTGCCCCGCGTGCACGTGCATGCGCCCGAACTCGGCGCAGCGGTGCAGCGTGGGGACCGCCTTGCCGGGATTGAGCAGCCCGTACTCGTCGAACGCGCGCTTGATGCCGTGAAACATCGCGAGCTCGCCCGGGCCGAACTGCACGCACATCTGGTTGATCTTTTCGACACCGACGCCGTGCTCGCCAGTGATGGTGCCGCCGACCTGCAGGCACAGCTCCAGTATCTCCCCGCCGAACGCCTCGGTGCGCTGCAGCTCGTCCGGCTTGTTGGCGTCGTACAGTATGAGCGGGTGGAGGTTGCCGTCGCCGGCGTGGAAGACGTTCGCGCAGCGCAATCCGTACTTGCGCTCCAGCTCGGTGATCTTCCGCAACACCTCGCCCAGGCGCTTGCGCGGTATCGTGCCGTCCATGCAGTAGTAATCGGGCGAGATGCTGCCGACCGCAGGGAACGCCGCCTTGCGCCCTGCCCAGAGGCGCAGCCGCTCGGGCTCGTCCCGGGATACCTGCGTCTGCACCGCTCCGTTCTTCTCCATCACGTCCTGGATGCGGCGGATCTCGTCTGCCACTTCCTCCCGCGTTCCGTCCGATTCGCACAGCAGGATGCTCGCCACATCGGTTCGGTAGCCGGCGTGCACGAAATCCTCGACCGCGCGCGTCGCCGCCTGGTCCATCATCTCGAGCCCCGCCGGAATGATGCCGGCAGCGATGATGCTGGCGACGGCACTCCCGGCCCGCTCCACACTGTCAAAGGCAGCCATCACGACCTGCGCATACTCCGGCTTCGGCAGAAGCTTGACCGTCACTTCCGTTACGATGCCGAGCAGTCCTTCGGAACCCGTCAGCAATGCGAGCAAATCGTAGCCGGCCGCATCCAGCGCATCGGAGCCGATCTCCACGATCTCGCCCTCGATGGTCGCCATCCTGAGCTTCAGTATGTTATGAACGGTGAGTCCGTACTTGAGGCAGTGCACGCCGCCGGAGTTCTCGGCGACGTTGCCGCCGATCGAGCAGGCGAGCTGGCTCGAAGGATCGGGAGCGTAATAAAGACTATGCGGCGCAGCGGCCTCCGAAATCGCAAGATTGCGCACACCCGGTTGCACTCGCGCGGTGCGCGATCGCGCATCCACTTCCAGGATGCGCATGAAGCGCGCGAGCGAAAGCAGCACCCCGTTGCCGAGAGGCAGCGCTCCGCCCGAAAGGCCGGTACCGGCGCCGCGCGCAACGACCGGCACGCGCAGCGCGTGACAGGTGCGAAGTATGCGGCAGACCTGCTCCTCCGTTGCAGGCAGCGCCACGGCCATCGGTATCTGCCGGTACGCCGAAAGTCCGTCGCACTCGTAAGGCGTAACGTCTTCGGGTTCCCACAGTACCGTATCCACGGGAAGAAACCCGCGCAGCGCGCCGACGACTTCGCGCTGTCGAGCCAGGTCGATCGCGGTCTGTTCAGCGGCTGAGGTCATGTAAGGTCGCTTCCGGGAAGAGCTTCAGCAGCAGATAAACGCAGATGATTCGTCAGCCACAGGAACCCTTGAGAGAATCGAGAACTTGGCTCTTGAGCTCAATCCAATATTCTCGGAGATCTCCATGGTCATTTCTTATGCAACCGCGTTTATCTGCGTTTATCTGCGGCGGATCTCTGATCTTATTATGCCGCCTGCGGCTTCGGCGCGCGCTGCACCTCGCGCTCGTCTATCGGCAGGTTCAGGATCGCCGCCACGATGCCGAGTGCGATCGCGATCACCCACACCAGTTGGTATGAGCCGGTCCGGTCGAACATGAATCCGCCGAGCCATACGCCAAGGAAGCTGCCGATCTGGTGGCTGAAAAAGACAAAGCCGCCGAGCATCGACAGGTACTGCACGCCGAAGATCTGAGCGATGAGTGCGTTCGTAAGCGGCACCGTCGCCAGCCACAGCACGCCGATCGCCGCCGCGAAGAGGTATACCGAGAACGGCGTGATCGGCAGCAGCAGGAAGAGCGCGATCGCCGCACTGCGCGCGAGATAGAGCGCGGACAGCAGGTATTTCTTGCTGAGCCTGCCGCCGAGAAACCCGGCGATGTAGGTGCCGATGATATTGAAGAATCCGATCAGCGCGAGGGAGATCATGCCGGTCTGCGGCGAGAGCCCGCGGTCCAGAAGGTAGGCCGGGAAGTGCACGCCGATGAACATGACCTGGAACCCGCACACGAAGAAACCCAAAGTGAGCAGCACGAAGCCGCGGTGATGGAACGCTTCCCGGGTGGCTTCGGCTGCCGACTGCCGGACCGTGCTGGCGGCCGCTTCGGCGTGGCGCTCCACGAGTCCGGCCGACAGGGGCACCATCAAGGTCGCCACCGCCGCGATGATCAGCAATGCGTCGAACCAGCCGAACGCGCCGATCAGGGATTGTTCCACCGGCAGCATGGCGAATTGGCCGAACGAACCTGCCGCAGCGGCGATCCCCAGCGCCATGCTCCGCTTTTCCGGCGGAAACGCGCGGCCGACGACGCCAAGGACTACGCTGAAAGTCGTGCCTGAGAGACCAAGGCCTATCAGGAGGCCCGCGCTCATGCTGAATCCGAGCCCGGTCTGGGAAAACGCCATCAGCACCAGCCCCGCAACGTAAAGCGCAGTACCGCCGACCAGCACACGCCCGGCACCGTAACGGTCCGCGATCATGCCGGTGAGGGGTTGCGTCACGCCCCAGATGAGATTTTGCAGGGCGAGCGCGAAGGCAAAGGTTTCGCGTCCCCATCCCAGGTCCATTGTCATCGGCTGCAAGAACAGGCCGAACCCGTGCCGGATGCCCATCCCGAGCGACAGGAGCAGCCCGCCGCACGCCAGCACGATTACCGGCGTCCGCCAGTTGCGGGTGGCATTCATTTGATTCCGAGCCTCTTCGCGGAATTGCTCAGGTGGGCGATCGCCGCGGCGCGGGCGGCGCGCACGCTGCCGCGGGCGATTGCGGCATAGAGCCGCTCGTGCTCGGCCTGGGCGGCGTGCGGCTTGCCCGCCGCCCGCCCGGCTTCGCTCCAGGTCGGCCGGCGGCTATCGGAGAAATGGTGACCGAGGAATTCGACGAAGCGCCGGATGTAGGGATTGTGGCTGGCGGCGGCAACGGTGCGGTGGAAGGCGTCGTCAGCGTCGGTCCCGTCCGCCGCGGTGCGGATAGCGCCGCTCATGCGGTCCAGCTCGCGCCGCATCGCCTTCAGATCCTCCGGTGTGTGGCGGGCCGCCGCAAGCCCTGCGGCCGTGGTTTCGACCGCCGTCCGCAGCTCGAATATGTGCCTGATGTCGTCTCCAGCCTGGCCGTTTCCCGCGATGAGCTTGAAGCTCGACAGGCCCGGACGCACCGCCACGTACGCGCCCGCTCCCTGGCGGGTCTCGACATAGCCTTCCGCCTTGAGGCGTGCGACGGCCTCGCGCACGACGGCGCGGCTCACGCCGAAGGCTACCGACAGCTGCTTTTCGGTCGGAAGCTGGCTGCCGGGGCGGTATTCGGCCGAGCGTATGCGCTGCTCCAGCGCGCGGCTGACCTCATCGCTTAGGCGGGCGGGACGGGCGATCTGGGACAACACGGTCGAGGTGGGTAACTTGTCTGACAACCTGACAAATTATTATGGAACGGCGGCCGGGCTGTCAAGAAGCAGGGGCCTGTGCGTTGCACGCAGCCGTTGTTCGCGCGATTCTACCGGTCGTGGCTTTTTACGGGGGAGAGGCTTGATGAACAAATATACGCGTCGCGCATTTGTGCTCGGCATGGCGGGTGCTGCGGGACTCCATGGATTGAACCATATCGCGGGGAGCGCCCTGGCGCAGGCGCTCAAGCCCGGCGAGCGCTACGACCTGGTCATCAAGGGCGGCGAAGTCATCGACCCGGCCCAGAAACTGCGTGCGCGGCGCGACGTCGCCATCCGCAACGCGGTGATTGCGGCGCTGGAACCCGACATCCCCGACAACGTCGCGATGCAGACTCTCGACGCGCGCGGCAAGCTCGTGACGCCAGGGCTGGTCGATCTCCACTCCCATGTCTACGTCCTGGGCTCGGCAATCGGGCTGCCTGCCGACGAGTTGGCCCCGCAGACCGCGACCACAACCTACGTCAGCGCAGGCGACGCCGGCGCGAACAACTTCGGCGCGCTGAAGCACCATGTGGCCGCAGCGGCCCGCAGCCGCATCTTCGCCTACGTTCACATTTCCTCGATCGGACTGGCGGGCTATCCGGTCAACGAGATGCTCAACATCGATTATGCGTCGGTGGAACTGGCGGCCAAGACGGTAGCGGAAAATCCTGAGATGGTCCTGGGCATCAAGGTTCGCCAGTCGCTCCCTATCGTCGGCAACAACGGATTGGAGCCGCTCAAGAGGGCGATCGTGGCTGCGGAGCGTTCCGGCACGAAAGCCGGCGTCATGTGTCACATCGGCAACGTGCCCGGAAATCTCGCCGATCTGCTCGATCTGCTGCGCCCGGGCGACGTCCTCACGCATGCCTACACCGGAGCGGGCAACAACACCGTGCAGGACGGCAAGGTGCTGCCAGCGGCGCTGGATGCGAAGCGGCGAGGCGTCGTGATCGACGTCGGCCATGGCGGCGGCAGTTTCGACTATATGGTATGCGAGCCCGCGATCCAGCAGGGCTTCGGTCCCGACGTGATCAGCAGCGACATACACGCTGCCAGCGTCAACACCCCAGGTCAGCCGTTCATGCCGTGGGTGATGAGCAAGTTCCTGCATCTCGGCTATACGCTGGAAGAGGTGATTGCCATGGCTACCATCAATCCGGCCCGCCTGATCGGACGCGTCAGAGGTCTCGGCACCCTGCAAGTCGGCGCACCCGGCGACGTCGCGGTATTCGACCTTGTCGAAGGGCCGGTGACCTTCGTCGACACGCGCAAGAACACGCGCCAGGGCAGCCGCTATCTCAGGCCGGTGCATGTAGTCCGCGCGGGTCGGCCTTTTGGGAGGCCGTATCCGCTGCCGTTCAGCTATCCTTAGGCCCGCCGCATGCTGCGCCAGGCGTCAGGCAACTAGAAACAGTCCCAAAACGCATGGCATCGGTTGGGGGTCAGCGGTGTTTAATCAAATCTGTCTGCGGCAAAATCCGGGTTGCCGCCGGCTTACGCGACGGGATTTGACTGGAAGACGAGGCCGGCATGCTCGCGCAGGGCGTGGAAGCGGATTTTCGGCCACTGCTCGGATGCGACCTTGATCTCGACCTCGTGCGCGGCGAGAAAGGCCGGCGCTTCCACGGCGTCGTGCGCGATTCGATGCGCGTTGGCGTCGATGAAGCGCTTCATCTCCCTGTCGTCGTCCGCGGTGACCCAGCGCGCGCCGGTGTAGCGAGCGGGCGTGAGCCGCGCCTCGCACCCGTATTCGTGGCGCAGGCGGTGCGCCACGACCTCGAATTGCAGGTTGCCGACGGCGCCCAGCAGCAGGCCGCCCGCCATCGGGCGGAACACCTGGATCGCGCCTTCCTCGCCGAGCTGCGCGAGACCGGTGCGCAACTGCTTGCTGCGCATCGGATCGGCGATTTCCACCGTCTGAAAGAGCTCCGGCGCGAAAAACGGCAGCCCGGTGAACTGCAGATCCTCGCCCTCGGTCAGCGAGTCGCCGAGCTGCAGTACGCCGTGATTCGGGATGCCGATGATGTCCCCGGCGTACGCATCCTCTACCAGCTCGCGGCGCTGGGACAGAAACGAGACCACGGTATTGGGACGGAAATCCTTCCCCGTGCGGCAGTTCCTCAGGCGCATGCCCCGCTCGAAGTGGCCCGAGCACACGCGGACGAATGCGATGCGGTCGCGGTGCCCCGGGTCCATGTTGGCCTGGATCTTGAACACGACACCCGAGAATTTCGGTTCCACGGAATCGACCGTGCGTTGCAGCGCGTGCCGCGGGCGCGGCGGCGGCGCAAATTCCACCAGCGCTTCCAGCACTTCCTTGACGCCGAAGTTGTTGATGGCCGAGCCGAAGAAGAGCGGCGTCTGCTCGCCGGCAAGAAAAGCATGCCGGTCATAGGCCGGCGAGACGCCCTGCACCAGCCCCATTTCCTGCCGCGCCTGGACGAAGGACTCGCCAAAACGCCGGTCGCACGCAGGGTTGGCCATGCCGGCGATGATCTCGTCGTCGTCCGCGACGCGATTCTCGCCGGGCTGGAAGACGCGCATGCTGTCGCTTCGCAGATCGAACACGCCTTTGAACTGCTTGCCCATGCCGACCGGCCAGGTGCAAGGCACGACCGGCATGTCCAGCGCGCGCTCGATGTCGTCCACGAGGTCGAGAGGCTCACGCACTTCGCGGTCCATCTTGTTGACGAAGGTGATGATCGGCGTGTTCTGCGCTCGGCACACCTGCAGCAGTCGCAGGGTCTGCGGCTCGACGCCGTTGCCAGCGTCTATCACCATCAGCGCGGCGTCCACGGCTGTCAGCACGCGGTAGGTGTCCTCGGAGAAGTCACGGTGACCCGGCGTGTCGAGCAGGTTGATAACGCAGTCGCGGTACTCCATCTGCATCACCGAGCTTGCCACCGAGATGCCGCGCTGCTTCTCGATCTCCATCCAGTCCGAAGTGGCGTAGCGCGAGGCCTTGCGGGCCTTCACGGTGCCGGCGATGTGGATCGCGCCGGCGTACAGCAAGAGCTTCTCCGTCAACGTGGTCTTGCCCGCGTCCGGGTGCGAGATGATGGCAAACGTGCGGCGCCGGGATACTTCCTTCTCTATGCTCATGTCGTCCTGCTTACCTTTCGAAAACGGGCGTCGGTGGCAGCTATCCGACACCCGATAGACCGGCACAGCGACCGATGATGCGCGCGGTGCGGCGCGCATCATACGTTGTTTTTTTCATTAATTCAACGGGATGAGGCCAGAACCTACAATTGCTACGAGCTACGGTTCTAGATCATTACAGCGATTTCCCGGGCAGTGGGATCTTAGGCGCGAAAGCAGAAAGTCAAATCGCTGAGCACCGCACGTTTTGGATGCTTCCAGCGAGCCATCGCGGCTCGCAACTCCGTGTGCGGAGCCGGGTATGCCGGCTCTGTCGGGTGCAAGCCTCGTCAGCCGTCACTCGTCAGCCGTCACTAGAACCTACTAGGGATGTTTGGCCAGAAACGCCTTCACCGCGTGCACGAATCCGGCAGGGTTGTCCAGCGTGACGTGGTGATCGCTGTTGGGGACTTCCGCCAACTCCACCTGCGGGCAGCGCCGCTTTACCTCGGCATAGACTTCGGCGGAGATGCGCTGGCTGCGCTGGCCCTTGACGAGCAGCGCCGGAATCTTGATTTGATTCCAGCACGGCAGGCCATCCTTGGTTTCGCGCAAGGCGTAGACGTTGCGGTCGAACCGGTGCCGCCAGCTGCCGTCTTCGAATTGCCGCGCGCTGTGCTGAGCAATGTGGCGGACGACTTCGGGCGCGGCCATGGAGGCGTCGCCCGGACGCAGGCGAAAGCGCGTGACGAGCTCCTCGCGCGTGGCGTAGCTGCTGCCCTGGCGCGAGCCGACGTCGCGCAACCTGGCGACCCGCTCTTCCGTCATCTGCAATGTGGAGTCGACCACGATGAGCCGCCCCACCCGCCCGGGGTAGGTGGCGGCATACAACAGGCAGACCGTGCCCCCCATGGAGTGGCCGATCAATACGAAATCGCGCAGATCGAGCTTTTCGGTGACCTCCGCCAGGTCCGCTGCCAGGCGCTCGTAGCTGTAGACGGGCGGGTCCGCCCAGGCGCTTTCGCCGTGTCCGCGCTGGTCCACGGATCGCACGTGGTAGTCGCGACTGAAGCCCGGTGCGACGTAGTCGAACCAATGTCCATGCGCGGCGCCACCGTGGACGCACAGCATGGCCGGAAGTCCACGAGCCTCCGTATCGATCCCGTAATCGAGGTAGTGCAGCTGCACGCCGCCGGCTACGACAAACCTGCTGACAGAAGAGGCTGGTTGAAGGGCACCTTGCGAACGATAGCTGCTCGTGTCGGGGTTCTGTAGCTGGGCCATTTCCTGCCTGATAATTGCAATGCGCGGGCGCCATTAGACACGAAACGCACTCCGTTGTCATCGATGGGCAAGGAGACGGCGGGGCTGGTCTTTGAACATCACGACCGGGGAATGGTCGATATGGCATTACGGCCACGACTCACGGCAATCCCGTTCGTAGAATTGGCTTCTTTGCTTTGTTGTTGCTTGCGGCAACCGTCTCGCCGGATGCGCGGGTCCGAGATGTCGGTTCCGGCAAAGATACATATGCCGCAAAGCAGACACGGGTGGGGTTTGCATCCTTCTACGGCAAGGGGCTGCAAGGCCGGAAAACGGCAAACGGCGAGGCGTTCGACAAGAGCGAGATGGTCGCGGCCCACCCGACGTACCCTTTTGGAACCCACGTGAAGGTCACCAACTTGAGCAATGGCCGGTCGCAACAGGTTCGGATTGTGGACCGAGGGCCGGCGGGGGAGCATCAGCGGCGCGGCGTAATCATTGATTTGTCGGAGGAGGCGGCGGTCAAGCTCGGGTTTCGGAAGAAGGGCAAAACGCGGGTGAAAATAGAAGTGCTGGAGTGGGGCGACGACAAGGGAAAGTGACGGCGAGTCGTCCGCATGCGGCGCGCTTCGGTGCGGGATGCTACGATGCCGAACCTGGCACCGTTCATTCTTCGAGGCGGGTCGCAAGAGGGCAAGCGGAGGCATGCGGATAGAAGTCATATGCACGGGTGACGAGGTTCTCACCGGCAAGATCGTCAACACCAACTTCAGCTACATCAGCCAGAAGCTCGAGGATTTCGGGCTCTCGGTCAGTTGGGAAACAACGGTGGGAGACGATCGCGAGAGCCTGCTGCTCGCGTTTCGACTCGCCGGGCAGCGCGCCGACGCCGTCATCGTCAACGGCGGACTGGGACCCACGGTCGATGACCTTTCCCAGGAGATTGCCGCCAAGGCCGCGGGTGTGGATCTCGTCCTGAACGAGGAGTGGCTTGCCCGGATGGAAGCCTATTTCCATCGACGCAGCCGCGTGATGCCGCCCAGCAACCGCAAGCAGGCCATGCTGCCGGCCAGCGCCGAGATACTCGACAATCCGGTCGGCACGGCATGCGGTTTCGCGCTCGACATCGGCAAGGCGCGATTCATGTTCACGCCCGGCGTTCCCCGGGAGTTGCGTCGCATGCTGGAGGAGCAGGTCATTCCCCGGCTGCTTGCGAAGAGCGGCATGCAAGCAGCGATTCATCTGAAGCGCTTTCATTCCTACGGGATCGGCGAATCGCATGCCGATACCTTGCTCAAGGGCGTGCAGGAGCTTGCGCCGGACGGCGGCGTCAAGCTGGGCTTCCGCGCGCATTACCCGCAGCTCGAGACCAAGCTCACGGCGCGCGGGAACGATCTGGACGACATCCGCAGAAAGCTCGCCCCGGTCGAGCAGGAGGTGCGCAGGCGGCTCGGCAATTTCATCCTGGCGGAAGACGATGGCACGCTGGAGGGCGTGGTCCTCTCGGAGCTTACGCGCCGTCATGCCGTGCTGTCCCTCGTGGAGACGTTCACCGGTGGACAGATCGCTGCGCGCATCGCGCATCTTCCCGGAGCCGAGAAGGTTTTTCACCGGGGAATCGTGGCCCGCGATCTGGGGGAGGTATGCGCCGCTGTCGGGCTCAATGGAGTGCCATCAACTGCCACGATCGACCGTGAGATGGCCGAATCCGTGGCGCGTGCGGCGCAGCGCCGTACGGTTTCGACGCATACGCTCGCCGTGCTTATCGACCTTGATGAGGGCGCCGACCGGATAGAATTTGCGGGTACCGTCTGCCTGGCGATCGCGACCGAGCGCGATGTCGTCTCGCGGCGCAGCCGCATCGTCGGCGGCCGCGACTGGGTGCGCCTCGGTGCAGTCGAATTGGGCCTGGATTGCCTGCGCCGCCACCTTCAGGGCCTGCCGGTCGTCGAGCGCATCGATTTCGAGAAGGTGGAGTCATGATCGAGGTAAACGAACGAGTCGATGTGGCGTCGCCGCCGGAAACCGTCTGGGGCCTGTTATCGGACCCGCACGCCGTGGTCGAGTGCGTGCCCGGGGCGACGCTGGGGGAGCAGCAGGAGGACGGGTCGTACGATGCGGGCGTAACCGTCAAGTTCGGGCCCGCCAAGGTGGTCTTCCGGTCCAAGGTCGCTGTGGAGTACGATCCGGCCGCGATGGCCGGAAACGTAACCGCAAGAGGCAAGGACAACCAGGGCGGCGCACGATTTCAAACCGCGATGACGTTCAAGGTCGTGGAGCAGGCGGCGGCGCAGGGCTCGACCATACTGATCGATGCCCAGGTCGAAATCTCGGGACGGCTCGCCACGATCATCGAGACCGGCGCATCGCTGGTGGTCAAGCGCATGACTGCGGAATTTTCCGAGCGTCTCGCTGCCCGCTGCGCTGAATTGGGCGCGGCATGAGCGGATGCGATCGGAGCGGATTTCTTTCGGTGCGGGCAGGCGACGGCGCCGAATTTCGATTTTCCTATTGATGGCAAATCCCTAAGGGAGGAGCGGAAAACATGAAGGTGTATGAGAGACTGGCCAACGCGTTCCAGGCGGAAGGCACGAAAGCTACGTTCGGCATGATGGGAGACGGCAACATGTACTGGATCTATGCGCTCGATCGGCTGGGCGTCAAGATCCACGAGGTTCGTCACGAGGGCGCCGGGCTCGGGATGGCCGACGGCTACGCGCGGACCACGCACACTCCGGGCGTTGCTACCGCGACCTGCGGCCCGGGCGTGACGCAGCTCGCGACCGCGCTGGTGACCGCGAGCCGCGCCGGCTCGCCGCTTGTTGCCTTCTGCGGCGAAGCGCCGAGCACGGACGAGGAGTACGCCCAGTACCTGGACCAGCCGCGTTTTGCTGCGGCATGCGAGAGCGGTTATGTCCAGCTGCTCTCGCCCGACCTTGCGGACGAAGCCGTGCGCAAGGCGTTCTATCTGGCGAAGCTCGAGAACCGCCCCGTCATGCTCTCCTGCCCGATGGATATCCAGCAGAAGAACTTCCCGGACGACGACGAGCCGTACCAGCCGTCCTCCGAGTTCTATACGCGCGGTGCCGTGCATCCGGACGCGAAGGCGCTGGAACGCGCCGCCGACATCGTCGCCAGCGCGAAGAAGCCGGTGATCATCGTCGGTCGCGGCGCGCAATGGGCGGGCGCAGGTCAGGCTGTGTTGAAGCTCGGCGACCGGATCGGGGCGCTGATCATGACGACTCTGCTGACGAAGACCTACCTGAACGACAGCGAGTATCACGGCGGCATCTCGGGGGTATACGGCTCGCGCACGGCCATGCATCTCTGCCACGAAGCGGATTGCGTGATCGGGGTCGGGGCGAGCCTCAACCGCCACACGCTCGAGAACGGTTACATGTATCCGAATGCCAAGTACGTGCACATCGACATGAAGCCGCATCTCATGATGGGCGGGGCCAAGTTCGCCGATGCTTACGTGCAGACGGACGCCAAGATCGGCGTGGAGGAATTGGAGAAGCTGCTGGCCGCGCGCGGAGTCAAGGGCACCGGTTACCGTACGCCCGACGTGAAGGCGAAGCTCGTCAATCACAACGCGGACCGCACCGAGTTCCAGATCGAGCCGGGCACAGTCGATCCACGCGAGGCCTGCATCGTCATGGACCAGATCGTGCCGCCGGAGATCGGGCTGCTGTCCGGCAGCGGCATGACCTCGGCCTTCGCGAGCATGCTGATGACGCGCCGGCGCGGACTGGTGCAGGGCGGCCACTTCTTCGGCTGCATCGGGCAGATGCTGCCGGCGGCGATGGGGGCGGTCGTGGCCACGGGCAAGCCGGCGATGCTGCTCGACGGCGACGCGAGCGTGATGATGCATCTGGCGGAGTTCGAGACGGCCGTGCGCTACGACATGCCGCTGCTGGTAGTGGTGATGAATAATGAAGCGCTCGGCGCGGAGTACTACAAGCTCGACGCGCACAAGATGGAGACCAGGGGCTCCCAGATCACGACGCCGGACCTCGGCAAGGTCGCCCAGTCGTTTGGCGGGCGCGGCAAGAAGGCGACGACCATCGACGAGCTGACCGCGGGTGTAAAGGAGTTCGTGGCCAAGCCCGGGCCGATGATGATCGATCTCCGTATTTCGAAGTCAGTGCCGAGCGTGCCGTACCGGCGCGTTCACTATGGGCGGGATGAATAGGCCCGCGCGTCATCTTGCCCGGATGGAGGGGCGCGAGCGCGGAGCGCTCCTCGCGAGGAAGCCATGAGCGAACCCCCCGTGGTGCGATTCGAAGTGGAAGACGGCGTGGAGGTGATCACCGTCGATAACCCGCCGGTGAACGCGCTCGGACCGGGGGTGCGGGAAGGTATCATCGCGGCGGTCGACCAGGGCGTGGCCGATCCGAAAGTCAAAGCCATGGTGCTGATCGGCGCCGGACGCAGCTTTATTGCCGGCGCCGATATCCGCCAGTTCGGCAAGCCGCGCCCGACGCTCCCGCGCAACAGCCACGACGTGCTGGACCAGAGCACGAAGCCGATCGTTGCCGCGATCCACGGCTTCGCTCTCGGGGGAGGGCTCGAGCATGCGCTCTCGAGTCATTACCGGATCGCGGTGCCCGGCGCCAAGGTCGGGCTGCCCGAAGTGCTGATCGGGATCCTGCCCGGCGGGGGTGGAACGCAGCGGCTGCCACGCCTCATCGGGCCGAAAGCGGCAATGGAAATGATAGTGAGCGGGCGCCATGTGCCCGCGGACGAGGCGAAGAAACTCGGCATCATCGACGAGATCGTCGACGAAAAGGACCTGCGCGGGGCCGCCATCCGTTTCGCGAACAGCGTCGCCACGAGGCGCCCGCTGCCGCGCGTGCGCGACAGGACGGACCGGCTCGCCGAGGCCAAAGCCGACCCCGGCATGTTCGAGGCGATGCGCAAGTCGATCGCCAGGAAGGCACGCAACCAGAAAGCGCCATACAACTGCATCGCATGCGTGGAGGCGGCGACGACCCAGCCGTTCGAGGAGGGCCTGCAGACCGAGCGGCGGCTGTTCGCCGAGCTGGAGAATTCCGACGAGGCAAAGGCACTGCGCTATGCGTTCTTCGCCGAGCGGGAGGTCGCGAAGATTCCCGGGGCTCCCAAGGATTTGAAGCCACTGCGGGTCAAGACCGCGGCGGTGATCGGCGCCGGCACCATGGGCGGCGGCATCGCCATGTGCTTCGCCGACTTCGGCATTCCGGTGAAGGTGCTCGAAGCAACACGTGAAGCGCTCGACAAGGGCCTGCAGCGCGTGCGCGACAACTATGCCGTCAGCGTCAAGCGCGGCAGCCTGACGCAGGCCGAGATGGACGAGCGGTTGCCGCTTATCCAGCCCGTCGAGCGTTACGAGGACATCGCCGACTGCGACGCAGTCATCGAGGCCGTGTTCGAGAGGGTGGATATCAAGAAGGAGGTGTTCGCGAGGCTCGACGCGGTCATGAAGCCCGGAGCGCTGCTGCTCACCAATTCCTCGGCCATAGACACGGACATCATGGCGGGGGTGACGAAACGGCCGCAGGACGTGGCGGGGGCGCACTTCTTCGCACCCGCGAACGTCATGAAGCTGTACGAGGTGGTGAAGGGCACCAAGACTTCGATCGAGACGATCGCCGGCGCCATGAAGATAGGGCGCGACATCGGCAAGATCAGCGCGGTCGCCGGCACGTGCGACGGCTTCGTCGCCAATCGCAGCCGCGCGCCCTTCATTACCGAGATGATGCTGATGCTGGAGGAGGGCGCGCTGCCGGAGCAGGTGGACAAGGTGATGGTGGATTTCGGCTACCCCATGGGGCCGTTCGCCGTGAGCGATCTCTCGGGGCTGGACATCAGCTACGACACGCGGAAGCGGCGCGCGGCGGCCGATCCGAACTACCGCAAGCTGCACGTGCCCGACCGCCTGGTCGAGATGGGGCGCAAGGGACAGAAGACCGGGGCAGGGTGGTATCGCTACGAAAAAGGCGACCGCACGCCGCATCCCGACGAAGTCGTGAAGAGCGTGATCGCCGATGTCGCAAAAGAGTTCAGCATACCGCAGCGCACCTTTACCGACGAGGAAATCCTGCGCCGGTTGCTGCTCGCCTCGGTCAACGAGGCGTGCAAGATCCTGGAGGAGGGGAAGGCTTATCGTGCGAGTGACATCGACGTCATGTGGCTGCACGGCTTCGGCTTTCCTCGCTATCGCGGCGGACTGATGTTCTGGGCCGACAACAACGTGGGTTCGAAGGAGGTCCTGAGGCAGATCGAGGAGTGGCACCAGCGCTACGGCGATCGCTGGAGACCCTCGGCGCTCCTCAAGGAGGTTGCCGCTGCCGGCGGTGCCTTCCGCGAGGCGAAGCCGAAGCGCGCGCTATGATTGTGCAGGTCAACGCCCGGAGCCAGCGATGGAAAAGCGAGTGAAATCGGAATTGCAGGTATTCAACCAGTCATCGGTCGGGGAGTCGCGGGGCGTCATTCCGGGACTCATGATCAGGAAGCTGGCGGGAAGCCCGGAGCATCCAAGCGAGCGCATCAGCGTGGGCCTGGCGACGTTCGGGCCGGGCACGCACGAGCACCTGCACTGGCATCTGATCGAGACCTTCCACTATGTTGTTGCGGGAAAGGGCATCGTGAGGGACATCGAGGGTAACGTTTACAACGTTGGTCCCGGCGACGTCATTTATGGCCCTCCGGGCATGCGCGGCTCTCACGAGTGGGAAGTGAAGGAGATGCTCCAGATCCTCACGATCAAGGGCACGAACGCGCCCGAGCGGGCGATACAGTTCAATATCGACCGGTCGACGATGCAGTCCAGCGCCTCCCTGGACTACCTGGTCGAGCGCGGCGCGGCGGACATGAAGGAATCGTTTTACGAGAGGTGATTAGAACCTATCTCAATAATAGGCGCGTGATGCGTTGTGGCCAGGACGGACCGTATGCGAGGCGCACGGCGCAGGCCATATGTCGATATGGTCAAGCCGGGCAACGATGCAGACGACCGTCCTGGCCGCAACCCGAGTGGGA
>DATFWO010000285.1:0-76770 GCA_035259205.1 Burkholderiales bacterium | reverse complement strand
TCCCACTCGGGTTGCGGCCAGGACGGTCGTCTGCATCGTTGCCCGGCTTGACCATATCGACATATGGCCTGCGCCGTGCGCCTCGCATACGGTCCGTCCTGGCCACAACGCATCACGCGCCTATTATTGAGATAGGTTCTGGAACCTAAACTTCAGTCGTGACGGGCTTGCCCTGCTTCTCGGCAGCACGATCGCGCCAGACGAGATACGTGGCGTCGCCTTCGTCCGTGGCGACTGCGGTATGGACCATGGTGGCCGGGATGTGCAGGAGGCAACCCGCAGGCACCACGAAGTCCATGCCGTCCATGTTGACCTTCAAGGCGCCTTTCAGCACGTAATTGAAAGTCTCGTCGGGATGGTAGTGCGGTTTGGACCCCGTGCCCTTCTTCTTGGTGACCAGGCCGCAGTAAATCCGCTCGCCGTTGAACGACGCGCCTTCTCCGGTGGAGGTCTTGCCGATCGTGGGTTTCTTCTCCATGTCATGGAAATTGACGACGTACTTGCTCGACATAATCACGCTCCTCGATGAGATCCTGCGAGTTTACAGGTATCGGGCGTGGACGCTCATTGCTCTCGTTTCTTGAACATCTCCAGAAACGGCGCAATGACGTCCATCGGCAGCGGAAACACGATGGTGGAATTCTTGTCGGCGGCGATCACGGTCAGCGTCTCGAGGTAACGCAGCTGGATCGCCTGGGGCTGCTGCGCCAGCACCTGCGCCGCCTGAGAGAGCTTTTCCGCGGCCTGCAGCTCGCCGTCGGCATGGATCACCTTGGCGCGGCGCTCACGCTCCGCTTCGGCCTGCCGCGCGATCGCCCGCACCATGGTGGGATCGATGTCGACGTGCTTGATCTCCACCGTGGATACCTTGATGCCCCAGGCATCGGTCTGCGCGTCGAGTATGCGCTGAATGTCGAGATTCAGCTTGTCGCGCTCGGCGAGGAGCTCGTCGAGCTCATGCTTGCCGAGAACGGCGCGCAGCGTCGTTTGCGCGAGCTGGCTCGTCGCCTCGAGGAAGTTCGCAACCTGGATGATCGCCCGCTGCGCATCTATCACCCGGAAATAGAGCACCGCGTTCACTTTGACGGAAACGTTGTCGCGCGTGATGACGTCCTGAGGCGGAACGTCGAGCACTATGACGCGCAGGTCGACTCTGACCATCTGCTGAACGAGCGGAATGAGCACGATGAGCCCCGGCCCCTTGACCATCCAGAAGCGCCCGAGCATGAAGACCACGGCGCGCTCGTACTCGCGGAGTATCCGCAGCGAGGCGACGACGAGTATGGCGACGAGTATGAGCAAGCCGCCCAGGCCGAAATTCCAGATCATCATCGATCTCCCTTAAAACCCGCGATAGGCGACGCGTGGCCGGCCCGCGAAACTACGAGCTGTCGCGGGCCGCCGCTCGGCGGTCACTGGTCACCGGGCTCGGGCTCGACGCGCAGAGTGAGCCCATCTATTCCTCTCACGCGCACTCTCTGTCCCTGACCGAGTGGCGCGTTGCTCACTACCCGCCAGTTCTCTCCGCGCACCCGCGCCCATCCCTCCCGCTCGAAAGCCTCCAGTGCCTCCCCGCTTGCGCCGAGGATATCCTCACGACCGCTGACGACCGGGCGCCGGCGCGCCTTGAGCGCAAAATACACCGTGAGAAACACCAGCGTCGCGCTCACCAGCCCAAGAGTCACGGAAAACGACAGCGGCACGGTGTACTCGCCGCCCGCGTCGGGATCGATCAGGATCACCGAGCCGAATACCAGCGCGACCGTCCCGCCGATCCCGAGCGCGCCAAAACTGGGCACGAAGGCTTCTGCGACGAGAAATCCCGTGCCGAGCAGGATCAGGCCGACTCCGACGTAGTTGACCGGCAGCATGTGGAGGGCGTACAGCGCGAGCAACAGGCAGATTCCGCCGACGACGCCCGGGGCGACGAATCCGGGATTGGCGAACTCGAACAACAGCCCGTAGATGCCGATCATCATCAGTATCAACGCGACGCTCGGATTCGCGATCACGGCCAGCACTTCGCTTCGCCAGTCGGGAGCTATCGAGACGGTCGAGGCGCCCGCGGTAGCCAGCTTGCGCTCGACGCCCTGCACCGTGACCTTGCGCCCGTCGAGCTTTTTCAACAGCTCCGGCACATCCTGGGCGACGACGTCGATCACCGAGAGCTTGAGCGCGTCCGCGGCGGAGAGGCTAACCGCTTCGCGCACGGCCCGCTCGCCCCAATCGGCGTTGCGGCCCCGCAGCTGGGCGAGGCTGCGGATGTACGCCGCCGCGTCGTGCGTCACCTTGCGCATCATCGTGTCCCCGGGTGGCGCCTCCGCTTCTTCGTCCTGCGATTTGCCCTCCTTCGAAGTCGCCTTGCCGCCGCGCTTCTTCGCGGGTGCCTTGGCCGGCTCGCCGCCGGGACCTCCAATCTGGACGGGGCTCGCTGCTCCGAGATTCGTGCCCGGGGCCATGGCTGCGACATGGCTTGCATAGAGTATGAAGGTGCCGGCGCTCGCGGCGCGCGCGCCGCCCGGCGCGACGAAAGTGGCTACCGGCACGGGGGAGGCCAGAATTTCCTTGACGAACTGCCGCATCGACGTGTCGAGCCCACCCGGCGTATCGAGCTGGATCACCACCAGCGGCGCGCCCTGGTCGGCGGCCTTGCGTATGCCGCGCACGGCATAGTCGGTGGTGGCGGGGCTGATAGCGCCCTCCACCGTGAGCAGCACGACCGGCGCCTGCGCTGCGGAGAGCGGCGCGAACGATGCGGACATCATCGCGCAGAGCACGCTCAACCAGCGCAGTACGCGCGTACGAGCCACGCTAAGGACGGATACCACGGTCACCTCCCGCCACTGCGAGAGGATATCGTGCCAACAAAAAAGGGCTGTCGCCAGCCCTATTTTGCGGCCGAAGAAAACGAGGGCGAAATCAGGGTTTAAGCGAAGATGCCCCGGCGTCCGCCCCGATCGCCTTCCCGCGCGGTGGACGCCTTTCAGGCGTTCATGATCGGCTTCAACGCCTCCCCGATGCGCGTGGAGTGCTCCGGCGTGATCATTTCCCCCAGCAGCTCGGTGAAGCGCGCATCCTGCACGCCCGAGACGATGTACTGCCAGCGATAGGCCTTGAGCACGGTGGCGTGGAGGCGCTCCATCTGCGCCGGCGTGAACCGCCCGCCGCAAGCGGCGGCAAAATATTCGATGTCCACGGGCGCCTGCGCCTGCAGTATACCGTCCACTGCCGCAACCAGCTCGATCAGGTCATTGACCGCGCGGTCGCGCTCACCGGCCGTAAGCTTGCCGTCCTCGCGCCGCCATTCCAGCTCGTCGACGATCGCGTGCTGGGACTCCTCCTTCCAGTGGAAGAGAAACACGTCCCGGTAGAGCTCCGACAGGTGCTCGTCCGGCGCGATGCTCTGGCGGTAGTGGACTTGCGTGAAGAGCTCGATGTTGCAGGTCAGCGCCAACACCGCCCAGGTGGACTTGCTAAGCACCACCGACGCGACATCGTTGGGTTGCGGCAGAAAGCGGTATCCGGCAGGCATCCCTTCCGCGACCAGCCCCTCTATCCTTCGGAAGAGCTCCTGATGCTTGAGCTCCTCGTCCGTGAACCGCACCAGCGCCTCGAGTGCCGTCTGGTCTCCCAGGCAGTGATCGCGGCTCACCTCCAGGATCTTGGCACCGATATAGCGCTCGATCATGCCGAACATGTTGGCGTAGGTGCGCCCCTGGACCTGGCTCAACAGCCGGCGCTCGTCCGCGTTGATGAAATCGAGCTGATCGACCAGGGACAGCCCGTCAGGCAGGAACTTCCTGGAGAAGTCGAACTTGCGTCCGCGAATGACATCGCGATCGATGTCCCAGCGTATGCGCTTCGAGACCTCGACGCACTTCGCGTAGCGTGTGGTTGCGGCGTGTTGTGACTGGGTTTGCATGGTGATCTCCTTAAATCAGGGTTGAAAGTGAGACAGCGACTGACGGAAAGCCGAAATAAGTGTGGTGAGGAATCGCCAGACTGCGGGGCCCACAACCGCGCCTGGCGCGTGCCGGTGCAACGCTTCGATCTCCGGCACCAAGGTCCTGGGTAACGGTGTGATGGTTTCAACCTCACCACGGCGTTGCGCGTGGACCAGGCTGCGGCCAGCGCTCGAAGCGAACCACGCACCCGCCGTGCACAGCTTGCTGCGACCGTCGCAAAACTCAGCGACCCATGCTGCGCCGTCGCGCAGGTAGATTGCGATTTCGCGCCGTCCGCTCAGACGCAACAGACTGCCGTGGATTGGATTCGCAGCCTGGCATTCCCGGATCCCGTTCACGTGGCTCTTTCCTGGCCCTTACGCTGGCCATCACGGTTCTTTGATGGTTCGCATTGTCTGAGGATGAGCGCGGGCGCGAATGAGACCGTAGTCCCAGCGCACCAGCCAAACGGCCTAGACTTGGGGGTGGGTCCACCGGGACCCAGGTCCCGGTTGCCTGCTATCGGGGTTTCCTGCCGAATCCGGCGTCGCGGGCAAACACGATCGCCTGCGAGCGATTCTCGACTTCGAGCTTCGTGAAGATGCTCGTGATGTGATTCTTGACGGTCTTCTCGCTTAACGTAAGCCTTGCCGCGATCTGCGCGTTGTCGAGCCCCTGCGCGATGAGCTCCACGAGGTCGCGTTCGCGAGGAGTCAATCCCGCAAAGGCGGCGCCGCCCGCGGAACCAGTCGAAAGGAATCCACGCACCTCATTGAGCCACAGCTTCCAAGCCAGCTCGTTCTCGAGCAGGATGTGGTTTCCGCTTTCGAGCGGCACGAAGCGCGCTCCAGGAATCAGGCTTGCGAGCAGCCGCCCTTCCTCGAACGGTACACGCGCGTCGCGATGCGGGTGCAGGACCAACGCCGGACAATGGACCTTGGGCGCACTATCCGTAACGTCAATCTGATCGAAGATCCTGATGAAGCGCGCCGCATTCTCCGGCGAGACGGACACCCGTTCGAGCTCGTTGAACCATCGGTGCTGCTCGGCCGAGGCGTCGGGAATGAACTGCGTCGTGAAAAACTGGCGAAAGGCGGGATTTTCCTTGCCCCAGCCGAGCTCGGCCAGCTCCGCCATGGTCTCGGCTTCCCGGCGCTGCTGCGGCGTGAGGCTGCGCTTCAACCGCCCGCGCCCATAGGCGCCGTGCAGGATGAGATGGCTGACCCGTTCCGGGTGGCGCACGGTGTAGGCAATTGCGATCGACGCACCCTGCGAGATGCCAAGGAGCGGGAAGCGCTCGACGCCGGCCGCATCAACCACCGTTTCCAGGTCGCCCACCCACGCCTCGAACGACAGCTCGGGCACTTCCCAGTCCGACAGTCCGCAGCCGCGTTCGTCGTAGCGCAGCAGGGTGTGGCTGCGGGAGAGCTCGGTCAGCCAATGGCGCCACACCGGGCTTTCCCAGTCGTACTCGAGGTGGCTCAGCCAGTTCGAGACCTTGACGAGCGGCGGCCCTTCGCCGGCCGTGGCATACGCGATCCGGACGCCTTCGGCGGTAGTGCAAAACCTGATCTGCTGCCTCACGGCTACTCAACCGCGCCGTTGCGGAGCGCCTCGCCGGCAACGGCAGTGGCAGCATCGAACCGCGCCGCATGCTTCGGGCGGGGTTTTTCGTCACCCGTCACTCGTCACCCGTCACTCTTTACCGGATCGCCACGGGCGATACGGTGGATCCCGTCCCGCCTTGCATCTTGAGAGGCTGCATCACGAACGCGAACTCGTAGACCCGCTTGGCCGCCAGCTCGTCGAGCTTCAGGTTCTCCAGCAAATGAATCCCGTTAACCACGAGCGCGATCTGGTGCACGGGAAGGGACAGCTTGGGATCGGGGTTAGGCGCCACTTCCACCGGCCAGTTGTCCGCGCCGATCAGCATCGGGTCCTGTTTCGCAAGCCATTCGGCCGCGCCCACGCCTATGCCGGGACAGCTCTTGACGTAGCGGGCGTTTTCCTTGGCCCAGAGACGTCCCCAGCCGGTGTGCACGATCACGGCGTCGCCTGGCTGCAAAGTCATGTTCTGGCGATTCAAGGCATCCTGCAAGTCCTGCGCGGTGATCTCATAGTTATCGCCCAGCGTCTCGACGCCCTTCAAGGCGGCGATGTCGATCAGCACGCCGCGCGTCATCAACATCCCGACTTTTTCGATCCCGAGCTTCGTGAACCCGCTCCGCGTCTGGTTCTCGCTCACCTTGAAGCAGTTGTACCAGCTGTCCTCGTGCGTCTGATGCGCAAAGCCGTCGAACTGGGTACCGACCTGGCCGATCTCGGAGATCACGATCTCCTCGTTGCTGCCGCGGCGGTTGGAGAAATCGTTCATGAACGTGCGCTTGGTGTGCACGTCGAAGCGGCGCGTGCCGAAAAAGGGCATCCTGTCGTTGAGGACGTGCGCGAGCTCGATGACCTCACCGCTCTTGATGAGTTTCGTGGCGCGCAGCACCGACTCCGGCTTCATGTGGTTGCCCGAGCCGCGTTCGTCCTTGGCCCCCCATTTCGACGGGCAACGCTGGCTCTCGGAGGGAACTTGCCAGCTCTGGGCGCCAGCGATCAGCGGAACTGCAACAAAAACAGCGGCAACTGCGGTTGTCGTGGCTTTCATGATCTCCCCCTTGCTTGTGGAAATGCGACTTGGGACTGGTGACCGCTCTCCTTTTCGTCCGGCTTTCCTGCGATTGCTACTCGACCTTGGCTCCCGATACCTTCACGACCTTCGCCCACTTGGTGATTTCGGAGCGGACGAAGGCCCCGTACTCCTCGGGGGTTCCCGGCGCCGGGGTCGCGCCTTGCTGGGCGAAGCGCTCCTGCATGTCGGGCAGTCTGATGGCGCGGTTGATCTCGCTGTTCAGCCTCACTACGATGTCGCGCGGCGTGCCCGCTGGAGCCAGGACCCCGAACGCCGCGACTGCCTCATAGCCTGGCACGCCCGACTCGGCGATCGTGGGTATATCGGGCATCCCGGGATAGCGCTTTGCGGTGGTGACTGCGATGGGACGCAGCCTGCCGGTCTTGATATACGGCATGGACGGAGGCAGGTTATCGAACATCACCTGAGTCTGTCCCGCCATCAGGTCGATCAAGGCCGGGGCGCTGCCCTTGTACGGCACGTGCAGCATCTTGGTGCCCGTCATCATCTGGAACAGCTCCGCGGACATGTGTATGGATGTGCCGCTGCCCGAAGAAGCGTAGTTCATCTGGCCCGGTTTCTGTTTTGCGAGCGCGATGAATTCCTTAACGGTCCGCGCCGGTACCGACGGGTGCACCTCCATGATGTTGGGCACGTGCGCGACCAGTCCGATCGCGACGAAATCGCGCGGGAGAGAGAAGGCAATCTTGGGGTAGAGAGTCTCGTTGATGAACTGCGCCGCGGTGCACATGACGATCGTATAGCCGTCCGGCGCGCTCTTTGCTACGTGCTCCATGCCGAGGTTCCCGGAGACGCCGGGGCGGTTCTCGACCACGACCTGCTGCCCGAGGACCGGTACCAGCTTTTCGGCAACGAAGCGCGCGAGTATGTCCGTAGCCCCTGCGGGCGGAAACGGCACGACGTAGCGGATCGGTTTCGACGGATACTGCTGGGCGAGCAGTGGCGGCGCCGCCGCGTATAACAAGAGCAGCACGGCGGCGCGGCCAGGAGCCATAGGCATGCTTTCCCCTCGTTTAGTTATGAACGCCACTCATCACGCCTTCAGAACCTAGAGAGGCGTGACGCGCGCTGCCAGCACCGCAGACTGGCCGCTGTCGACGGCGGCGAGGCAGCGCTGGATCGCGTCGTCGAGCTGGGCAGGGTCGTCGACCGACGCGCCGAAGGCGCCGAAAGCTTGTGCGACCCGCTCAAATCGGCGTTCCACCCCAAGCCGGGCCTGAAAGTTATCGGTCTCCTTGGCCACGCCGTCCGGATACACGCGCAGTGTCGAAGCCTTGACCGCACCCCAGCCGCCGTTGTCGAGCACCACCGTGAAAATGGGCAGGTGATATTCCTGAGCGACCGAATAGACCGAATCCGGCGTGGAAAAATGGAAGCTGCCATCACCGACGATCTGCACGACGCGTCGGTTTGGACGCGCGAGCTTCACGCCGAGCGCCATGCCACCGCTGAAGCCGAGGCCGCTGCCGCCGTTTCCCAGCATGGTCTGCGGGCGGGTGCGCGGGATCTGGTTCATGACTGCGAGCGAATTGCGGATTGCCTCGTTGATGACGATATCGTCGGGCCCGATCGCCTTGTTTAGTGCCGCGCACAGGTAATCGGGGGAAATCGCGCCGTGCTTGCCGGGCCGCGACGCCGCTGCGGCGATGCCGTCCTGGCGCTTCTGCCGGTCGGCCTCCAGGCACTTCATGCGCTGAGCCACGCGCGCCCGAAATGCAGGGTCCGCGTTGGCGCGCACGATCTCCAGCACCTGCCCGAGCACCGTCGCGCAATCGCCCTGGACGCGCAAGTCCGCCGCGAAGCCCCACATGGGGAAATCCTTCTTGACGGCGTCCACGTCGACCTGCATCCAGTAGGTGCGCGGATTCTCCCGCGCGAACTGCGGCAGCCACGGCACGTCCACATCGAGCAGCATCCCGACGTCCGCCTCTTGCAGGGCGTGCCCCGGCTCGAATCCGGCGAGGCACGGGGAATCGCGGGGTATGTTGACGTGGAACGCGTGGGATTCGTAGATCGCGATTCCGCACTCGCGCGCGAGCGCGTCCAGAACGGCAGGCGCTTCCGGCCTGCGGCCCAGGTAGCTCGTGATAGCGATCGGGTGCGCGGCCGAAAGCAGGCGATCGGCGATGCTGCGCGCCATCGCGGCATCGCAGCCGCGGGCAGCGACGGGGCCGTAACGCGACTCGGGAAACGACCGCACCGCATTGCCGTCCAGCGTCTCGGCGAGGGTCTCCCGCGGCAGCGTCAGGTAGACCGGGCCCGGTGGATCGCTATCCATGACGGCCTGTCCGCGTCGTAGAACTTCCTTGGTCACGACTCCGGAATTGAGCGTGTACTCCCATTTCACGTAGGGCCGCGCGAGGCTTGCGATGTCGTACGGGTCCTGAACGAACTGCACATAATTGTCACGCGACGCGGGCAGCTCGCCGCGCACGGTATAGGGTGACCTTCCCGCCATCAGGAATACCGGCAAGCGGGAGCGGAACAGATTGTGCATGGCGTTGCCCGAGTTGGCCGTGCCGACGTCCACGTGCACCAGGACGGGCTGACCGCGGCCGGTTATCGCCGCGTAACCGCCAGCCATGTGAACCGCGACGTTCTCGTGCGGGCACAGCACGACCTGCAGGTCCGCGCGGCCTTCCCGGCGCCACCGCGCCAATTCTTCGACTATCGAAACATGGTCCGTGCCGAGATTTGCGAAGAGATACTCCATGCCCATCTCGACGAGGCCTTCCAGCAGGAAATGCGCGGCAGTGCGGGTTGCCATGGCCGGTTTCTTTCGTATTTATCGTGAGATGCGGAAGGCTTGCATCGCCGAGCATGCTTGTCAACAAGAGCCGCCGGAACCGGGAATAGACGGCCGCGCGGGCGTGTATACTGGTCCGGCAGACCGCGGTGATACCGCTCGTTATCTCAGGGAGACACCATGTGCAAGCCCACGTCTTTACTGGCTATACTCGCAGCCCTTGCCCTCGCGCCGGCTCCCGCGCCGGCGATGGACGACTCGCCCCCTGCGATGAGCCCGGACCACCAGGCCGGGAAGAAGGCGATCGACGCGAAGGACTGGAATGCCGCTCTCAAGTCGCTGTCGGCGGCGGAACGCGGCGATCCGCGCAACGCCGATGTCCAGAATCTGCTCGGCTACGCGTACCGCAACTCCGGAAAGCTCGACCTCGCTTTCAAGCACTACGAGCGCGCGCTGCAGCTCAATCCCAAGCATCTCGGCGCGCACGAATACATCGGCGAGGCGTACCTGATGGCGAACAACGTCGCCAAGGCGGAAGAGCATCTCGCGACCCTGAAGAAGCTGTGCGCTAGGGTATGCGAAGAGCGCGACGACCTGGCGAAGGCGATCGCCCAATACCGCCAGCGCACCGCCGGAGCGAAGTAACCTGCGGAAATTCGTCTCAGCTACCTCGTCCCAGAACGGCGTAGTTAAGACGCTTCATCTGATACGTCTTATCTGCGACGTTTCCGGCTTGGCATCCTTTCGCATTCAAACGTCATCTTGGAGGGGAACATGAAAAGACGGCAGTTCCTGAAGACAGCCGGAATCGGCGCCGCGGGAAGTGCGGCGCTGCTAACCGCGCAGGCGAAGGCGCAGCAGGCGTCGGGACTGCCGAGCATCCAGTGGCGCATGGCGACAAGCTGGCCCAAGAGCCTCGACACGATTTTTGGCGGCGCAGAACTGGTTGCCCGGCGCGTGGGCGAAATCACCGACGGCAAGTTCACCATCCGACCGTTCGCGGCGGGCGAGATCGTCCCGGCGCTGCAGGTGCTCGATGCGGTGCAGGCAGGCACGGTGGAACTCGGCCACACGGCGACGTACTACTACTTCGGCAAGGACCCGGCCTTCGCTCTCGGCACCTCGGTGTGCTTCGGCATGAACACGCGCCAGAACAATGCCTGGTTCTATTTCGGCGGCGGCCGCGAAGCGATGGAACCGCTGTTCAAGGACTACGGCTGCATCGCCATCCCCGCGGGCAACACCGGATGCCAGATGGGCGGCTGGTATCGCAAGGAGATCAAGTCGGTCGCCGACCTGAAGGGCATGAAGATGCGCATCGGCGGCATGGCGGGATTGATTCTCGCCAAGCTCGGCGTGGTGCCGCAGCTGATTGGCGGTCCCGACATCTACCCCGCCCTGGAAAAGGGCACGATCGACGCCGCCGAGTGGGTCGGTCCATACGACGACGAGAAGCTCGGCTTCCACAAGATCGCGCAGTACTATTACACCCCCGGTTATTGGGAGGGTGGCCCGACCCTCATGACGCTGGTGAACGAGAAGAAGTGGAGCGAATTGCCGAAGGCCTATCAGTCGGCGCTACTGGCCGCCAGCGGCGAGGCCAATGCGTGGATGCCCGCGAAATACGACGCGCAGAATCCGGAAGCGATGAAACGCCTGATCGCGAGCGGCACCAAGCTGCGCCGGTTTCCCAACTCGGTGCTCGAAGCCGCGGAGAAGGCATCGTACGAGCTCTACGAGGAGCTCAAAGGCAAGAGCAAGCACTGGGCACGGATCTACCCGGAGTGGCTCAAGTTCCGCGACGAGCAGTTCCAGTGGTTCCGCGTCGCAGAGTCCACCTATGACAGCTACGTGCTTGGCTCGAAGGTCAAGCACAATTAGCAAGTCACGCAACCATGAAAAACCCCGCTGCCGCGGGTTTTTTGGACGCTCAGGACGGCTAGGCAGGCGCTGAAACAAGGGGGCCGAGCCCCCTTGTGATCCCCGACTTCAGGGGGGACCTCGCAACCACCCTCGCGAACTGGATCGCTTGTGCAGAGGTTCCCTAGCGTGATTGCTTGAACTGCTTCTCCAGGTCGTCCGCAGGCTGCTCCTTTTCGGGCTCCGCCTTGTCGGACTGCTGGGTCCCCGGAGCGCTTTCTTCCTGGGGCAGGATGATCTCCACTTTGCTCGGATCGGTCTTCGGCCCGGTATCGAGCAGCGCCGTCACCAGGCCGGGCCAAGCGATCACGATCGCGACCATGATGAGTTGCAGCGCCACCCACGGAATGGCGCCCCAGTAGATCTGCGAGCTCCTCACTTCTTTCGGCGCGATGCCCCGCAGATAGAAAAGCGCAAATCCGAACGGCGGATGCATGAACGAGGTCTGCATGTTCACGCAGAGCAGCACACCGAACCAGATGAGATCGATGTCCAGCTTTGCGGCCACCGGCGCGAGCAGCGGGATGACGATGAACGCGATCTCGAAGAAATCGAGGAAGAACGCAAGGAAGAACACAAACAGGTTGACGAACACCAGGAATCCCACCTTGCCGCCCGGCAGGTTCAGCAGCATCCGCTCGATCCACAGGTCGCCGTCCACGCCGCGGAAGACGAGCGTAAAGATGGTAGAGCCGATCAGGATGAAGATCACCATGGCGGTGAGACGCATGGTGGACTGCGAAGCCTGGCGGATGAGGCTCCGCAACTCGGCGATCCGCACGGCTTCCCACAGGACGACTATGAGCCCGGCATAGAACACCAGGAAGGCCGGAACGTGGATGAACGCGAGAAGTTCTCGCGCCCGGGACACGAGCGCCGCGGGCATCCAGTCCGCCTGCCAGACGACCAGCTCCGGGACGCTCAGCACGACGAGCGCTGCAGCCGCGATCCATGCGGCGGCCCTGGCCTGCTTCGAGAATTCGGGGCGATGCAGGACTGCAAGCACGATCGCTCCCACCATTCCCATGGCGCCGCCTTCGGTGGGTGTCGCGAGCCCCATGAAGATCGTGCCGAGCACCAGGAAAATCAGCACCAGTGAAGGGATGATGCCCCAAAGGCAGCGCTTGATGAGCGGCCATCCCGTCATGGTGCGGGAGGCGGCCGGGATTCCGGGGACCCACTCGGGCTTGACGATGCTCACGCCCAGCGTGTACAGGCAGAACAGCAGCACCTGGACCAGGCTCGGCCCCCAGGCGCCGAGGTACATGTCGCCGACGGACCGGCCCAGCTGGTCCGCGAGCACGATGAGCACGAGCGAGGGCGGGATGAGCTGCGTGATGGTGCCTGAGGCCGCGATGACGCCGGTGGCGAACTTCATGTCGTAGCCGTAGCGCGCCATCACCGGAAGCGAAATGAGGCCCATCGCGATCACCGAGGCAGCGACGGTACCGGTAATCGCGCCGAGGATCGCCCCGACGACGATCACGGCATAACCCAGCCCCCCGCGCACCGGCCCGAAGAGCTGGCCGAGCCCGTCCAGCAGGTCCTCGGCAAGGCCGCAGCGCTCGAGGACCGCACCCATAAGCGTGAAGAACGGGATCGCGAGCAGGGTGTCGTTCGCCATGATGCCGAACACGCGTTCCGGGAGCGCCTGCATCAGGCTGAAGTCGAAGAAGCCCTCCCTGATGCTGACGAAGCCGAAGAACAGGCCGACCGCCGCGAGCGAGAACGCCACCGGGTAGCCGATCAGCATGAAGATGATGAGCCCGGCGAACATCAGGGGCGCCATCATCTCGTGCGAGATCATTGCAGCGGTCTTTCGTAGTGCAAGTCGGCTTTCATGTGCCCGGTGAGCATCGCGACGCGCTTGATGAGCTCGGAGACTCCCTGGAGACTCAGCAGCCCGAAACCGAGCGGGAGGAATATCTTGATCGGCCAGCGGATGAGCCCGCCGGCATTCCCGGAGATCTCGCCCGTGACCCATGCGTTGTAGAACACCGGCCACGACAGGTAGCACAGGATGAGCGTGGCGGGCAGCAGGAACAGGATGCCGCCGAAAATGTCAATGGCGATCTGGCGGCGCGTGGACAGGTTGGTATATACGACGTCCACGCGCACATGCTCGTTCCGGTTCAGCGTATAGGAGGTCCCGAGCATGACCAAGGCACCAAACATGTACCACTGGATTTCCAGCCACGCGTTGGAGCTCAGGCTGAACGCGTAGCGCGAAAAAGCATTCCCGGCGCTGATCAGGCACGACAGGAGGACCAGCCAGTTGGCGATCGTGGCGCAGCGCTCGTTCAGCGCGTCGATCAGGCGTGACAAGGTGATAAGGATTTTCATCGTGATGCGCGCACGAGCTCAAGGCGTCGTAGCTCGACGGGCCCGCCGCTTACGGTCTCTGGTCATTGCCCCTCCTTCTTCCGCCTCCGTTACTGCTCGCCGGTTGCTGCTGACTGCTCACCGGTCACTGGTTTTGGGCCTGAAGCGCGTTTCAGGCTTGAGGCCCTTGCGCCTCAGTTTCTCGCTGATGCGGCCGTTCTCGAGGTAGCCGCCTTCGACAGCGCGCTTCGCACCCTCGTCCCACTGCGGCAGCCAGTCGCCCACGGGCTCGCCGTACCAGGGGGACTGCGGCCGCAGCTTCGGCAGCCCCAGCTCCTCCCACAACTTCCGCGCACGCTCCATGTACTCTCGCTTCGGTAACGCGAGCGGGGGCAGCTCTTCCTTCATGGTCGCGTCCATAAGCAGCGTGGCGTCAGTTCGGTCACTGCTCGCTCCGTGCTCGCGTTCCGGCCCGTGGCCCAGGCTGCGATAGGGCAGCACCTGAAGGTCTCGCGCGGGATTCATGCGCAGAGCGAGAGCCCAGAGAATCGCGTCGGCGCTCTCGGGATCGATGTCGTCGTTTACCGCGATGCAGATCTTGCCGATATCGGCCATGAACGAGGTCGCGCCGTAGAGCGCGCGCCAGATTTCGGTACGCGGGGTACCCTTCTCGATCGTTACCAGCACGACGCGGCGCAGGTTAGTCAGGCGCTCGTGCAACGTGACGCGGCGCACGCCGCGTATGCCGAGCACTGTTCTAAGGTGGGACAGAAACAACGGCTCGTACGCGACGCGCTTGATCGCGCTCGACTCGCTCGGCGTCACCTGGCTGATGTAGGAGGCGACGATGGCATCGCGCCGGTGCGTAATCGCCGTCACCCGCATCGGCATGTTGAATTCCTCGAGCGCAACGTGCCCGTGCGATTCCCCGAACGGCCCTTCGGGTTCCAGGTATTCGGTATCGATCAAGCCCTCGATCACGATCTCGGCCTCGGCCGGCACCAGCAGGTCGACCGTCCGGGCGCGCACGACATTGATCGGCGCTCCCGCGATGCTTCCCGCGACCGTCACCTCGTCGAGGTCGAGCGGCAGCCTCATCGGCGCGACGAAGGCGACACAGGGTGGACAGCCGAGCGCAATCGCGCACGGCATCGTCTTGTCCCCGCGCCGCTGGTGCTTCAGGTAGTGACGATAGCCACCCGCACCGCCGGTGCGCGTGGACATGCGGACGACCAGCCGGTCCGGTGCCTTGAGCCCGGCGCGGTAGGTGCCGTGGTTCTGCACGCCGGATTCCGGATCTCTGGTGATGACGTTGGTCGCGGTGAGGGTAGGCGCGCCGTCGAATCCGGGCGTCGAGATCGGAATCGGCAGCATGTCGAGGCCATTGCCTTCCCCTTTGAGCGCCGCGCCTTCGATCACGACCTCCTGGCAGCGTGCTTTCCTGACGACGCGGGGCGGAATCGGATTGGCTATCGCGCGATCCCACCGCTCCTGTATTTCGCCGAGCGGCGCACGCATGCCGACACCGTAGATCGCGCGGTTGCCCGCGAACGCCCCGACCGCGACGGGAAAGCGGTACCGGCGGCCACGGCCATCGGTAACGTTGGTGAAGAGGAAGGCCTTGCGCTCGTGTTCCTCGATACCGCCTACGAATTGCCAGCGTACCAGCGGATGGAGCTCCGCGTCCTTGTCTATGGGACGCTCTACGGTAAACAGCAGCCCGCGCCGGCGCAGCGCCTCGAGGTGCTCGTGCAAATCCGCATAACCGCGCGCGGCACGCTTCGTCGCGCGACGGACGGTTGAAGAAACCTTGAGCGGCGCAGCCCGTGCTTTGCGGCTGGCTGCTGAGAGCTTGCGAGCCATGGTCCGAATCCGGTCTGTTGCCAATCAACGAAAGGAAAACAATCGGCAAATCATTTCGCTGGCGCTTGCCGCTCGGACCGGCGTCGCAACACGGCGACAACTGCCAGCCGAGCGAATCGAGTAACAAATTGATTTTTGGTAGTTTATCATCGCTGGCACAGTAGTCGCTCGTGAATAGGGATGGGCGCTTACGCCGCGGGGAGGGCCGCGCCAAAACCGTACGGAGGTCGCTATGAATCTGATCCGAGCCCCCCATTTCGAGCGCGCTTGCGTGGTCGTGATTGTAGGTGCACTGACGTTGACCATAGCCGCATGCGAAGAACGGTCATCGCAGGACAAGTTCGGCCAGAAATCCCGAACAGGCGACACGGCCAGCTCGAAAGCCGATCGCGCCGCCGATGAGGTTAATTCCAGAATCAACCGCGCCGCAGATGTGGCGGAACGCAAGCTCGAGAATGCCGCCCACGAGGCCGGCAAGGCCATGGACGATGCGACCATCAGCGCCAGGGTCAAGTCGGCCCTGATCGCCGAGCCCGATCTGAAAGCACTCTCCATCAATGTCGATACCACGGCGGGCGTGGTGACACTGAAGGGCAAGGCGGACAACCAGGAAAACCGCATCAAGGCCGAGCAACTGGCGGCTCGCGTCGAAGGCGTGCGTACGGTGAGGAACGAGCTGGTCGTCGCTGGATAACTTCGGCGACGCGTGACGTTTCGTCGGTCAAGCGGCACGAGTCGCGGCGTGACAGTCGCGCGGGTTCAGTCACGTTGCATCAATCACGCGCTCAGTCGGCCTTGATGCCCGCGTCCGCCACCACCTTGGCCCAGCGTGCGAAGTCCGTCTTCATCAGCGCGTGCAACTCCTCCGGTGTGCTCGCCACCGGCACGAGACCCTGCTTGAGGAGAAACTCGCGCACGTCAGGCAGAGCCAGAGTTGCCTTGATCTCCTGATTGAGCTTGCTGACGATGTCGGCGGGCAGCTTCGCCGGTCCCATGACCGCATACCACGCATCGACGTCGTCCATGAAGTCTATCCCCTGCTCGCGAAAGGTCGGCGCATCGGGTGCGAGCTCGGTGCGCTTGGGGCCGGTCACTGCGAGTATCCGGATCTTGCCGGCCCGGGATTGCGGCAACGTCGTATGCACCGGCATGAATATCATCTGCACGTGCCCTCCGACGAGGTCTCTCAGGGCCTCCGCGAGACCCTTGTACGGGACATGCGTGATCTTGAGACCCAGACGCAATTTCATGAGCTCCATCGCCAGGTGGTGCGGCGTGCCGTTTCCCGGCGAGCTGTAGAGAAGCTCGCCCGGCTTGGCTCTAACCAGCTTCACGAACTCTCCGAAATTCTTCGCCGGAACCGCCGGGTGAACTGAAAAGGCGTAGCTCGCTACCGCCGTTTTCGAGATCGGCGTGAAGTCGGTCAGCACATCGTAGGGCATGCTCCGGTAGAGCGAGGGCGTGATCGTGATGGTGTTCACCGTGACCATCAGGGTATAGCCGTTCGGCGCGCTCTTGGCCACGATTTCCGCCCCGATATTGCCGCTTGCCCCCGGCCGATTGTCCACGATCACCGGCTGACCCCATTTCTGGTTGAGCTTGGGCCCGATCGCGCGGGCGATGATATCGATACCGGTACCCGGCGAGAACGGAACGACGAGCGTGATCGGCCGCTCGGGATAGGACGCCGCGGTCTGCGCCAGCGCCGCGGCGGCCGGAAACAGGGCGAGCGCGACGCTCAAAGCGCCGGCCGCAGCGCCGGAGGGAGTCGCTTTCATGCTACTTCTTGCCCTGCTCAGCGATCAGCTTCGCCACCTGGGAGCCTTCCGCAACCGGCTCGATCAGCACGATCTGGCGCTTGTTGAGTATCATGCGGTCCGGCATGTGCCACTCCTGGCCGCGCTTCACGAGTATGTTGGTGACCTGCTTGGTTTCCGGATTGGTCCGGGATTGAATGTAGAAGACGTCGCGCAGCACGGGATATTCGGACTGAAGGTTCTCGACGCGGCCGAAAAATGCGCCGCCGTTGGCGAGCAGCACTGCGTGATAGGGCGCCGTGAGCGCGGGCCCGGCATTTGTGCGCCAGCTTTGATAGGCTGTAATGCTCAGCGCCGCGGCTATGACCACCAACGCGGCAGCGGCTACCCATGCGATCTGTTTGTCCATCCTTGCTTCTCCTCTTGGTAGATCGTCTGCGGTAATACGTCCCAGGTAGGCGTCTCAGGTGAAGCGTCTCAGATACTACGTCTCAGATGGGTCGTCTCAGATTCTACGTGCTTGGCACGCTTCATCTGGGACGCTATATCTGGGACGCAGTATCCGCGACGCGTGGCGCTCCTCAATCAGCCTTGATGTTCGCCGCTTTCGCGACAGCGGTCCACTTCGCGATGTCCGCGGCAATGATGCGACGGAACTCCTCCGGTGTATTGCCGACCGGATCTATGGCCATCCCCGCCAGCCGCTCGACGCTGTCGGGCAGGTGAATGACGCGGGCCATGACGGCATGCAACCTTTTCACGACCGCTGTCGGCGTCCGGGCAGGCGCGTGAAAGCCGGTCCACAGGGTAACCTCGATGCCCGGGATGCCCGCTTCGGCCATCGTCGGCAGATCGGGCCACGACGGATGGCGCGCCGCCGAGGTCACCGCCAGCGCGCGTACCCGGCCTGCCTTCAGCTGCCCGACGACCGGCGGCGGGTCGGCGATCGTGAAAGTGACCTGCCCGCCGATCACGGCGCTCACCGATTCCCCGCTGCTCTTGTACGGAATGTGCGTGAACCGGGCGCCGGTCTTCTGGTTGAAGAGCTCGGACGAGAGCTGGAATGGCGCCGCGCTCGAGGCGTAGTTGCTCTTCTCCGGACTCGTCTTCGAAAACGCGACCAGTTCCTTCACCGACTTGGCCCCCAGCGACGGATGCACGACCAGCAGCAGCGGAAACGACCCTATCATGGTGATCTGGGCAAAATCCTGCAGCGGCGAGTACGGCAGCTTCGAATAGATCGCCGGATTCATCGCCATGGTCCCGATCGGCCCCATGAACAGCGTGTAGCCGTCGGGCGTGGCCTTCGCCCCCAGCTCTGCGGCAATCATGCCGGCCGCGCCGGGCCGGTTGTCTATGATCACGGATTGCCCCAGCGCTTCGGTCAGGCGCGGCGCAAGCACCCGCACGATAATGTCGTTGCCGCCGCCCGCAGCGAAACCGACGATGATGCGGACCGGCTTGTTCGGAAAATCCTTCGCGGCATCCTGCTGCGCGTTTGCCGCGAAGGCGAAGGACAGCGCAAGCCCAACGCCGGCCCATCGGGCGGGAAACCTGGACTGCATGAGGCGCCTCCCTGACCGGTCGCAATAGGAGCGAATGGACACGTAGAATGGCGGCATACGACCGAGAGCGCCAGATTATCATGAAGCGCAGCACGGAACGAATCCTCACGACTCATGCCGGTAGCCTTCCGCGCGACGACGAGCTGAAGAAAATGATCTTTGCCCGCGCCGCCGGCGAGCCGTACGACCAGCGTCGCCTCGCCGCACGACTGCGCAGCGCCGTCGCGGAGACCGTGCGTAGACAGGTCGACTGCGGGATCGACAGCGTTAATGACGGCGAGCTCGGCAAGACCAATTTCACGAACTACGTGCGCGAGCGGCTCTCTGGCTTCGAGACCCGGCAGCACCGCCCGGGTGAAGGTCCGCAGCCCCTCAGCATCGCGGCCCGGGATGTCCGGAGCTTTCCCGAGTACTTCGCGGCAGGCGGCCGCGGCTTCGGCGCTTTTGCCGGCTCCGGGCCCAGCCAGTCGCAGGTCTACTGCGTCGCGCCGCTCAAATACGTGGGCCAGTCCGCGCTCAAGGAAGACCTGGAGAACTTCAAGGCTGCGCTCCAGCAGACAAAAGTCGAAGAAGCGTTTCTCCCCGCCAACACGCCCGGCACGATCGAGCACTGGTTGCGCAACGAGCACTATCCGAGCGAGGAGGCTTTCGTCTACGCCATCGCCGAGGCCATGCGCGAGGAATACAAGGGCATTGTCGACGCCGGGCTCCTGCTCCAGATCGACGACCCCGATCTGCCCGACGGCTGGCAGATGTATCCCGATATGAGCCTCCCCGAGTACCGCAAGTACGCCACCCTCCGCGTGGAAGCGCTGAATCACGCGTTGCGCGACATACCGACGGAGAAGGTCCGCCTTCACGTGTGCTGGGGCAGCTTCCACGGCCCGCACCAGGCCGACATTCCGTTGCGGGACATCGTGGACATCATCTTCAAAGTCCGCGCCGGCAGCTACTCGATCGAAGCCTCGAATCCCCGTCACGAGCACGAATGGCGGGTGTTCGAGGAGGTAAAGCCCCCGGAGGACGCAGTCCTCATTCCGGGCGTCGTCGGCCACTGCACCGACCTCATCGAGCACCCGGAGCTGGTGGCGGAGCGCCTGATCCGCTACGCGAATCTCGTCGGCCGGGAAAACGTGATGGGCGGCACCGATTGCGGGCTAGGTCCCCGGGTTGGACACGCGAAGATCGCCTGGGCGAAGCTCCAGTCACTCGCAGAGGGCGCGCGCATCGCCACCAAGCAGCTCTGGCGACAAAAGCGTCGCAAATGAAGCGTCTCGGGTGATGCGTCTCAGATAGAACGTCCCAGATAAGGCGTTGTTGAAGGCGCCGTGTCTGCGACACCCCTTTTTTGCGACGCCGCATCTGCGACGTTTTATCTGCGACGCCGTTCTAGCTCGAGCCCCAGACCTCCTGAGCGACTTCCAGCACGAGCGCGAGCTTGCGCCGCTCGTCGTCCTCGGTGATCTTGTTGCCGTGATGCGTGCTCGAAAAGCCGCACTGAGGGGAGAGACAAAGGTTCTCGAGCGGCACGAATTTCCCCGCAGCGTCGATGCGGCGCTTCAGGTCGTCTTTCTTCTCGAGCTCCGCCACCTTGGTGCTGACGAGCCCCAGCACCACCGTCTTTCCCTTCGGCACGAACCGCAACGGCTCGAAACCGCCGGCGCGCTCGGTGTCGTACTCGAGGAAGAACGCATCGACGTCGAGCCGCGCGAACGACGTGTCGGCCACGAAATCGTAGCTGCCGCTTGCCAGCCAGGTGCTCTTGAAGTTGCCGCGGCAGGTGTGGATGGCGACGGTCATGTCATCGGGGACGTCCCGTATCGCGGCATTGACCGCGTCGGCATACACCGCCATGTCGCTCTTCGGGTCGTCTCCCAGCTTGCGAAACTGCTCCTGCACTTTCGGGTCGCCCATCATGGCGATCGTCGTGTCGTCGATCTGGAGGTAGCGGCATCCCGCGTCGTAAAGATCGCGGATTTCCTCCCGGTAGGCCTGGGTAAGGTCGGCCCAGAATTCCTTCTGGTCGGGATAGGTCCTGCGCATCGCTTCGCGATCGCCGCGGGCATGCAGCATCGCAGGCGAAGGCATCGTGAACTTGGGCGTGCGCCTGGTGACCGACTTCAGATACTTGAAGTGGTCGAGCATGCTCGGCTTCACGCGCCGGATCCTGCGAGTGACCTGCATGAACGGCGGTTGCTCGTCGGCGCCCTGGAACCTGGCGTTGCCGTACGCATCGCCCTGCGCCAGGTCCACGCCGTCGAATCCGTGCAGAAAATCGATGTGCCACCAGTCGCGCCGAAACTCCCCGTCGGTAATGCTCTGCAGCCCGACCGATTCCTGGAGCGCCACGACGTTGCGTATGCACTCGTCCTCTTTCAACCGCAGCGCCGCGCGGTCGATCTCACCCTTCGCCGCCCTGGCGCGCGTCGCATGCAGCTCCGGCGGACGCAACAGGCTGCCGACGTGATCCGCGCGAAACGGCGGCTGTTTGCGGGCCTGGCTCATGGAACCGATTATCGCTTCCGGCGCCGGCGCATACAAGCAGCGGTTTACGGCTTTGCCGCGCGTATCGTATATTGCCCCGGGACCATCGCCCCCGGGACGAACGAACACAATCCCACGTCGTGTGGGCCGGCGCGACGGAACCAGGGAGAAACCAAGGTGCTCAGGGATATCGGACCGTACCGCAACTCCTGCGCTGGCGGCGAACCATCGCGCGTCGAGATGGACCCGCGGCGGCGCGAGTTCATCCGCGACTCGCTCGCCGGCGGCGGCAGCCTCCTGGCGTGGTCGATGCTCGGCGGGTGCGCATCCGTCGCCGGGTCTGCGGGGCCGGCCGACACCATGATCGTGAACGCCCGCATTGCGACGCTCAATCGCAGGCAGCCGACCGCAACGACCCTTGCGGTCAAGGGCGAGGCCATCATCGGCGTCGGCAGCGAGACGGACCTCGCTCAACTGCGCGGTCCGGCGACCAAGGTGATCGACGCAGCCGGCCGCACGGTCATCCCGGGACTGAACGATGCGCATACTCATTTCATCCGCGGGGGTCTCACTTATACCAACGAAGTGCGCTGGGACGGCGTGCCTACGCTCGCGGAAGGCCTGCGCCGCGTGCGCGAGCAGGCACGCCGCACGCCGCCGCCGCATTGGGTGCAGGTGATCGGCGGATGGACCTGGGCGCAATTCGCCGAAAAGCGTTTTCCGACCCTCGATGAGATCAACGCGGCATCCGGCGATACGCCGTGCATGGTAATGCACCTCTACGATCGGGCGTGGCTCAACCGCGCGGCATTGAGGGTGCTCGGCTGGAGCAACGAGACCAAAGACATGTTCGGCGGCACGATCGACCGCGACGCCGGCGGCAACCCGACCGGCCTCGTGCTATCGACCACCAGCCTCGCGAGCCTCGTCGGAGTCTGGTTGCGCATTCCACGCCTCCCCCCCGAGGATCAGATACTTTCGACCCGCCACTTCATGCGCGAGCACAACCGGCTCGGCGTGACCAGCGTGATCGACGCCGGAGGCGGCGGCCAGAACTACCCGGACAACTACCAGGCGATCGCAAAGCTGGCGGCCGACGGGCACATGACGTTGCGCATCGGTTATCAGCTCTTCGCCCAGGCGCCGGGGAAGGAGATCGAGAACTACACGGCGTGGTCCAAGCTGGTGAAATACGGCGAAGGCAACGACTACTATCGTATGGTCGGGGCGGGTGAATACATACTGTATGCCGCGGGCGACGTTGCGAATTTCGCCAAGGACTATCCGGTGCCACCCCCCGGCGTGATGGAGAAAAATCTGGCGGCAGTGGTCAAATATCTTGCGGGACAGGGCTGGCCATTCCGCCAGCACACGAGCTTCGACGCGTCGGCAACCCGCATCGTCGACGTGCTCGAGGGAGTGAACCGCGAAGTGCCGCTCAAGAACCTGCGGTGGGGGCTCGATCACTGCGAGACACTCTCGGCGAAAACGCTCGAGCGCGTCGCCGCGCTGGGCGGCAGCATCAATATCCAGAACCGCATGTCGCTCGATGGCGAGGCATTTGTCAGGAAATACGGCCCGCAGGCGGCGGCCGATGCGCCCCCGATCGCGCGAGTGCGCGAGATGGGCATACCGCTCGCCTGCGGCACCGACGCCAACCGGGCTACCAGCTACAACCCGTGGATAGGGGTGCACTGGCTGGTCACCGGCCGCACGCTGGGGGGCGAGAAGCTGCAGGGCGAGCGCAACCTGCTCGACCGCACGGAGGCGCTGCGCCTCTACACCGCAGGCGGGGCCTGGGTGTCTTCAGAAGAGCACAAGAAAGGCACGCTCGAGGCCGGCAAGCTCGCCGACCTGGCGATACTCTCGGCCGATTACTTCTCTGTCCCGGTGGACGCAATCAAGGACCTCGAATCCGTGCTCACGATGGTCGGTGGAAAAGTCGTCTACGCCGCCGGCCCGTATTCGAAGCTCGATCCGGGTTTGCCGCCCGTCGTGCAGGACTGGCTGCCGGTGCGGCAATACGGCGGGTACTACAAGCTCGCCTCGGCTGCCGCCATGACCCCGGTTACCCAGGGACACTCCCAGCCGCTGGTGTTCGGCGCAACCGGCACCTGGTCGCTGGGCTGCGGGTGCGGCGATATCTAGGAGAACCGCTTGCATTACGATAACGGGTTTCCGGCGCTCCCCGAGGCTGCCACCGATGGAAGACAATAACGACGCGACCCGGCGGCGGCCTCATACGCTCGAGGACCACCGCTACGGGGAAGACTACGACCATACGCACGACGGCGACGAAGCCGCGGATCACGACCACGATCACTTCGACGGCGCAGGCTCCGCCGAAGAGGACCCGCTGTGGCTGCAGGATCACGTTACCCTGGTCAGCGTAGGCATCGATATCGGATCCGCCGGCACGCAGGTCATCTTCTCGAGGTTGAATCTGCGGCGGCTCGCGGAAGACCTTTCCAGCCGCTATTTCGTGGTCTCGCGGGAAACGTTGTTCGAGTCGCCGGTCTCTCTTACGCCGTACCAGAGCGAGGAGCGCATCGACGAGGCGGGACTGGGCGCCATCATCGACACCGCGTACGAGCAGGCCGGACTGCATCCGGACAATGTCGACGCGGGCGTGGTGATCCTGACGGGCGAGGCACTGCGGCGCGAGAACGCAGAAACCATCGCCGGCCTGCTGGCCGATCAGGGCGGGGAGTTCGTGTGCGCGACCGCGGGGCATCATATGGAGGCCACGCTCGCCGCCTACGGCTCCGGCGCCGCGGCGGCATCCCACGAGGCGGGGCAACGCCTGCTCAATATCGACATCGGAGGCGGCACCACGAAGCTCGCAGTGATCGAGAACGGGCGGGTAACCGCAACGGCTGCGATACACATCGGAGGGCGCTTGCAGGTAGTAAACGCGAATCAGCGCATCGTGCGGCTCGACCCCGCCGGACGCCACCTTGCGGCGCAAGCCGGTTACCGTTGGAGCCGCGGCGATGTCGCGCCGCCGGAAGCAATGGCGCGTGTCGCGGACGGCATGGCGGACGCCTTGCTCGGCTGCATCACTGCCCGGCCGCTGCCCCCGGTTCTGGAACGTCTGTACCTGACCGATCCCCTTCCGGATCTGGAGGGCATAGCCGGCGTCATGTTTTCGGGGGGCGTCGCCGAATACCTGTATCAGCGGGAGACGCGCGATTTCGGCGACATGGGACGCCTCCTCGGCCTAGCGCTGCGGCGCAAGCTCGACGGCGGCGCCCTGCCCTGGCCACTCCTCCCACCCGGCGAGTGCATACGCGCGACCGCGCTGGGCGCATCGGAGTACAGCGTGCAGCTCTCGGGCAACACCATCTATATCTCCGACCCGGGCATCCTGCTGCCACGCAGGAATCTCCAGGTGCTGCAGCCGGCCTACCACTGCACGGACCGGATCGACGTGGACCAGCTCGCGGGCGCGATCCGCGACCATCACACCGCCTTCGATTTGGTCGAAGGCGAAACCGAGGTGGCGATCGCGCTGCGCTGGCGCGGATCCCCCTCCTACGAGAGGATCGCGGCCTTCGCCGCAGGCATTGCGCGGGGATTCGCGCACACGATCGCCCAGCGCAAGCCGCTCTTCATCGTGCTCGACGGCGACATCGCCCAGAACCTGGGCGCCATCCTGCGCGAAGAAATGAAAGTCGAAAGCGACATCCTGGTGATCGACGGGGTGACGCTCTGGGATTTCGACTACGTCGACCTCGGCCGCATCCGGATGCCGTCGCAAACGGTGCCGGTCACGGTGAAATCCCTGGTATTCAAGGCGGACCCGCGACTGCCGCACGAGCATCCGCACGATGGTCATGCTCACCATCATCCTCATGGGCATTCTCACGATCATCCCCATCATCACGACCATGATCAGAATCACGAGCATGGCCATTATCATCACGATCATGAGAAAACTCGCAACGGGCGAAGCTGACTTCAGCAAATATGGACAAGCGCTGCGGCGTTCGTTCCGGAGCGTCGGCGTATTGCACCGCGGCGCTTCTTGGACCCGCAGCATTCCGGGGGCGTGCACATGCTGAAGGTAACTGCGCTCTGCACGGAGTATCCGGGTGTGCACGGCGCAACCGTCCGAGCCGCACGCGATGTTACCTTCGAGGTGCCGACGGGCAAGTGGTTTACCCTGCTCGGTCCCAGCGGCTGCGGCAAGACGACCACCCTGCGCTCCATCGCCGGCCTCGAACGCCCGACCTCCGGAGAAATTTCGGTCCACGGCGCCGTCGTCTACTCGTCCGCGACCAATACGTTCATCGCTCCAAACAAGCGCAACTTCGGCATGGTCTTCCAGTCGTATGCGATCTGGCCGCACATGAACGTCTTCGAAAATGCAGCGTTCCCGCTCGAGGTCGCAGGCGGGCACGACAGGAAAGAGATCCGGGACAAGGTCATGCGCGTTCTCGCCGCCGTCGGCCTCGATGATCTGGCGGAGCGCGACGCAACGAAGCTCTCCGGCGGCCAGCAGCAGCGCCTCGCGCTCGCGCGGGCGCTGGTGCGGGAGCCGCGGCTGCTCCTGCTCGACGAGCCGCTGTCCAACCTCGATGCGAAGCTGCGCGAGCGCATGCGCTTCGAGCTGAAGCGCCTGCAGCAGGAGTTCGGGCATACCACCGTGTACGTCACCCACGACCAGAGCGAGGCGCTGGCGCTCTCGCACCAGATTGCCGTGATGAGCGAGGGCGAGCTGATCCAGGTCGGCACGCCGCGCGAGATCTACGAGCAGCCGCGCAACCGCTTCGTGGCCGACTTCGTCGGCTCCACGAATTTCATCGATGCGCAGGTCGTTTCCGTCGAGGGGCGGGATGGCGCGTGCCGCGTGGTCACGGAGCTCGGCGAGCTCGAGGCGAATTCGGCGGAAATCCTGAATGCGGGCGACACCGTCGTCCTGTCGGTTCGACCGGAGGACATCGAGCTATCCGAGCAGGTCCCTGACAGTCGCAATGCCGACAACGTCCGCACGGGCGTCGTCCGTGCCAAGGTATTCCTCGGCGAGCACGTCGATTTTCAGGTCGGCCTCGGGGAGCGCGTCCTGCTTGCGCGCGCCCACCCCTCGCTCAGGACCCCCGTTGGTGAGAAGATCTACGCTCGCATGAACCCGGAGAAGTGCGTGGCCCTGAGGCAGTGAATCGTGAACAGTGAACGATGAACGGGAAAGACCAGCAGTTCAACTTCTATCTACTGTTCACTATTTACTGTTTACTCGCTACCGTTCACTGTTCACCGTTCACTGTTTATTCAGCGGAGCAGGCTATGAGCCAAAGCGCAATCGTTTCAGAGGAGTTTGCCAAGAAGTTCGCCACCGAAAAGGACACGCCATACACCCGCTGGGTGCGCAGCGAAGGCCTCGAGATCATCGGCGCGCACCACGTGCCGAACCTGCATGCGGTGGAGCTGCGGCCATGGGCGCGGCGCGGCGGGCGCGGCGTATACATCAATCACGAGGCGTCACGCACGTCCAACGATTGTTATATCTGCGAAATTCCGGCCGGGGGCCAGCTCGCGCCGCAGCGCCAGCTGTTCGAGGAAATGATCCTGATCCTTTCCGGGCGCGGCTCGACGACCGTATGGAACGATGCCGGGAACCGCGTTACCTTCGAGTGGAAGGCGGGCGCGCTGTTTGCGATCCCGCTCAACACCTGGCACCAGCATTTCAACGGCTCCGGACGGGAGCCCGCGCGCTACGTAGCCGTCACCAACGGGCCGGTGGTGATGAACCAGTTCGACGACATCGAGTTCGTGTTCAACACGCGCTACGACTTCAAGAACCGGTTTTCCGGCGAGCCCGAGTACTTCAGCAGCAAGGGCGAGCAGAAGGGCCTGCTGCTCGACACGAATTTCGTCGCGGACGCGGTCAACCTGCCGCTGATCAGCGCCAAGGAACGCGGTGCCGGCGGCGGGCACATCCGGTTCAACATGGCGAAGGGATCGATGAACAGCCACATCTCCCAGTTTCCGGTCGGCACGTACAAGAAGGCCCACGCGCACGGTCCGGGCGCTCACGTGATCGTGCTCTCGGGCGAGGGCTACACCCTCATGTGGCCGGAGGGGGACGAGCCGCGGCGCTACGACTGGCAGGTCGGGACCATGATCGTTCCGCCCAACATGTGGTTTCACCAGCACTTCAACACCGGGACCACGCCGGCGCGCTACCTCGCGTTCAAGTACGAATCGGTAGCCATCCGCAACGCACAGGGCGTGCCCAAGGCCTGGATCAGCCGCCGGCTCGGCGGCGACCAGATCGACTACACCGACGAGAAGCCGGTGATCCGCCAGACGTTCTCCGAGGCGCTCGCAAAGCACGGACTCAAATCGCGGATGGACGCGGCATACGAAGCGGAGCTCGCATGAAACGCCCCGCCATTTCCTGGATCGCGCCGGGTGCGATCGCTTTCCGGCTATCATGCTCGATGCCCACGATCGACGACTGACCCGACGATGCCCTGTACGCTTTCCTTCGCAGACCGTTTGGGAATCGGCGCATGCGCGCTGCTCGGATTGGTGGGGACGTTGCTCAGCGCACCGGCCCTGGCCGCAGCCACCGTCGCCGATATCGCAACCTATACGGGCCCCGACCGGACCCCGCGGCTGATCGAAGCGGCACGCAAGGAAGCGACGCTCACCGTCTACTCGTCTGCACCGCCCGACGACATGCTCGTGCTGACGTCTGCGTTCGAGAAGAAATACGGCCTCAAGATCCAGGTCTGGCGCGCGAGCTCCGAGAACATCGTGCGCCGGGGCGTGTCCGAGGAGCGTGCCCGACGCTACGAAGCCGATATCTTCGAAACCAACACGCCCGAAATGGAATCCCTGTACCGGGAGAAACTCCTCCAGGAGGTCAAGTCGCCCCACTTGGCCGATCTGATTCCGCAGGCCATACCCCAGCACCGGGAATGGGTGGGCACGCGGCTCAACGTTTTCGTGGCCGCCTACAACACCAAGCTCGTCAAGAAGGAAGAGGTTCCCAAGAGCTACGAAGACCTGCTGAATCCCAGGTGGAAGGGCAGGCTCGGGATCGAGGCGAGCGACCTCGACTGGTTTGCGGGAGTCATCAGCGACCTGGGCGAAGCAAAAGGCCTGAAGCTCTTTCGCGATATCGTCGGCACCAACGGCATCTCGGTGCGCAAGGGCCATACCCTGCTCACCAATCTGGTGGTGTCGGGCGAGGTACCGTTGGCGCTGACGGTCTATCAATACAAGGCCGAGCAGCTGAAGAACCACGGTGCGCCCATAGACTGGTTCGCCCTGCCGCCGATCATTGCACGCTTTCAGGGCATAGGCCTCGCGCGCAACGCGCCTCATCCGCACGCGGCCATTCTGTTCTACGATTTCATGCTGACCGACGCGCAGGAGCTGCTCCTCAAGCGCGATTTCACCCCCGCCAACAGGAAGATCAGCACCCCGGTGCACAAAATGCCGCTCAAGCTCGTCGACCCCAGGCTGGTACTCGACGAGAACGATAAATGGAATAAACTATATTCTGAGATCATTACCAAGCAGGCCAGGTAGGCCAGCCGGAAAGGGCGTTATGAGCAACGAATCGCACTATCACAGCAAGAAGGACCGGATATTCGTACGGGCGATCGCCGGTCACTACAATCTCAGGGAGGAGCTGAAGCGACTGCGCTCGCTACCCCGGGTGAGGAAGGGCACGGAGATCAAGTTCGTCGACGGTCCCCAGTGCTACAGCCGCCACTACGTCGAGCCCAAGGATGGACTCGGCCAGACGTTGCATATACACCTTGAAGAATACGGTCCCGGCGGCAAGTCGCAAAAACACGGGCACGTTAACGAGGCCGCATTCTATATACTCGACGGCCGCGGTTACGAGATCCACGACGGGATACGCTACGACTGGCAGGCCGGCGACGTTGCGGTCGTCCACAGCAACTGCGTCCACCAGCATTTCAACGCCGATCCTGCCAAACCCGCGCGAGCGCTGGTGCTCAAGAGCAAGCCGATGTACCTGTTCATGAACATGCTTTTCCAGAAGCTGGTCGAGGCCCGTCCCACGGAGCCTGCGCCCGGCGCCGAAGGCTTCCGGGCAAGAGAGGCCGAGGACGACTACAACCACTCGACAAACAGTTAATAGTGGACAGTGTATGGTGAGAGCAGGAGCGCCGCTGTCTGTAGACTGCTCACGGCTCACCGTTTATCGCTTACGCTGAAGGAGAACTCAGATGGCCTGGGATGAATCAAGGGCATGGATGCGCGGCAAGTTGAGTGGCAAGCTCTATCAGGATCTCCTCGACGACGCCAGCGGCGCCCCCATGCGGAACGCCAAGCGCAAGAAGATCGTGCACCCCGAAGAAATGCCGTGGGAAATGTCCCGGCAGGGGCTGCTCAAGCATCTGCTGAACGAGCAGATGAATACGCGCATGGATACCGTGGATGCCTACATGCAGGCCATCCCTCCCGGCAGCCGCTCCGGCAAGCACCGGCATCTGGCCGAGGAGTGCCTCTACGTGCTGGAGGGCCGCGGCTACGACCTGCACCAGGATTGCGACGTCGAGATCACCGACACCTATCACTGGAAGGCGCAGGACGAGATCAAGCGCTACGAATGGGAAGCCGGCGACCTGATCTACATCCCCCCCAACACCATCCATCAGCACTTCAACGCCGATCCGGAGCGCCCGGTACGGTTGATTTCCGCGATCAATCGCATCTACCGCCTCAGCGGGCTGAATGACCTCGAGCAGATCGAGGACGCGCCCGAATACGATGCCAAGGTCGTGCTCACCGGGGAGCTCGTCAGGCGCTATCTGGAGCGCAGGGTCAAGGAACCCGCTTGAGATCGGTGATGGGTCATGAGTAATGGGCCAGTGATGAGTGATGGGTCACACCAGCTTTGCTCGGCGCTTCAAATGCGCCCCATAAGACAGAAGGAAGAACAGCAATGCACCGTGTAGTTCGTTTCCTCCCAGGGATTGCGGCGTTGCTGGGGAGCGGCGCCGCGTCAGCGCATGTGGGCGTTCATTCAGCCGGCGATTTCGCCGCGGGGTTCACGCATCCATTCCTGGGACTGGATCATCTCCTCGCGATGGTCGCAGTAGGAATCTGGGCCGTGCAGCTCGGCGGGCGTTACGTGCTGGCCGTGCCGCTGCTCTTCGTCACGGCCGTGGCAGCTGGTGCCGCCGTGGCCGTGTCGGGCGGCACCATTCCCGGCGTCGAAAGCGGTATCGCCCTGTCAGTCCTGGCGCTGGGACTCCTGGTGGCGTTTTCCATGCGTGCGGCGCGCTACTGGGCGATCCCGCTCGTTGCCGCTTTCGCCTTGGCTCACGGCTACGCCCACGGCGCTGAAATGCCTGCTTTCGCGCTCGGCTGGCACTTTCTTGCCGGCGTACTCGCCGCCACCGCCACGCTCCACGCCCTCGGAATAGGCGCGGGGGCCGCACTCAAGGAACGCCAGCCCCTCGTTCGCGTTGGCGGCGCTGCGATCAGCGTGTTCGGAGGCTGCCTCCTGCTTTTTCCGGCCTGAGAGATCGCTCACCGCGGTCGGCGCAACCGGATCTCGGCGACGGTATCGTCCTACTCCGGCTCGAGCCCGATCTCGCGCACGAGCTTCGCCCAGCGTACCCGCTCGGCGGCCAGGAATTTGCCGAGCATTTCCGGCGTCCCGGCTCCTTCCGTCATGACGCCAAGATCCCCCAGCTTTTGCACGACGTCGGGATCGGCCAGAAGACGCTGCAGGTCGCGGTTTACGCGTTGAACGATAGCAGGCGGCGTGCCCGACGGAGCGAGCAATGCAAACCACCCGCTGTATTCAAATCCGGGAAAGGACTCGGACAGCGTCGGAACGTGTTCCAGTCCGGGCACGCGCCGGGCCGATGTAACGGCAAGAGCCCGCAGGTCTCCGCGCTTCAGGAATGCGGCCAGCGCACCGGAACTGAGCAGGACGACCTGCGCCCTACCTCCGAGCGTGTCCTGTATCGCCAGCCCCGGGGAGTTGTAGGGAACCTGCAGCAGCCTCATTCCGGACGCCTGGTTCAACATCGCGCCGACCATCCCGCCGAAAGTCCTCGCACCCTGATTCGCCATGGCGAGCTTCCCGGGCTGCGCTCTCTCCAGGGCGACCAGCTCGCCGATCGTCGTCGCCGGCAGTTTCGGCTGCGCCGCGACGACGAAGGGCGACTCTCCGATCATGGCGACCGGCATGAAATCCCTCACCGGGTCGTACGGCAGGGACTTGAACGTGTAGACGTTGCTGGCGACCGCTGCGGGCGTCGCCACAAAATAACTGTAGCCATCGGGTGCGGCTCGGGCTGCGGCCAACGCCCCGATCACGCTCTGTCCGCCCGCGCGGTTGTCCACCACGACCTGCTGGCCCCAAGAGCGAACGAGCCGCTCGGCCAGCAGGCGGGCGGTGATGTCGAGCGCCGATCCCGGCGGTTGCGCCGCGATCCACCGCAGCGGGCGGGCGGGCCAGTCCTGCGCGGCAGCGTGGGCGAAAACCACGAGCGCGCCGGCCAACGACAGTCCGCAGACGGCCCTCCGGTTCGAAATCATGATGAGATCCCACTGTATGCCGGAGAGCTACGGAGTGGCAACGCTGGCGTATGCTGTACGCCATGAAGCATGGATACGCCGTTGTGCTCGCCCTTGCGTTCGCAATGCCGGCGGCGCCGCTGCAAGCTCAGGATCCAGTGCAACCTCCGGCGTGGCCCGCACGAGCGGTCCGGCTCGTCGTGCCTTCTTCGCCCGGCGGCGGCACCGACATCTACGCGCGCCTGCTGGCCCAGGGGCTGGGCGACGCCCTGAAGCAACAGTTCATCGTGGAGAACCGTCCCGGGGCGAGCGGCAACATCGGCGCCGAGATGGCGGCGAAGTCCGCGCCTGACGGCTACACTTTTCTCGTCTCCGCGACCCCGGCGCTCGTCGTCAATCCGAGCCTGTACAGGAATCTGCCATACAACGCGGAGCGCGACTTTGCTCCGGTCGCGCGCGGCGTCATCAATCCGCTTGTCTTCGTCAGCCACCCTTCGGTGCCGGTGACCAGCGTCCCTGCTCTCGTGGCATTGGCCAGGCGGGTGCCGGGCAAGCTCGCATACGGTTCGGCCGGCTCGGGCAGCACGACCAATCTCGGGGTGAAGATGATCGAGGAGACCGCGGGCGCGCGGTTCGTGCACGTCCCGTACAAGGGCCTCGGCCAGGCGATCCAAGGCTTGCTGCGCGGCGACCTGGCGTTCATGGCGTCCGATATCGTGACGGCGCTGCCGCACATTCCGTCGGGAAGAGTGGTGGCGCTCGCCGTCACGCTGCGCACGCCCCTTCTTCCCGGAACGCCCACGCTCGCCGATGCCGGCTATCCAGGCATCGAGGCTCACGCGTCCTTCATGGTCGCTGCGCCGGCGGGCACTTCTCCCGCTATCGTTCGCCGCCTGAGCGCCGAGATCATGCAGGTGATGAAATCGCCCGCGATCAGGGAAAAGCTCGACGCTCTGGCATTGATTCCGATTTTCGACACCCCCGAGGAATTCGCCGCCAGCTTGAAGAAAGAACGGGCGAGGTTCGCGGAAATCATCCGCCGCAACAACATCGTGGCGGAATAGAACCCCTTTGACGTCAAGCTGAAACCATCAACGCGAAGGTCGCCAGTGTCTCTGGTGCAGTCCCTGATCTCTAAAGCTCGAAGATCTTCTGCGGCAACCGGTGCAGCCGCTCGACGGCGCCATTCTCGCCGATCAGGAAGTTGTCGCACACCCAGCTGTAAGTGCGCTCGGTCACGTACGTGGGATGGCACGCAACCACCATGTCCTTGCCGATGTCCATGGTTTCGTCGAACCGGGCAAGCGGCCGCTCCACCATGTCGTAGCCCTGGCTGTGACAGTGCAGACGCTGCTCCTCGGGCTTGCCGTGCTCGCGCATGAACTCGTTGTACGTATTCCAGATCTCCTTGCACGACGCTCCCGGCTTGAGCAGGCTCGTCGTGAACTTCTGGGCCTCCACGACGAAAGCGAACTCTTCCTGCATCTCCTCCGAAGCTCGGCCGAGCACGCAGGTCCTGCCGATCTCGGTGTAGTAGCCGCCCGGGCCGTTGTTTTCGATGAGCAGCGTGAACTGGTCGCCTTCCCGGATGACGCGGTTCTGCACGTGGCGGTTGCCGAAAACGGCGGCGGTCCCGACCGGCCCGGAAGCGCACAGGAACAACCCCTGCTCGCTGCCATGGCTGTGGCCATACTGCTCGGCGACCGCCGCGACCTCGAGGTCGCGCATCCCGGGCTTGATCGCGGCGAACACGGCCTGCATGGCCGCGTCCTGCATCGCGGCGACGCGGCGCATGCAGCCGATTTCCTCCGCGCTCTTCACTGCCTTGATCCGGTCCACCAGTTCCGAAGCATCCACGAACCTCGCTCTGGTCAACGCGCGTTTGAGGTGGTCGACCAGCGCGAAGGACATTGCCGCAGTCCCCAGCAGACCTATGGCCGCCCCGGCATAGGGAACGAGCGCTCTTTCGGCGAGCCTGGCGTCGTAGTCGGCCGTGTAACTTGCCGAAGCAAAGCTCGGCGTGCCCATGAAGCGGCCAACGCCGCGCCGCAGGGCGTCGCCGGGCGGCGGGAGCTCGCGCACTAGTCCGAGTGCGCCCATGCCGATGACCGACATCCGCTCGTCGCGCGGGAAGACCACCGTCACCGGGTAGCCGTTGGTGGCGGGCAGATCGGTGAAGTACTTGACGTAGCCGCCCATGAAATCGTTGTTGGCCTGCATCAGCAGTACGTCGATGCCGCGCTCGGCCATCGCGGCACGGACGGCGATCCAGCGCCGCTCGAGCTCCCGGTCGGAGATCGGGTGGTTGATCCGTTCCAGTGCCTCTGCCATCGGCTGCTCCGTTGTTGCGGCGCGTGTCCTCAGCGCCTGACTATGTTGACCATGTTCTTCGTATCGCCTGCGAGGAACTTGCGCAGGTTCTCTTCCACAACCGGCAGCGCATGGCGCGGATACTCGTCGAAAAACCCGCCGAGGTGCGGCGTGACGATGACGTTCGGCATGCTCCAGAAGGGATGGTCACCGGGCAGCGGTTCCTGACTGAAGACGTCCAGCGCCGCCCCCGCCAGCTTCCCTTCCCGGAGTGCAGTAAGCAACGCGGCCTCGTCCACCACTCCGCCGCGCGCCAGATTGACGAGATAGCCCGACGCTTTCATCCCGCCCAGCACCCTGGCATCGACGATGCCGTGCGTGGCGGGCGTATAGGGCGTGAGCAGCACCAGGTAATCGGCCTCCTGGACCGCTTCAGCAAGCTCGCCGCGATCGTGCATGCGATCGAACCCGGCGACCGCGCGCGGGGCGGACGTAACGCCGATGACCGTCATGCCCAGCGCCTTGCACATTGGCGCAAGCGCCTCCGCGATCACGCCTATCCCGAAGATCCCCACCGTTTTGCCCTTCAGCGTCGTCGCCGGAAACCGCTCCCATCTCCGTGCAGCCTGGTTGCGCAGGGCGCGCGGGAGGTCGCGGCCCAGCGCGAGCATCAGCATGATCGCCGCTTCCGCCACCGGCGCGCCGTGGAAACCGTGCATCTTGGTGACCAGGACGTCCTTGCGCAGGGCTGGCTGGTCCGCGATCCCGTCCACGCCCGTGCCGAGCGCCTGTATCCACTTGAGATTGCGTGCCGCCGTCAGGACGTCGTCGTGCATCATCGGGCCGAAGGTGACGAGCACGTCGGCGGTCTCGATGTGCGGACCGACCTTGCTGTAGTGATCGACGAGGTTCACGGTGACCTGGGGGAATTTCGCGCGCAGATAGCCGAGATATTCCATCCTGACCTTCTCGGGCAGTGTCAGGATGAGCAGGACCTCGTTCATGGGGATACTCCAACCCGGGTTCAGGATTGCGTGATTTCGCACGGTAAAATATACCCTCGCACCATGGTTAGAACCTAGTTCTACATTCCAAACGGGGGATTATGAATAATTCGAACGATACGCACTTCGGTGACCGCCACCTGCTGCCGCGCCGCGCTTTCATCGGCAAGTTCGCCACACTGAGCGCCGGCCTGCTGCTGCCGGGCTGCCAGACGATGGAGACGACCGGGAAGCCCTTTCGCATCGACGTCCACCATCATTTCATGTCGCCCGCTTACACCGCAGCGCTCAAGCAATACTCGATCCGTCCTGTCTCCTGGACAGTCGAAGGCACGCTGGCGGAGATGGACAAGAGCGGCATTGCGACCGCCCTCATTTCCCTGCCGCCACCGGGAATCACTTTCGGCGACGTGCCCTTCGGTCGCAAGATCGCGCGCGACGCCAACGAGACTGCTGCACGCCTCGTCGCCGACCACAAGGGACGCTTCGGCTCCTTTGCCGCACTGCCCTATGCCGATGTCGAAGGCAGCCTGGCCGAGATCGCTTACGCGTTCGACACGCTCAAGGCCCAGGGCATTGGCCTCATGACGAGCTACGGCGGGAAGCTGCTGGGCGACCCGTCGTTCTGGCCGATACTGGAGGAGTTGAACCGCCGCAAGGCGGTCGTCTATACCCACCCGACCACCCCGGCGTGCTGCGCGAAGGTCACGCCCTTCACATCGATCAACACCGTCGAGGGTCCGGTGGACACGACGCGCACGATGGCGAGCGTCATGTTCCTCGGTGCAGCGGCGCGCTACCCCGACATCCGCTGGATCTTCTCGCACAGCGGCGGGGTGATGCCGTTCCTCCTCTCCCGCTTTCAGCGCCATGAAGCGGAGGCGAAGGACAGCAAGGAGAAGATGCCGAACGGTCTCATGCACGAGCTGCGGAAGTTCTACTACGACACCGCGCAGGGCAACCACCCGGGCGCGCTCGCGGCGCTCATGAAGATCGCGCCCGTGTCGCAGGTGCTCTACGGTACCGATTATCCGTTCCTGGACGGCGCCGCTGAAACGGCCGGACTCGCTGCCTATGGTTTTTCCGGCAGCGAGTTGCAGTCGATCAACCGCGACAACGCGCTGCGGTTGCTGCCGCGACTCGCCGCGTAGCGGATGGCGACCATGAATCCTGATCGGGTAAGTCCCGCCCGCCGCGCTTTCCTGGCCGGCTGCGCCGCGCTGGGGGCAGGCACACTGCTGCCGGGATGCGCGTCGCAACAGGCCGGCTCCGCCGCACGGCGCATCGACGTGCACCATCACGTCGCGCCGCCGACGTACACCACTGCGCTCAAGTCGATCATGCGCAGTCACGCGCCGTGGTCGCTGCAGCAGTCGCTCGAGGACATGGACAGGAGCGGCATCGCGACCGCGGTCACTTCATTGATCAACCCCGGCGCATGGTTCGGCGACCCCGCGCTGGCCCGCAAGATCGCGCGGGACGCCAACGAATTCGGCGCAAGGCTCATGCGGGACCACCCGGGACGCTTCGGCGCCTTTGCCACGATACCCTACCCCGACACCGAGGGCAGCCTGAAGGAAATCGAGTATGCGCTGGATACCCTCAAGGTGGACGGCTTCGTGCTGATGACGAACTACGGCGGCAAGTACCTGGGCGACACCGCGTTCTGGCCGGTGCTCGAGGAGCTGAATCGACGCAAAGTCGTGATCTATACCCATCCGCTCACGGCCCAGTGCTGCGGCGGGCTTCTGCCGGGCACGGGCGTGCCGGACTCCGCTATCGAGTTCGCGGTGGATACCACGCGCACCATGGCGAGCCTGATGTTCAGCGGCGCGGCGGCGCGCTTTCCCGATATCCGGTGGATTTTCTCGCACAGCGGCGGCGTCACCCCGTTCCTGCTGTCCCGCTTCGAGCGCGTGGTTGTGGAGACCAAGGACATCGACCGCAAGCTGCCCAACGGCCTGATGTACGAGTTGCAGAAGTTCTACTACGACACCGCGCAGGGCAACCACGCCGGAGCCCTTGCAGCGCTGATGAAGATCGTTCCAGTATCCCAGGTGCTCTACGGGACCGATTTTCCGTTCCGAGACGGTGCGGAAGTCAATGGAGGGCTTGCCGCATATGGTTTCAGCGCGGCGGAGCTGCGGGCCATCAACCGGGACAACGCGCTCCGGCTGATGCCACGCCTGCCGGCCTGACATCGAACGTAACCTTGCGGATCTGTGGGCCGTGCATGCTGTCGCCCACGTCATGGAAATGCAGGGCCGGCACGCGAAGCATTATGGAAGGAGGAACTAGAGCACTTTGCGACGCAAGTTTGGAAAAACCTTCGAGACCTTGCTCAACAGATAATCGCCATATGTGCCGCGAAACTCGTGAACGCTGGCGCGGTCCCAACGCTCCTCCTTGTTGTCGATCACTCCTGTGGTGATATCGATCGGCCTGACTTCCGCATTGAAGCTCGGATCAAAAAAGAATGCAAAAGACATTCGATCGTGATCGGCCGGATTCCGGACACGATGAGGCGTAGATAGATAGCGTCCCCCGGTCATCCGATCGAGCATGTCCCCTATGTTGCACACGAACGAGTTGGGTATCGGAGGAGCTGGCTCCCACCGAGACTTTATCTTGACCTGCAGGCCTCCCGACATGTCCTGCTTGAGGATGGTAAGCAATCCGTAGTCGGTATGCTCTCCCACGCCCAGAAGCGATTCTGCGCCGGGGCTGCGTGAAGGCGCGGGATAGTTGAAGATGCGAAACAGGATCAGGGGATCCGCCGTGTAACGGTCCGCAAAATAGGATTCCTCCAAACCTAGGCTCAAGGAGACACCCGCCATCAGGGAGTGACCGAGGCGCGTCATTGCTTCCATGTATTCCAGAACCACCTCTCTCATCTTCGGCACGGTGGGCGGGAAGAGGTTGGGGCCATGCAGCGGAGTGCCCGCCTTCACGAGCGGGTGATCTTCCCCGAGCTCGGCGCCAAAATAGATTCCCTCCTTCAGGTCGGGCTTGCCGGAGGTCAGCTCGCCCCCCACCGGGAAGTATCCCCGCCACGCCCTGCCTCCGCGCGACATCGCTGTCTGAAGCTTGGTCCCGACATCATGCGCGAAAAACCGTCTGCTGACCTCTTCCAGCTGCTGCTGAAGGCCTTCGTCTACGCCATGGCCGACGATGTAAAAAAACCCAGATTCACGACACGCTGCGCCTATCCTGGCCGCGACCTCGTGACGGCCTTCCCCTGCCGAGACGAGCGCGCTCACGTCGATGACGGGAATTGGCAGATGACCGTCTTGTGTCATCTTCTTTTGACCGGTCGCCACGCCCGGGTTCAGCGAGGAGGCTCCCTGCTTGCCGTCCGGTCAGCCCGGGATCACTCCAGGACGATATTCCCCCGCTTTGACACCTCGGTCCACGTCTTGATCTCTTTGCGCACCAGCGCGTCCAAGGTTTCGGGCGTGCCGCCAACGACGCTCACGCCGATCTTCGCCAGCACGTCCTTCGTCTCGGGAAGGGCGAGCAGGCGGTTGATCTCAGCATTGAGCTTGGCGATCACGGCCCGCGATGTTTTGGCAGGCGCCATCACGCCGGTCCAGTTCTCGACCACCATATTGGGCATGCCGGATTCGACCAGCGTCGGCACTTGCGGAAACTGCGGCATCCGCTCGCGCCCCATCACGGCAAGCATGCGCACTTTCCCCCCCTGCGCGAGCGGCGCGACCGTCTGGAATACCAGCATGCTCGCCTGAACCTGACCGGCGGCGAGATCGGCGAGCACGCCCGTCGTCCCCTTGTAGGGTACGTGGACCAGGCTGAGATTGTTCTCCTGCTTGAACAGCTCCATGGACAGGTGAAACACACTGCCCGCCCCCGACGTCCCGTAGTTGTAGACGCCAGGCTGCTTCCTGACCTGATCGATGAACTCGCGCACGGTCGTGGCAGGAAACTTGACGGCGACTACCAGTGTAAGCGGGCTCGTCCCGATCAGCAGCACCGGCGCGAAACTCTTGAATGGATCGTAGGACGGCTTCGGGTGCGTCGCCGCCAGCGTGCCGAACGCCGTCGAGGCAAAGAGGAAGGTATAGCCGTCGGGATTGGCCGCGGCGACCAGCTCGATGCCGATCATCCCTGAGGCGCCGCTTCGATTGTCCACGACGACGGGAACGCTCCAGCCCTGCGATATCTGCGGGCCGAGCAGCCGCGCGAGCGAATCTGCGGTCGTGCCGGGGGTGAACGGCACGATGAACCGGATGGGGCGTGAAGGATAGTCTTGAGCCGGGGATATCGCCGGCAGCGCGGCAGCGAGCAGCAGAACCGCCGCGGAGGCAATGACGCGTACCTTCATTTTCCACCCTCGTTAAAGCAAGCTACAAGCAACAAAAACCAAATAACAAACAAATTCCAAGCACCACATAGCAGACAAATTCCAAGCATCAAATGGCAAGCGCCCGCGTTTGAAATTTGGGATTTGGGGTTTGGGATTCGGAGTTTGGGATTTGGGATTTGCCGTCGTCAGACGGCCACGTGCGGCTCGCCCTTGCGGTACTTCACCGCGTCCAGCGCATGTCGCCTGAAGTCGGCGTCCGCCGGCAGGACAAGAGAGGCCGACCGTATGAGCTGGTCGCCCGGCTCCAGTCCCGGGGCGCGGCCGCCGTCCTGCACCGCCTGCGCGGCCTTGATCAGCCGCTGGCGCGCCATGATGATCGCGTTATCGGTCGAGACGAGGTTCTCCGTGCGCCGATCCGCGATGGGCCCGATGCTCTCCTGCACCGATGCATCCTGCATGGCAAGGCCCCTGACCCCGTTGTAATGGCGCCCGCTCTTCTGCTTGGCGCGGTCGATCAGGTAGTCGTTGGTGCGGTTCGCCAGAGGACGGAAGGTGCCGGGTATCAGGGTGGCGTGAACCCCGTTGCCGTCCTTGAGCAGCTCGACGTCCTTCTCGGATATGGGCGCCGTGGGATGGAACGTCATGGACCATGCCACGCAGTTCTCGTCGTCCATGGGCACCCACGCATGGCCGTTGAGGGCGTTGTTTGCATAGGGCGGGATCAGCGTATACCAGGGCATGATGAATTGCGTGATGCGCCAGTAGTGCTTGCCGGGTTCCGCGTCGCGCCGCGCGCCGATCAACATGCCGCCGGGAGAGTCGACGATGTCGAATGTGGTCTTGGTGGCTTTCACCATCCTCGCGCCGCCGGTGTTCTTGTGAAACGGATCGCTGGCCATGTCGCCCCGGTGCAGGAAAGACACATGACTCGAATCGATGCCGCCTTCGACCGCCTGCAAGTAATTGCTTTCCTGCCAGCGCTTGGTGACGACGCGGTGCGACGGGGGCAGTTGAACCCACTCGAATCCCGGCAGTGGCGGCTTCTCCGCCGGCGGGCCCATGTAGGCCCAGATGACGCCGCCCACCTCCGCGCAAGCGTAGGACTTGAGCTTGATGCGCGCACGCATGCCCGTTTCTTCGGCCTCCGAAGGCAGGTCCACGCATTGCCCGGTCACGTCATACTTCCAACCGTGGTACGGACAACGCAGTCCGCATTCCTCGTTGCGCCCGAACCACAGCGAGACGCCGCGATGGGCGCAGAACTCGTCGATCAACCCGATCCGGCCCTCCGAATCGCGAAAGGCGATCAGCCGTTCTCCCAGGAGCTTCACGCGCACGGGAGCGCAATCCCGCTCGGGCAGTTCCCAGTCGAGCAGCGCCGGTATCCAGTAGCGCCTGAACAATTCACCCATCGGCGTGCCGGGGCCGGTGCGGGTGAGCAGTGTGTTGGTTTCCTCATTCATCATGGGTTCACCTGATCAGTTTACCGCTTACCATCCCTCGCGTTGATCTGCGTGTATCTGCGGTCAAAATGATTTCATTCAGCGCTCGCGAGCTCGGGCGCTGTCGATATCGATCTTCCCGCCGAATGCCAGGAGCCTGGTCAATTCACGCGCGCCCTTGACCTTTTCCAGCGACCACAAGAGCGACTTTAATTTTGCCGTACGCTGCGCGCCGGCGATCGGCTCGACGTTTTCGCGCAGCTTCTCTTCGAGGTCGGCATCGGAGAAACGATTCCTGTGGTGCCCGGGGAACGGTCGCGCCTCGCCGCGCACGACTGCACCGTCCGCGAGCTCGATCTCGACACGAGACAGGTAGCCCATCTCCACGCGCTTGTGCTTGCCGATGGCGTGCGAGCCGAGCTCGAGCGAAGGCTCCGCTACTACCTTTTTGATGAACGCCTGACGGGCCGGGTCGAGGACCACCTTCGGATTGAAGCTCCCGACCCGGATGTATCCATCCAGCACCGCCGCCGCGATGATATAAGGCAGCGAATGATCCGCGGTCTCCCGCGAAATGGGATTCCACGGATCCTGACGGATCTTGACCAGATGGTCGTAGGCTCCTTCTTCGGCGAAAACGCGTATCTGCTTGATCCGCGAAAGATCCTTGATCTGCGACCGCGCCTCCAGTGCGGCCTGGATCGCGCTTTGCGCGAGGGAGCCGACCGGCCATCGCTTCAGGAAAGCGTCGTTCACCCGGCCGAGGGGAATACGCGGATTCAGCCGCTCGCGCAGCACCGGGACGGGATCTTCCTTGTTGGCGAGCTTTTGAATGAAGCCGTTCTTTCCGACAAACGGCCTGACAGCCGCCTCCACACCCACCTGCGCGAGGAGACAGGCCTGGAGTGAATTTCTCACGGCGTCCGCGCCGTTGAAGCGCTTCCACATCGAGAGGTCGCCGCGCTGGTTGAGCTCGCCCGATTCGATCTCGTCGCTCGCGAAGTGGGGAACCACCGTCATCCCCATCGCCTCACGGGTCTGGTCGGCATTGAGCTTCAGCAGCCTCGCGATGGCTGCAGTCGCCCCCAGAGCCGAGAGGTTGGTATAGTCCCAGCCGCCCGGCGCGGTCGAGAAAGAATCGAACGCCGCGCCCACCATTTCGTAGCCAATCGCGATCGCCGACAGCAGTTTCTTCCCGGGCGCATCGGTCCATTCGGCGGCGGCTATCACGCCGGCCATGATATCGCTCGAATGGCCGCTGTTGCGCTGGCCGACGAAGAAATCGTTGTAGTCGTGGCATCTCAGCAGGACGCCGTTGGTCAGAGCGGCCAACTCGGGCTCCGTGCGCTTCTGCGTGCCCCAGATCACGCAGCCGGGTCCATTGGCCGGAAAGCGGTAAGCATGCCGCCGCGCATTCTGCGCGGCAGGATGCCGTAACGCGGCTACAGCAACGGCAATCGAATCGATGAGTACGGCTTTCGCCCCGCGTTCGGCGCGCGGCTCCAGCTTGTCGGAAACCCGCACCACATAATTGGCGATCAGCTCGCCTACTTCATCGCGGTATTTGTCGCTGTTTGGGGCAGCCATCGTGCGTTGCCTCACCGGTCTTTGGTCACTGGTCGCTGGTCACTGGGCTCTTGAGCCGCATCAGCTTCAGCGCGTTCTCGAAATAGATCTTCCGCTTTTCCCGCTCGGAGAGCTTCAAGTCCTCTATCGAGCGTATCCCCTCGCGGATGAACATGGGCCCGCCTTCCGGATCGAACGGGCAGTCGCTCGCGAATACGACGTGCTCCGCGCCGAAAAAAGCGAGGCCGCATGCGAGCGGCGCAGCCGCCCCGCCGAGCACCGTGTCCCCGTAGAACATCCTGAAAAACTCGATCGGCGGCTTCGTCAGGCGCTTGAGGACTTCCGCCTCCTCCGCGTCGGCGCTGCGCGAGCCAAGCTGCGCCCACAGCGTTTCTGCGCGTCCGGCGAAATAGGGAATCATGCCGCCGCAGTGGTGCGTGATGATCCGCATCCGCGGCAGCCGGTCGAAGAGCCCGGAGAAGACGATGCGCGCCATCGCGACGCTGGTCTCGAACGGCCAGCCGAGCACCTGCCAGATCTCGTACTTCGACCTCGGCTCGTTCGGGTAGTCCGGCCGCGCCCCCGGCCGCACCGGATGCATCCAGAGCGGAAGGTCGTGGAAGTTGGTTACGCGCTCCAGCACCGGCAGGAACTCGGGGTCGTCGAGGGGCCGCCCGCCGACGCTGGTGCAGATCTGGATCCCGCGCGCGCCCAGTTTTCCGATCGCCCGGTCCATCTCGTCGAGCGCGGCCGGCACATTGTTCATCGGCAGCGAAGCGACGAACGCCGGGAACTCCTGCGGCCATTTCGCGCACATCTCCGCCATCCCGTCGTTAGCGACCTGGGCAAACTCGGGCGACACGTCCGCGCCGCCCAACAGCTCCGGCGGCGGCAACGCCAGGGTGAGCACCTGCCGCACGTCGGCGAATTTCTCGCGCAGCATGGCGACGCGCGCCTCGATATCCCAGAGCATGCGCAGGCTCGACATGCGCCTCACCATGCCGGGTTCCTTGGAGTGCTGCCGCACCAGCTCGAGATAGCGCGCAGGCATCACGTGATTGAAGATGTCGATCTTGTGGGGGTTCATGGCTGCTTGCGCGGTTGCCAGAATGAAAGGCGATGGGCAATATTACTGCTCCAGCGGCAACCGTGTCTGTCTGCCGATTGCTGCAGGACGGGCGCTGGCAGATCGCGAGGAAGATCGTCCTCCTCCAGAACGACTATATCCCTGGATGCTCGATATCTACTGTATATGCTGATCCCATGAAACGCAGCGTCGACCGGATCCTCACGACCCACGTCGGCAGCCTGCCGCGGCCTGCCGATCTGCTTGTGATGATCCGCGCCCGCGAGCGTGGCGAGCCCGCGGACCGGCAGGGGCACGAGGCCAGGGTCCGCGGCGCGGTCGCCGAGATAGTACGCAAGCAGGTCGACCTCGGCGTGGACATCGTCGACGACGGAGAGATGGGCAAGCCGGGGTTCATCCACTACGTCAACGAGCGGCTCGCCGGGTTCGAGCCGGGCGGGGAAGCCTCGGGCGGCAGCCCCTGGAAGAACTCGCGGGAAGCGAGGGCGTTCCCCGAGTTCTACGAATGGTTCGGCCGCACCTTGCCCAGCCCCGCGGCAGCGGCCCGCCACATGGTGTGCACGGGGCCCATTTCGTACAAGGGCCACGCGCACGTGCAGGCCGACATCGCCAATCTCAAGAGCGCACTGGCGGGCAAGGAGGTAACGGACGCCTTCATGCCGGCCATTTCACCCACCAGCGTCGAGGACTGGCAGCGGAATCGCTATTACCGGACACAGGAGGAATACCTCTTCGCGATCGCCGATGCCATGCGCGAGGAGTACCGGGCGATCGTGGATGCCGGCTTCATCCTCCAGGTCGACGATCCGCACATCGCTACCTGCTACGTCATCCGCTCCGACCTGAGCATCGAGCAGGTTCGCCGGTGGGCCGAAGTCAGGGTCGAAGCCCTGAACCATGCCCTGCGCGGGATCCCGCGCGACCGCGTGCGCTGGCATACCTGCTACGGCATCAATATCGGCCCGCGCGTTCACGACCTGGAGCTCAGGCACTTCATCGACATCATGCTCAAGGTCCGCGCCGGCGCAATCTCGTTCGAAGCCGCGAATCCGCGCCACGAGCACGAGTGGGGCGTATGGAAAAACGTCGCTCTTCCCGACGGCACGATCCTCATCCCGGGCACCATCACCCAGTCGAGCGTGCTGGTCGAGCATCCGGAGCTGGTGGCCGAGCGCATCGTGCGCTTTGCGGGGATCGTCGGGCGCGAGAACGTAATCGCCGGCGCCGATTGCGGATTCGGCACCTTCGCGGGCAGCGAGGAGATTCACGAAAGCGTCGTCTGGGCGAAGTTCAGCGCGCTCGTCGAGGGCGCGCGCATCGCTACGAAGCAGCTCTGGGGCTGGGCCTGAGGATCGCCGCCGATGAAGCGCTGCGCGCCCGCTGCCTTCGTCGCTTTGTGTCTCTGCATCGCGGCGTCCGCGCAGTCCTATCCCGCCCGCCCGCTGCGGCTCGTCGTCACCGTGCCGCCCGGCGGCATCAGCGACTTCACGGCGCGGATCGTGGGGCCCAGGCTCGCGGAGGTGCTCGGTCAGCCCGTGGTAGTCGACAACCGCCCCGGCGCGGGAGGCAACATCGCGAGCGAGCTCGTCGCGAAGGCGCGACCGGACGGCCACACCTTGCTGATCGTGGCGCCGCCGACGGCGATCAACGTCACCTTGTACAGGTCTCTCCCTTTCGACACCAGACGCGACCTGGCGCCGGTGGCCCTGGTCGGCAGCGTGCCGAACGTACTGGTCGTGGGGTCGAAGACACCGGCACGCACGGTCGCCGAGCTGATCGACTATGCGCGTCGCAATCCAGGAAAAGCCAGTTTCGCATCGAACTCCATAGGTACCAGCCTTCACTTGTCGGCCGAGCTGTTGAAGCACTACGGAACATTTCCTGCCGTCCACATCCCTTACCGGGGGCTGCCGGCCGCCGTGACGGCGCTGCTCGCCGGTGAAGTCGACTTCATGTTCGACTCACTGTCCACGGCGCTGCCGTATATACGCGCAGGCCGCACGCGCGCCCTCGCCATCACCTCGCGGACGCGCAATCCGGCGCTGCCCGAAGCGCCGACCATGATCGAGTCAGGTTTTCCCGATTTCGAAGTAAGCGGCTGGACGGGCATCGTGACCACAGGAGGGACGGCCTCCGCGGTCATTGCGCGGCTCGAAGGCGAATTGAGGAAAATACTGTCGCAACCGGACGTGGTCGAGGCTTTCGAAAAGCCGGGCATGACCGTGACCTTCGCCGGTGCCCGGGATTTCGCGCGGTTTCTCGACGCGGAAATCACGCGCTGGGCGATCGCAGTCAGAGAGTCCGGCGCAACCGCTGACTAGCGACACCTGACTGCCTGCCCCGTGATCCGCAAATCGCGAGAGCGTCAGAGCACGTAGGCGAAAGGCTTCCTTCCCCTTTTACGTTTTGCTGTTCGCCCGATCGCCCGACCTCCCGCGCTCCCGCTTTTCCGGCTTCATAGGCCCAGGATGTGCTCCGCATTCTGGTGAAAGATCTTCTCCATCACCGCGTCGCTGTAGCCGAGCTCCTGCCATTCCTTGAGGATGCGGGCATAGGGCATGCTGGGATAATCGCTGCCGAACATGATCTTGTCTTGCAGCCGCGCGCGCATGTCCACCTTGAGCTGCGCCGGGAAATATTTCGGAGCCCAGCCCGACATTTCCCAGTACACGTTGCCCTTGTGCAACGCCACGGCGGTCGTCTCGTCCACCCACGGCCAGCCGGGATGCGCCATGACGATCCTGAGATTCGGAAAGTCAGCCGCGAGGTCGTCCACGCTCGCAGGGTGCGCATGGCGGATGCGCGCGCCCATCCCGCCCGGCATCCCGGCGCCCATGCCCGTCGTTCCGACGTCTATCATCACCCCCGCCTTCAGCTCGTTGATGACCTCGAACAGGGGGTAGTAGCGCCGGTCGTTGACCGCAAAGTGCTGCATGATCGGGTGAAAATGGAACCCGATCATGCCCAGCTCCTCGACGGCCTTGCGCGCCTGGCGTATCGCAACGTCGCCTTTCGCCGGCTCAACCGCGCCCCACGCCTGTATGATGCGCTGCGGGTGGCGCTGCCAGAGCCCGTGCACGTACTCGTTGGTGCAAGGTGGCGTGGCGATGGTCGTCTCCAGGTCGAGCGCGACGAGGACCGCCTCTACGCCGGCGTCGGTGAAATCCTTGACGACTTCATCCTCGGTCTTGGCGGACCAGCTGCGGTTCCAGTACTTCGCCAGCGCCTCGACGTACGGGCCCTGGCACGCGATCCACTCCCTGGTGCCGGGATAGCAGTGAAGGTCAATGATCCGCATACGCGTTTATGGAGTGAACGGTGATTAGAACCTAGCGAGCGGTGAACGGTAGCAAATCCACAATTCACTGTTTACTGTTCACCGTTGACCGTTCGCTTACCATCGCCACCAGAGCCTTCTTGGAGACCTTGCCGAAAGTCGACAGCGGAAAATCATCCATGATCTCGAGCCGCTCGGGAAGCTTGAACTTGGCGATCTCCTTGGTCATGAGGAATTCGGTAAGCTCCTTCATTTCCAGCGCATGGCCCATGCGCGGGATGACGCACGCGCACATCCGCTCTCCCAGCACCGCATCGGGCAGCGCCACGCAGGCGACGTTCTGCACGCCCGGATGCGAGAGGATCAGGTTCTCGATCTCTTCCGCGCTGATTTTCTCGCCACCGCGGTTGATCAGGTCTTTCTTGCGCCCTTCCACGACGTAGTTGCCCGAAGGGTGCCGGCGCATCAGGTCGCCGGTGAGGTAGTAGCCATCCGGCGTGAACCCGCGGGCGTTGTGCTCGGGCGCGTTGAAGTAGCCGCGCAGCGTGTACGGACCCCGGCACGCGAGCTCGCCTACATCGCCCTCCGCTACGTCTCTGCCCTCCTCGTCGACGAGCCTTGCTTCGTCGTCGGGCGAGATCGGTCGCCCGCAGGTCTCCAGCCGCACGTCCTCGGGATCGTCCAGGCGGACGAAAAACAGCATGCCCTCGGCCATGCCGAAATTTTCCTGGACCGTGGCCCCCGGGATGAGCTGCTTCGCGCGCATGCGCACTTCCGGCTGCAGGCGCTGCCCGCCGCATTGGATGACCTTCAGGCTGGACAGATCAAACTTGCGGATGCCCGGACTGTCGATCAGCCGGATGAGCAGCGCCGGCACCAGCTTGATGTGCGTGACCCGGTGCTTCTCGATCAGGCCGAGCATCTCCTCCGGGCGCGCGTGCGTGCTGAGCACGATCTTCCCACCGCTGAAGAAATAGCCCTGGATGCCAGGACAAGCGAGCGGGAGGTTGTGAGCGATGGGGAGCACGAGCAGCAATATCGAATCCCCCGTCACGCCGCAGACCGGCGCAGCGGTCCTGGAGTTGTAGGCATAGTCGTTGTGCGTGCGCGGTATGAGCTTGGGGATGCCCGTCGTTCCTCCCGACAACTGGAACACGGCGGGATCGGACGGATCGATGACGATCTTCTCGAGCATCGAGCGCGGCAGCGCAGGCTCGCGCTCGATCAACTCCGCCAGCGAACGCTCCCCCGCGCCGGCATTGCCGAGGACGAACCGCCACCTCAAGGAGGCGGATTCCGCCTGTATGCGCTGGATCATGCTCCCGAACCGGAAATCCCCCTGCGCCTCGGGATAGGCGCACGCAACGGCCGACGCGATGCGCACGAACTGGCTCACCTCGTTGTAGCGGTGCGTCGCCAGCGCTGCGACCGGTATCGCGCCGGCCTTCTGCAGCGCCACGTAGAGCGTCACGAATTCCGCGACATTGGGCAGCTGCACGACTACCCGGTCCAGCGGCCGCAGCCCCAGCTCCAGCAGGTTGAGCGCCAGCCGATCGCTCATCCGATCGACGTCGCGGTAGGTGTATTCCCGGTCGCGGTCGATCAATGCCACCCGGTCGGCGAATCTTCCGAGGGCGACTGCGAATTCCTGGGCGAGCGAACGGCCCGCCCAATAGCCGCGTTCGCGATAGCGGCGAGCGAACTCAGGCGGAAACGGGACGACGCCTTCAAGCATGGCCGGAAGATCGCGAGGTCGGGAGATCGGGAAATCGGAAGATGGAGAGCACAAACGAGCTTCTCGCTCTCCCGTTCTCCCGCTCTGACGCACTCCCGGGTTTCATTCACGTAGAGCTGCTGAAACCGCCGTCGATGACCACCACCTCGCCGGTCACGAACCGATTGCCGGACACCAGGCTCATCATGGTTTCCGCCACATCGTCGGCCGTGACGCAGCGTTTGAGCGGCGTCGCCTTGGCGCGCTTGCCCATCAAGTCGTCATACTTGTCCCTCAGCATCCGCTGCATCCAGTCGCCTTCCATCCATCCCGGCGCGACTGCGTTCACTCGTATGCCGGGACCGAGGTTCCAGGCCAGCGTCTTCGTGAGGTTGATCACTGCCGCCTTGCTGGCCGCGTAGGGGATCGGCTGGGGTCCGGGTCTCAGACCCACGATGCTCGCGGTGTTTACGATGCAGGGGTGCTCCCCCTTCCCGAGCAGCGGAAGCGCGGCGCGGGTCACCTGGAACAGCCCGCGGACGTTTACCGCGAACACGCGGTCCCACTCATCGAGCGACAGGCTCTCCAGATCCTTCGGCTTCCAGCTCGCCGTCGTTCCGGCGTTGTTGATCAGAACATCGAGGCGGCCGAACGTCTCCTCCACCTTTTCCATCATGCCTCGCACGCCGGCTTCATCGCTCACGTCGCATTTCAGGAGCAGCGCTTTCGCGCCCAGCTTCTCGGCTTCGGCAGCCGTCTTGCGCGCTGCGGTCTCGCTCGAGCTGTAGTTGATGCCAACATCGAAACCGGAGCGCGCCAGCGCCAGCACCACGGCCCGCCCGATGCCGCTGGCCGCGCCAGTGACCAGTCCCGCCCGCTTCTGAGAGCTCACGGCACGCTCGCGGCTACTCGAGGCTGGCAGCGGCCTGCTCCTTGACGAAGCGCTCCACCTCGAAGTGGAGGTCTTCGGCAGCCACGCGGATTTCCCGGATGCTTTGCGACATCTGGTTGGCGCGGTCGAATGCGACGGAACCGTGCACTTCCCGTTGGACGCGTTCTGCCGCGCCGTGAGCGAGACGCAGCAGATCCGCCAGATCGTTGATCGCGTTGAGCGCGCGGGTGGTCGAATCGCTGATCATCATATCGGTTCGCCTCTTGGTCGCCGCCGCGGATATCCGGCTCGAACCGGCGCTTATACCGGCGGCATCGCAGCCGCAATTATGCCGATTGGTCAGCGGCAAACCAAGCCAGTTACCCAGTCGAACCGGGCCTGCGCGAGCGCACCTTCGAATAAGCGCGGCCATCCCGAGATAGTGCTGCGCGTGAGCAGCGCGCTGCTCTCCTCGTGCTGACCGCGCTTGATGTCGGTAGCCGCCGATCGCGAAGAGGCCGCCGTGAGCCGGCCGTTTCGAACACTTGCCTCGGGCGTACGGCCGGGACGCGGGTCAGGCATCCCGGGCGGGGCACGCGCAGTGCCGCTGCGCGCCGCTGCAATCGACTGCTCTCGCAGCAGTGCGTTGCCGCTATTTATTTTCGGACGGCGGTGGTACGACGATAGTGGTTCCACCCGATTTGCCGGGCTCGCCCTTCTCACCCTTTTCGCCTTTGGAGCCTTCCGGCCCGGGCGCGCCCTGCCGACCTGGTGCGCCCTCTGGACCCGGTGGGCCCTTGGGGCCCGGAACCGGGACTATCTCCTTGGATGGCGCGGGAGCCGCATCCTTTTGCGGGCTCGGCACCGGCACGGGCTGGACGACGGTGTCCTTTCTCTGCTCGCATGCGCTCAAAACCAGCGTCATCAGAACTGCCGTCAATACAATCGAATATCGCATGACGATTCCTCTCGTGGACGTGAGTGGTATCCCTTCTCGTGCGGGCGCACACGTTCCCAAGGCGCACCGCCACGCCGCCCATGCACCAATAGATAGGAGGCCGCCGGTGAAGTTCCCCAAGGCCGGGGGACGACCAAATGCCATCGGTATCGAGCGCCAGACGGCCGCCGGTTCAGGCCAGCGAGGGCGTCAGCCGGCCCTGCGCATCGGCGAAGAACGCTCGGCTTCCCGCGCTGTCCACCGCGCCGTCCGCGAGCCAGCTTTGCATCGCACGACAGAGCAGGTGCCGCCGCGCCCGAATCTCGCGAAGTGCGACGCGCAGGCCATCTTGCTTTCACTCTTCCGGGGAAGCGGGCACTATTCCACTTGAGGTCAAGTCTCTCGGAAGGCACACATGAGTTCAGCCCCGGCCACGCTGTTGCCACATACCCGGTGAAGTACGCATGTCCAATCGGCGGTGCGGTGCGCGCGCTCGTGGTGGTGGCCGCGCTGGCTGTTTGCGGCGCTAGCGGCGCCGCCGACCAGGCCTATCCCGCGAAAACCGTGCGCATGCTGACAGCGGAGCTCGGCGGCGGCAGCGATCTCTCGGCCCGGCTGATCGCGCAGGGGCTCTCCACCAGCCTGGGCCAGCAGGTGATAGTGGATAACCGCGTGGGGGGCATCATCATCGCCGACATCGCAGCCAAGGCCGCGCCCGATGGCTATACCCTTTTCACGTACAGCAACACGCTCTGGCTCATTCCACTCATGCGCTCCCGGACGTCCTACGACCCGCTGAAGGATTTTGCTCCGATCACCTTGGTGGGCAGTTCTCCCATGATCCTCGTCGTTCATCCCTCCGTAACCGCGACTACCGTCCGGGATTTGATCTCCCTCGCCAAGGCCAGACCGGGAGAGCTCAACTTCGCCACCGGGCCGTCTGGCGCCATACCGCATCTCTCGGCGGAGCTGTTCAAGGCCATGTCCGGCATCGATATCGTGCACATCGCATACAAAGGAGTGGGACTGGCAGTCACCGACGTGATGGGAGGACGCGTGCAGATGATGTTTCCGAACGCCAACGCCGCGCTTCCTCATATCCGGAGCGGCAGACTGCGAGGCCTGGCGGTTACCAGCGCCAAGCCGTCCGGGCTGGCGGCCGGATTTCCGACCATGGCGGCAGCCGGCCTGCCCGGCTACGAGTGCGTTGCCATGTACGCCGTGCTCGTTCCAGCCCGGACGCCCGGTGCGCTCGTCAAGCGATTGAATCAGGAAATCGTCGGCGTGCTCACCCGGCCCGACGTCAGGGAAAAGTTTCTCCTTGCCAGCGTGGAGATAGTCGCCAGCTCACCAGAGGAACTGACCGCAACGATGAAATCGGAGATGGCGCGCATGGGCAAAGTGATCAAAGCTGCAGGGATCAGGCTCGAGTAGGGGGCGACGAGTCGCAGAACTGCTCACTGTTTAGTGTTTACTGTTTACTGTTCACTGCTCACGGTCCACCGTTCAGCGCGCATCAGCCAGCAGTTCTGCGCAATTGCTGTCCTGCTCCCCGCCAAACTCCAGAAACGGATAGCGACGCCCCCTCGCCGCCGACGGCCGTAACGCACTACGCAAGCTGGGTCGTTGCTGAATGGTTTCAACAGCTTATTGGACAACCGCTGCCTATCATGCGAGCCGCATGGCAACCGTGTCCGGCCGGCAGGTGGCCGGAGCGTTCCCTATGCTGGACTGGGCCGCTCGGGCTTCGCCGCCGGCGCTACAATGGCCGGCACGTTGCGCGCTCTGCACCGGCAGAGCGATGCTGCACACCGATTCCTGAACCGGCGGAGGAGCCATGGCGACGAATGGAAACACAGTCATTTCTGCGGATTCACACGTTTTCGAGCCGGTGGATCTGTGGGAGGCGCGGCTCGACCGGAAATTCCGCGCAAACGGGCCGCGCTTTGTGGCCGACTACCAGGGCAAGCCGGGCACCTGGTTCGTTGCCGAGGGCATCAATCCGCGATCGATCGAGAGCATCGCGGCAACCGGCGTACCCAAGGAGGACCTCGTCAAGTTCAAGGATATTCACCATAAGGACTTGCGCCCCGGCGGATACGATCCCGTGGCGCGATTGAAGGACCAGGAGATCGATGGCGTCTCGGCCGAGGTTCTATACCCCACCTACGCGATGAATCTCTACGCGATGCCGAACGGCGAGCTGCAGGAAGCGTCGTTCAACGCCTACAACGACTGGCTCGTGGAAATGTGCAGCCATGCGCCGGAGCGCCTGGTGGGTCTCGCGCTCATTTCGGTGCACGACGTCGATCGCGCTGCGAAGAATCTCCAGCACTGGGCGAAACGGGGCATGCGAGGCGCCATGGTCGCCGCGGTGCCGCCCGAGGGCGCCGAGTACAGCGAGCCGCTCTACGAGCCACTATGGGCGGCTGCCGAGGACATCGGCCTGCCGATCAGCATCCACACCCTCACCAGCAGCCGCAATTCGAACTTCCGCTTCACCCGGGAAAAGAGGGGCGCCGCGCGGTATCCCGAGAACCCCATGGAGGTGATGCTGACGATGGGCGAGATCATCACCAGCCCCCTGCTCGACCGCCATCCGCGCCTGAAGCTCGTAATCGCCGAGGCCGACACCGGGTGGCTGCCCTGGTTGCTCGCCCGCCTCGACCGCGGCGACGCGCGCTACTCGCGCCAGAACGGCATACACCTGGAACTGAAGCCGAGCGAATATTTCCACCGCAACTTCTCGGCCTCGTTCATCATGGATCGCGTGGGAGTGTTCACGCGCGAGTTCACCGGTGTGGACAACCTGATGTGGTCATCGGACTACCCGCACACCGACTCGACCTGGCCGCGCTCGCGCGAAAGCATAGAGCACGACTTCGCCGGCGTATCCGAGTCGGACCGCTACAAGATGACCTGCACCAACGCCGCCAGGCTGTACGGCTTCAAGTTCAACGGCGGCTGATCCCGGGCCGGCAATGCCGAGCTGCGCGACCGACACCGCGCGCGCCTTTTCCCGCTCGCCGGTTGCCGGCGCGCTCCTTGTCGCCACACTGCTCGCGGGTTGCGGCAGCGGTCCGCTCAAGCTGCAGGAGACGCGGCTGCATTACAACGAGGTCGTGAAAACGACCACGGAACAACAGCTTCTCCTCAACATCGTCCGCCTGCGCTACACGGACACCCCGAGCAGCCTCTCGGTCGCCAATATCGCGGCCCAGTTCGAGCTGGTGCGGCAGCTGCAGCTCACTCCATTCTTCGTGTCTTCCGGCGCGGAGCCCAACCGCAGCTACACCGCGATCGTTCCCGGGGCCAGCGTCTCCTACGCCGACCGCCCGACCATCAGCCTCGTGCCCATCGACGATGCGGAGTTCACGCGCAGGTTGTTCACGCCGTTGACCCTGGACGGCGTCCTCTACCTCGCCAAGACCACCTGGCCCATCGGCACCGTCTTCCGGCTCTATCTCGAGAATCTCAACTGGGTGCCCAACGCCGAGTTGGCGAGCGGGCCGACCCCGAAGAAAGCTCCGCCCTTTTCCAATTTCGTGGCGGGCGTGCTTGCCTTGCAGGAGCTTCAGACCCTCGGCCAGGCGGTGTTCTCCACCGAGGAGCGGTTTGAATCTGCAGGCGGCCCGATTCCGGCGGCCCAGGTGAATGCGGCGGCCGTGATCGAGGCGGCGAAGAACGGATACGAGCTGCGGCCGGACCCGGACGGCAAGACCTGGACGCTCGGGAAAAAAATACGGCAGCCGTTGCTCTATCTCGATCCGGCCGCGCTGGACGGCGCTACGGCGCGGGAGTTCGTGCGCGCATTCCGCCTCAAGCCGGGACTGGCGAAGTACGACGTCACGGTGGACGCACTGCCTCCGTTCGCCCAGCGCGAGTCGCCGGAAGGATACACGGTGATCGACCTCGAAACCCGCTCGCTTTTGCAGGCGATGTACTTCGTGTCGCACGGGATCGACATTCCGGCCGAGCACAGCACAAGCGGCATCGCCCGCACGACGCTCGCCGAAGACGGCAGGCCGTTTGACTGGCAGCAGGTAATGAGCGGGGTGTTCCGTGCACGCTCGATGAAGGGCGATGCGCCGCCCGCGGGCGCGCACGTAGCGGTCTTCTACCAGGGATACTGGTTCTACGTCGATGCCGCAGACCACGAGACGAAGGCAACGTTCTCACTCCTGATGGAGCTCACGCGGCTCGACCTGCTGGCCAAGCCCGGCGATCGGCCGCTGCTCACGCTGCCGCTGAGTCGATAGTCGCATCATGCGTGGACCAAGCGAAGAGCGCCCCGGGCTTGTGGATATCGTGGATGATTTTCCGACCAACGCAATGACGGGAGGGTAATCGAAGTGCAACCATGGAGCTTCCCTCGATGGAACTGTTCCCCCTGAGACACCTGCTCGCCACGGTCGTGCTGCCGCCGAACGGCCCTTTCATCCTTGCGTTCGCCGGCTTGTTGTTGCTGAACCGGCGGCCGCGGCTCGGTCGCGCGCTCGCCTGGTTCGGACTTGCTTTGCTCCTGGCGCTCGCGACGCCGGCGGTATCCCAGGCGTTGCTCCGCCACTTCGACCAAGGCCCGGCGCTGGACATCGCCAAGGCGCGCGACGCCCAGGCTGTGGTCATACTGGGCGGTGGCATTCGAGGATACGCGCCGGAATACGGCGGTCCTACAGTCGGGCGACTGACGCTGGATCGCGTACGCTACGGCGCGCGGGTCGCCCGCAAGACCGGCGTGCCGGTACTGGTGTCGGGCGGCATCAAGAACGACAGCATCACCGAAGCCCAGGTCATGCAGCAGGTGCTGCTCGAGGAGTTCGGCGTTACCGCAGCGTGGACCGAACAGCGTTCACGCAATACCCGCGAGAACGCCCGGCTTTCGGCGGAAATTCTGCTGCCGCAGGGGATCAGACGCGTCGCGCTCGTCGCGCACGAGGTGGACATGTCGCGTGCCAGGGCGGAGTTCGAAGCAGCCGGCTTCGAAGTCATACCCGCGCCGACCATGATGGTGTCGCATGGCTTCAGCGGATCGGGCGATCTGGTTCCGGATGCGCGTTCCCTGCTGAGCAGCTATTACGCGCTCTACGAAATACTGGGCAATACGATACGCCGCGTCGGCCTCTAAATCAGCCTTGAAGGCACTCAAACGCGAACAAGCGCTCGGCAGTGGGCGGACCAACCGCTCACGCTCGCCGGTTACTGCTTACCGCGTTAGCTATGTCATGCTCTTCGAGAACGCGACGGTGGTCGCCCTTGCCGTCCAGTCGGTCACCACGTTGACCAGCGCCGGCTTGCCATTCCTGATCGCGCTCTTTGCACGGTCGAGCGCCGGACGTACGTCGTCCGGGTTCTCGACGTACTCGCCGTGGGCGCCGAAATCTTTCGCCATGAGGTCGAAGCGCGTGTAGCCCAGGTCACGCCCGGGCTTCTCCTTCTTGGGATCTGCGGTCCAGCCGCCGTTCAGGCTGATGACGACGATCACCGGGATGTTGTGGCGCGTAGCAGTGTCGAACTCGAGCGCATTGAGGCCGAACGAGCCGTCGCCGTGCAGCACGACCACCTGCTTGTCGGGCTTGGCCACCTTGGCGCCGACGCCAAACGGCATGCCTACGCCCATGCAGCCGAACGGCCCGGAATTCAAGCGGTGCCGGGGAACGAACGTCGGGATCGACTGGCGGCCGAAATTCAGGATTTCCTGGCCGTCCACGCACAGGATCGCGTCACGGTCCATGAAATCGCGGACTTCCTTGCACAGGCGCAGCGGGTGGATCGGCAGCTTCTCGGTGAACATCGCCTTTTCCGACTCGGGCTTCTTGGCCGCCTCGACCTCGGCGAGGTGCTTGCGCCACTCGGCGAACTGGGAATCCTTGATGCGGCCGTCGGCCGCGTCGATGAACTGCTGCATGACGGTCCCTGCGTCGCCGACGATGCCGACGTCCAGGCGCTGGCTTCCGCTGATCTCGCCTGGGTCGATATCGATGCGCACGACTTTCGCCGTCGCGGACACGCGGGGCGGCTTCAGGTGACCAAACACGTAGTTCAACCGGGTGCCGACGACGAGAATGAGATCGGCATCGCGCATGGCGGTCGAGCGCGCGTTGAGGAACGCGTGCGGATGGTCCTCCGGCAGCACGCCGCGTCCCTGAGGCGTGGTGTAGATCGGGATGCCGCTCTTCTCGACGAACTTGCGCAGGGGCTCAGTGCCGTCGGACCACAGGATACCGCTGCCTGAAATGACGACCGGCTTCTGCGCTTTCTCCAGCAGCTTGAGCGCCTCATCGATGAGCCGGGGATCGCCCTGCGCCTTGCTGCGCTGCAGGGTCTTGGAGAAATCGGGCCACCGCACCTTCTCCTCGTCGACCTCGCCGTAGAGCACGTCCTGCGGAAAATCGAGATAGACCGGCCCCGGCTTGCCGGATATCGACTGCCGGAATGCGAGGTCGATCAGCTCGGGAATGCGGCGCGGCTCGTAGGCGCGGTCGGCCCACTTGGTGACGGGCTTCATGATCGCGACCTGGTCGATTTCCTGGAACGCGCCCGTGCCGTAACCGATGATCGGGCTCGCCCCGCCGAAGGCCACCACCGGCGCACAATCAATCATCGCGTTCGCGATTCCCGTGGTGAGGTTGATGGTGCCGGGGCCGGATGCCGCCATGCACAAGCCTGGAACGTTCCTGACGCGCGCGTAGGCATGCGCCGCCATCGCCGCCGCCTGCTCGTGGCGCACGTCGATGCCGCGTATGCCTTTCTTCATGATGCGCGGCAGCGCATCGTTCATGGGGCCGCCCATGAGGAAAAAGAAGTTCTCGATGCCGATGCGCTTGAGCGAATCGGCCATGAGGTCGTTACCGGTGACGGTTGCCATCTGATCTCTCCTGTCGTTAAGCGGCCCGTGACTCGGGGCACGATGTCCCTGCTTCGTACTGTGTCCGGTCCACTACCTTCAACCCAACCAGTACACTGCTCACATTCGTATTGCGCCGCGGCTGGTACATTGCGTTTCCCTCGTGGAAACTACGGGCGACGGTGTGGGGAGTGAGCTTAACAGGATTTTCCAGCTTGCGGCCGGCAATTGCGACGTGTGCCCGGCAGCGCGGCAGTCCAGGTTCAGAATGTGGTCGCCCGGACCTGTCCTGGCGCTTCCGCAGCCCCTACTGTGCCGTCCATCCCCCGTCTACCAACAGGCTTGCGCCGGTGATGAGGGAGGCAGCAGGAGACACGAGGAATGCGACCGCCGCCGATACTTCATCCAGCCGGCCCAGCCTGCCGAGCGGGATGCGGTTGAGCACCCACTCGCGAAAGCGCGGCTCCTCGAAGAACGGCGCGGTCATCGGCGTTTCGATGAACGTCGGCGCGATCGAATTCACCCGGATGTTGTGCGGCGCGAGCTCGACCGCGAGCGCCTTGGTGAAGCCCTCGAGCGCGTGCTTGGTCATGCAGTAGACGGTGCGTCCCGCGGCGCCGACGTGCCCCATCTGCGATGAAACGTTGACGATCGCGCCGCCGCTCTCCCTGCGGTCGGCCGCCTCGAGCATCTTGCGCGCCGCCGCCTGCGCCACGAGAAATGCCGCGCGCACGTTGAGGTTGAGCACGCGATCGAGGCGTTCCTCCGTGACCTCGACGAACGGCTCCGGGATATTGCCCCCGGCGTTGTTGACCAGGATATCGAGCTGCCGCATCCGCGCGAGCGCATCGCGCACCTGGCGACCGTCGGTGACATCGCACACCAGCGGAGTTGCGGCGCCTCCGTCCGCGCGTATCGTATCGGCAGCCTGCTCGAGATCGCTCGAGGTGCGGCTGACGAGGTAGACCTCGGCTCCGGCCTGCGCCAGCCCGACCGCCGCTGCCCGCCCCAGCCCGCGTCCGGCTCCCGTGACCAGTGCGACGCGGCCATCCAGTCGGCAGCCGCTCAAAACGCCCGGCAGCGCAGCCGCAACGCTCATGCCCGTCCCGGCTTCGTGCGGTGCAGGCCGACATCCCTGCCGCCGTAGCGGCGCAGCCGCAGGTCGGCCTGCTCCTTGTGGCCCCAGAAACGCTCGATCGCGCACAGGCGCGAGCAGTAGTCACCGATCTCCACGCTCGCTTCCGGCGTGCATTCCTGATAGGTGCAGGTCTTCATGAACTTCCCGACCCACAGCCCTCCCGTGTAGCGCGCCGCGCCACGCGTGGGCAGCGTGTGGTTCGTACCGATAACCTTGTCGCCGTAGGCGACGTTGGTCTCCGGGCCGAGGAACGCCGCGCCGTAGTTCTTCATGCGATCGAGGAACCAGCGCGGATCACGGGTCAGTACTTCGACGTGCTCGGCAGCCACGCGATCGGCCTCGCGGACCGCCTCCTCGGGCGTGTCTACGACGATGATCTCGCCGTAGTCGCGCCACGCCACGCCCGCGACATCGGCCGTGGGCAGCGCCTTCAGCTGGCGATCGATCTCGGCCGGCAGACCTTCGCCCAGCGCCCGCGACGTGGTGATGAGAGTGGCCGGGCTGGTGGGACCGTGCTCGGCTTGCCCGAGAAGGTCGACCGCCACCATTTCGACGTCGGCACCCTCGTCTGCGATCACCAGAATTTCCGTCGGCCCGGCGAGAAGATCGATGCCCACCCGGCCGAAGAGCTGCCGCTTGGCTTCCGCCACGTAGGCATTGCCGGGCCCGACCAACATGTCCACTGCAGGCATGCTTTCCGTGCCGAGCGCCATCGCGGCAACCGCCTGAACCCCGCCCAGCACATATATCTCGTCGGCGCCGCCGAGCGCCATGGCCGCGATCGTCTCCGCGTGCGGCGTGCCGGCGTTGGGCGGGGTGCATGCAACTACGCGCTTTACGCCAGCCACCCTAGCCGTGACGATGCTCATGTGCGCCGAAGCGACCATCGGATAGCGGCCTCCCGGCACGTAGCACCCGACGCTCTCCACGGGGATGTTCCTGTGCCCGAGCTTCACCCCCGGCCGGATTTCCACCTCCAGATCGCGCAGCGCGTCCTTCTGATGCTGCGCGAAGGTTCGGATCTGCTCCTGTGCGAAGCGGATATCGGCCAGGGTTCCTTCTGGTACTTCCCGCACGAGCTTGTCGATTTCCGTCTGCGTCAAGCGGAAGCTCACCGGCGACCAGCGATCGAACTTCGCCGACAACTCGCGCACGGCGGCATCGCCCCGCTTTCCGATATCGCCGATGATCCGTTCGACCGTCTGGCGCACTTCGAGGTCGGCGGCGTCAGACTGCGCCTGATTGATGCGGCGTTTCAGAAAGGTAGCCATTAGCTTGCTCCCGGTGTAGCGGCTGCTGAAAGTTTATGCGGTCGCCGCGAAAGGCGCCACCGGTAATAATCCACCGGCTTTCCAGCCGCAGATACACACAGATAAACGCAGATAAGGTCGAACCCAATTGCGTATTGATCTTGACCTGAACTTTAAGCTCTGCGCTTATCCGCATTCATCTGCAGCTGGAAATTGAGCTTGAATTCTCAGCTTCGCACCGTCGCACGCTCGCCGCCCGTGAACGCCGGCGCGACGTCGCGGGCGAAGCGCCGCAGGCTTTCGCGCGAGCCGCCGCCGATGATGGCCAGGATGTAGCTCACTCCGACGGCGCGCAGTGCTTCGAGCTTCTCCATGATCTCGTCGGGCGTTCCATACAACGCGACGGATTCGCTCCTCACGGGTGTATGGTCGTAGGCGAGCACGTGCGAGCCGCCTAGCCGGCCCGGAACTCGCGACACTTCGACAGTACGCTGGCGAAACTTCGCGTTGCGTTCCAGGGCCGCCAGCTTGTCCGCCCGGTCCTTGGCGACGTAGACGTCCCGTGCGACGGCGACCGTCAACGGGTCGAACGGCCGCCCTCTCGCCTCGAGCTCCTTCCTGAACAGGGCGATACGCTCGCCGATGATCTGCGGCGTCGCGAACTGATCGAGCATGAGGTTGCAGCGGCGCTCTGCGACGCGCCGGATCGACGCCGGACTGCCGGCGGCCGTCCACAACGGCGGATGCGGCTGCTGGGCCGGGGGCGGCTCCACCGCGATATTTTCGAACTGCCAGTACCGGCCCTGATGGGAGAAGCGGCCGGTCGCGGTCCACGCCTTGATGATGACGTCGAGAGCCTCATCGAAGCGCGGCTCGGCTTCCTCCATGGGAATGCGAAATCCGTTGAACTCGTTGTAGCGGTAACCCTTGCCTATTCCCAGGTCCAGGCGCCCGCCCGAGAGCAGGTCCAGGGTTGCCGCCTGCTCGGCCAGGAGCACGGGGTTGTGCCAGGGCAGCACCATCACCGCCGTTCCGACCCGCAACGTCGTCGTCCGCGCGGCAACCCACGTGAGCAGATTGAGCGGCGCCGATACCTGGTTCCAGCCCGTAAAGTGATGCTCGACGAGAAACGCACTGTGATATCCGAGGGCTTCCGCCTCGATCGTGAACTCGACGTAATCCCTGAACCCCTGGCCGGGCCCCATGGCGCCCTCGCCGGTGGTCGTCTGTGCGCTGCCAAAGAGACCGAATCTCATATGCAGTCCTGCAGATCGCGCGGTGCCGCTATTCCTGCCCGTTGCTCAAAATTACGGATGGGCTGCACGAGCGCGCTTCAATCGACCGGCTGAATTCCTGCTTCCTTGACGATTTTCGCCCATCGCGCCAGCTCCGATCGCACGAAGTCTGCCGCTTCCCTCGGGCTGCTGCCGACGGGCTCCGCGCCCAGCCCGGCGAGCCGGTTCTTCACGTCGGGATCGGCCAGCGCTTTCACCACTTCCTTGTGCAGGCGCTCCACGACCCCCGGCGGCGTGCGCCCCGGAACCACCAGCACCTGCCATTCGTTGACGTTGTAGCCGGCGACGCCGCGCTCCGAGCACGGCGCAACCTCGGGCAGCGCAGGATTCGGCCGGATATTGCTGATGCAGAGCGCCTTCAGGCGGCCCGACTTGATGTACGGATGGACGGACGTGACGGTCCCGAACAGCATCGAGATTTGCCCGCCCAGCAGATCGGACAGGGCCTGGCCGATCGCCTTGTACGGCACATGCACGATGTCGATCCCGCTCATGCTGCGAAACACCTCCGTCGCCAGGTGGTTGGCGCCGCCGTTTCCCGCCGAACCATAGTTCAGCGCGCCGGGCTTCGCCTTGGCGAGCGTGATCAATTCCTGGGGGGAGCGAACCGGCACCGATGGGTGAACCACCAGCACCATCGGCACGACCGCGAGCTGGCTGACCTCCACGAAATCCCGGATGGGATCGTAGGGCAGCTTGCGGAAGAGACTCGGGTTGGCCCCAAATGCAATGTTGGCGATAAGCCACGTGTAGCCGTCGGGGGCGGACTTTGCGACCGCGTCGACGGCAGGTATCGTCGCCCCGCCCGGCCGGTTGTCGACCACGATTTGCTGGCCGAGAGACTCCGTCATGCGGGGCGCCATGATGCGCGCCGTGATGTCGGCGGCTCCACCCGATGCATAGGGGATCACCCAGCGGATCGGCTTGCCGGGATAGTCCTGCGCCTGAACACCCGCAATCCACGACGCCAGCACAACCAGCGGTGTGCTGCGCAACGCGCACACCACGAGGGACTGCAATCGGCCTACTCGGCCTTGATCCCTGCTTCCTTGATCACTTTGGCCCATTTCTTGACCTCCACCCTCATGGTCTGCCGCGCCTGCTCCGGCGTACCGCCGACCGCTTCCAGTCCCTGCACCGCGAAACCCGTCTGGATGTCGGGCATGCGCAAGATGGCGTTGATCTCGGCGTTCAGCAGCTTCACGATCGCGGCCGGCGTACCCGCTGGCGCGTAGGCTGCATACCACGGCGTGAGATCGTAGCCGGGAACCCCGGCTTCCGCGATGGTCGGAAGGTTGGGAAATTCCCTGGCGCGCTGCGCGCTGGTAACCGCGAGCGGAGTCAACCGGCCGGCCTTGATCAAGGGCAGCGCCAAGGTGAGGCTGGGCGCGCCCGCGTCCACTTCCCCGGCAGCAAGGGCCGTCACCATCGGGGGGCCGCCTTTGTACGGCACGTGAAGCATGTTCAGGCCCGCCATGCTGTTCAGCATCGCCATCGCCAGATGAAGCGTGCTCCCGATACCCGCCGAGCCGTAGCGCAGCGGCTTCGATTTGGCGAGCGCCACCAGTTCCTGGACCGAGCGGGCCTGCAGCGACGGCCCCGCCACGAGGACATAGTTGCCGGACACGACCAGGGCGATATCGCTGAAATCCTTCAGAACGTCGTAGCCCAGCCGCCCATAAAGGCTGCCGGCGGCGGCCAGGATGGGAACTACTCCCATGAAAAGCGTGTAGCCGTCCGGAGTAGCCTTCGCCGCCATTTCCGCACCGATATTGCCGCCGGCGCCGGGCCTATTGTCAACGACGACCTGCTGCCCGAAACGCGCGGTAAGTTTCTGCCCGACCACCCGGGAAAGATAGTCGGTGGTGCCGCCGGCGCCGAAAGCCTCCACGAATCGAATCGGCCGGCTCGGAAAATCTCCGGCCGCGGGTTCGGGCGCCGGTCCGGCGGCTGCCGTTTCCAGCGTCTGCGCGAAACAAGCGAGGCCGATCACGGCCGCCGATCCCAGACGCTCTGCCATGCCTGTGGCCATACGCGATCTCATGCGGTCACCCTTCCCGCGCCTTGCACGGAGCCCTGTGCATCCATAGGTCGCCTCAATAGCCCCGCTCGAGCCACCAGCGGGCGATATCGATGCGGCGCGCGAACCATACGTCCGGAAACTGCCTCGCGTAAGTCAGGAACCGGCCGACCACATGCGCAAAGGCCGGCCGCCCCGAAATGCGACAGTGCAGAGCCACGGTCATCATCTTGGGACGCGCGGCGCCTTCCGCATAGAGTACGTCGAAGGTGTAGCGCATGACGTTGTAGAAGTCGTCCGGTCCGCCCCCGCCGCCCCGAAACGCGCGGCCGTCGTTGACGTCGCCGGCATAGGGGACCACCAGCCAGCGCCGTCCGTTGACGGTCGCGCGATAGGGCAGATCGTCGTTGATGGCATGGCAACTGTCGTAGACGAAGCCGCCTTCCTCGACCAGCAACTCCCGGGTATTCACGCTGGGTCCGTAGCGGGGCATCCAGCCCACCGGACGTTCCCCCGTCGTGCGGCTCACGGAATCCACCGCCTTGCGTATCGCTTCGCGCTCCTCGTCCCGGCTCATCTTGTGATGCTCCTCCCACCGGTAGCCGTGACCGGCAGGCTCGTGGCCGCGGCGGACGATCTCGCGCGCGACCTGCGGATTGCGCTCGAGCGCGAGACCGCACGCAAGAAAGGTGCCCTTGATCTGTTGCTTGTCGAGCAGATCGAGGAGCCGCCACACGCCGACGCGGCTGCCGTATTCGAAGAAGGATTCGTTCATCAGGTCGCGCTGATCGAGCGGCACGGGCGATGCGAGGTCACCCGTAGGCTCGCGATGGGCATCTCCGTCCAGCAGCGAATACTCGGCGCCCTCCTCGTAGTTCACCGCCACCTGCACCGCGATGCGCGCGCCGCCGGGCCACGCCACCGCCGGCGGGGTCATTCCATAGCCGACAAAGTCCCGCTCGAGCGACATACGCTAGATCGGGTTTCTGGAAAAGAAAGCGTGCACGTCGTCGATGCCCTCGAGCGACATCATGCCGTCGAACACGCGCTGCGCGTGCTCGCGGTTCCAGACCAGTCGGGCAACATCGAAAAATTTGGACGTCATTTCCGCGGCCGTGCGCGGGTTTTTCGGATCGCCTCTCGTGTACTCGGCTCTCGCCTCGATCATACTGCCATCCTTGAGGCGAACCTGCACGTCGCACGGCTGCTTGAAGGGAAACAAGGCCGTGTATTCAGGCTTCTCGGCGACATTGACGCGCAGCGCGAGGTCGCGGATGACGGGATTCGCGAAGGCCTCGTCTTCGAAGTTCGCGAGTGCGCCGCGTCCGTGGTAGATGAGCGATGCGACGGCGAACGGCAGCGAAAATCGGGACCCGAAGGCCGTTTTCGGGGTCTTGCCGTGCAATGTCGTGGGCGAGATGTAAGTGAGAAAATCGATGCGGTCGATCTCGGCCGGGTCGAGCCGCCTGCGCGCCAGGATATCCTCGACGAGATCCAGCGCCGGATGAATCGACCGGGCGCAGGCGTGCATCTTGATGAACCCCTCGGTTATGAGGAACTCCGAGCCCAGTCCGGCGAGCACCAATTCCGGCTCGAACGACTCCTTCGCCATCTGCGGAATGCGGCTCACGACCTCCGGCGCATCGGCGTAGATCGAGCCGTAGACGGAGCGCACCCCGTCGACCTCGCCGGTCAGCCCGGCCTGAACCATTTCCACCGCCAGTATGCCGAGCAGGCCGCTGGCGCCGCTGTATACCCGGCCCACGGTCGCGCCGTCGATGATCGCTTTGCGGCTGGTGGCCAGTCCGAGCGTGGCGCTCACGTTGATCACTTCGCGCATCGCGTGCTCACCCAGCCGCGCCAGCCTGGCGGCGGCGACCGCCGCGCAGATCACCCCGAAGGTGCCGCTCGGATGCAGTGCCATCTTGGTCTTGGTCGCCCTGCTGATCCGGCAGCCAGCCTCGTAACCGAGAACGGTCGCCGCCATGAGCTCGCGTCCCGACGCCTTGTGGTGCTCGGCGAGCGCCAGCGCGGCAGGTACGACCTGGATCGCCGGCAGTCCCTTGGCGTAGATGTTCTCCTCCACCATTTCCAGCCACGTCCCCGCGGTCCCGTTCAGCAGCGAAGCCGTTTTGGGATCCGCTCTTACGCCCAGGCCGATGACCGTCGCCTCGCCCCTGGGATTGCACGCGAGCTGCCGTTGCGCGAAGTCGCGCATTTCCCGGGCCTGCATGCCGGCGGCGGTCAGCGGCAGGCAGTCGGCAATGATCCAGCGTGCGCGTTCGGTTACAGCTGCCGGAAAATCCTCCAGCCTGGCATGGCACAGGTAATCGGACAGCACATCGAGATAGCGCGAAGCGTCCTGGTCCGGCACCGTGGCTTTTTTCGGCGTATGGGTCATGATCGCGTCATCTTCCTCGCGGGCTCTACGTCTATCGTTTGTGGCTTCCGCTCCGGCGCCTGCGCTCGAGGGCGGTGGCTGCGGCGTCGAGCTTCGCCCCGGCGTCGCCGTCGACTACCACGGCGTACTCCTGATATGCATGCTCGCGCGTAATTTTCTGCTGCGCCACGTCGGCCGCCACCGCCGCAGGATCGCGCTCGAGCGGATCGCCATAGCCCCCGGCCGCCGCCATTTCCGCGCGCAGCACGTCGCCGTACTGCAGGCGGCGCACGAACTTCGAGGGCAACACCTCGGACTGCGCCGAGCCGGGATTGAGGAAGGCGCGGGCACGGGCGCCCGGCCCCCCGCCCAGTATTCCCCATGGCTCGTGCGCGAAGCGGTCCGAGCGTACCTGCACCACGGCGTCTTCGGCCAGGATGCGGTATTCGCGCACGATACCCAGCGCGCCGCGATACCTGCCGGGCCCGCCTGTGTCGGGCAGGAAAGCGTATTCCTCCACCCGGATCGGGTTTTCCGCCTCGATCAGCTCGACCGGCATGTTCGCGAGGTTGCCGATGCAGTTCGGTCCTGCGTCCTGCCCATCGCGATCGGGGCCACCGCCATGGCCGGTGTTGTTGTGGAACTCGAGATGGAGGAAGCGCCGGCGGCTCCCATCGTGCCCGGACACGGCGATCGCGAACTCCGAGCCGCCGGGACAGCCGGTCAGGCGATCCGGCATCAGCAGGGCGAGCGCGCCGAGGACGACGGAGCGGATCCGGTATCCACTCTGTCCACGGGAGCCGAATGCGGCCGGAAACGGCGCATTGACGAACGTCCCTTCGGGCGCGATCACCCTGATCGGCCGATAGAGCCCGGCATTGCTCGGGATATCGAGGTCCAGCATGGTGCGTATCGCGGCATAAGCGCACGACGCGGTGAATGCGTAGTAGCTGTGCACCGCTCCTCCCAGCCGGCGGTCGGTGCCGCTGAAATCGACGGCGATCTCGTCGCCCTGCTTGGTCAGCCGCACGTGGATCCGCACCGGGCCACCGCCGATCCCGTCGTCGTCGTTCCATTCAGTGAATTCGGTCACGCCGTCGGGCAGCGCTGCGATCTGGGCGCGGGCGAGGCGCTCGGCGTAGTCGATCAGGTCGCGCAGGTACGCGCAGAACTCGTCCGCGTCCCACTGGGAAACGAGCCTTTCCAGCTCCTTCGCCGCCTGCTCGACCGCCGCCATTTCGGCCCGCACGTCGGCGAGCACCCGCGCCGGCACACGCGAGTTGAACTCGATGATCCGCATGAGGGTCGAGTTGATTCTTCCCGCATCCACGATCTTGCTCGGCGGGATCCGCAAGCCCTCCTCGAAGATCTCGTTGCTGTCGGCTGCGTTGCCGCCCGCAACGCGTCCGCCGAGATCGGTGTGGTGCAGGATGATGCCGATCCAGGCGATCCGCCGTCCGGCAGCGAAGACCGGCTTGAACATGAAAATGTCGTTGAGATGGCTGCAACCCGAGTACGGATCGTTGCAGACCAGCATGTCGCCCTCGGCGACGTCGTCGCCAAAGTAGTCGCGGCAACCCTTGATCGCGGGCATCATCGCGCCCAGGTGCACCGGGACCGCGAGGCCCTGGGCCACGAGCTGCCCATCGGCATCCAGGATCGCGGCGGAGAAATCCAGGCTGTTCTTCACGTTGGCGGAGCGCGCCGTGCGTACGATCATCACGAGCACGTTCTCGGCGATCGTCACCAGGGCGTTCATCAACAGCTCGCGTCTGACCGGGTCGACTTTCACCCTCGCTCCATATGGATCCGGTTCCAGCCATCGGTGCGCGCCGTCCATCCGGGCCGGACCACGACGGTCGTGTCGTATTCCTCGACGATGACGGGTCCCGGCACGGTCTTGCCGGGAAGATCGGCGCGCGCCATGACCGGCGTTGCGAGCCAGCCGTGCCGCGCCCCGAAGTAGGCGCGGCGCTCGCGTGCCGGCGTCGCGCGCTCGTTCCCGCGCGCCATGCGCCCCGGCATGCGCGGCCTTTCGGGCACGCCCTGGCAGATCGCCTTCACTGCGACGAACTGGAGCGCGTCCCCGGGCGAGATGTAGCCGAAAGTCCTGGAGTGCTCGGCCTCGAACATCCCGACCAGTTTCCTCAGGACGTCATCGGTAACGGGAAGGCGGGCGAGACGGACGGTCAGGGGGGAAGTCTGGCCGACGTATTTCACGTCGGCGCAAACGGCGATCCGCTGGCGTTCCGGGCTCGCGTAGCCCTGCTCGGACAGGAGCTTGCGTCCCGATTCCACCAGATCGGCCGCCGCGGCATTGAGATCTGCCACAGGACAGCGCTCGAAAGCGCGGTAAAAACCTTTCACCAGGTGATGCTCGACATCGGCGAAGAGCATGCCGAGAGCGCTGAAGAGACCGGCAACCGGCGGCACGACGATACGCGTCAATCCCCCGGCCTCGGCGAGGCTTGCCGCATGCACCGGACCGTTGCCCCCGATCGCCAGCAGTGAATACCGGGACGGGTCGCGGCCGCGCTCCGACGAGATGCCGCGCAGCGCGCGCAACATGGTCGCGTTGGCGATCTCGTGGATGCCGTAGGCGGCGTCGGTAGCGTCCAGATCCAGCGCCCTGCCGAGCGCCTCGACCGCGGCCCGCGCCTTGCCGTAGTCGAGCACCAGCTCGCCCCCAACCAGTGCGCCCGGATTGAGATAACCCAGCACCAGATTGGCGTCGGTAACGGTCGGCAGGCTGCCGCCCCGGCCGTAGCACACCGGGCCGGGATCCGCGCCGGCGCTGCGCGGGCCGACCTTGAGCCCGCCCGCCTCGTCCACCGACGCGATGCTTCCTCCTCCCGCACCGACTTCTGCGATATCGATCGTCGGCGCCTGCACCGGATAACCCGCCCCCTTGATCATGCGCTGGCCGATGCTCGCGCTCCCGCCCACCTCGATCTCCGGGCATACGCCGAACTGAAAATCCTCGATGACCGTGGACTTGGCGGTCGTGCCACCCATGTCGAAGACGATCATGTCGCTAAGGCCTGCATCCACGCCCATGCGCTGGCCGCCGAGCACCCCCGCAGCCGGCCCCGACTCGATGATGGTGATGGGTGTTTCGGCAACGAGGGCGCCTGGCGCGATCCCGCCGCTTGACTGCATGATCATCAGCGGAGCCGGAACACCCAGCGTCCGAAGGCGGCGCTCCAGGGCCTCCACGTAACCGTTGACGACCGGACGGATGTAGGCGTTGATGACCGTCGTGCTGGTACGCTCGTATTCGCCTACCTGCGGCAGCAGGGAGGTCGAAGCGGTTATCGAGACGCCGGGCAATCGGGCACGGAAGAATCGCTCCGCCTGCTTTTCGTGGGCGCTGTTGGAGCAGGCGTTCAGGAAGCATATCGCGATCGCGCGGACCTGCGCGAGCTCCACCGCGCGCGCAATATCTTCGAGCGCCGCAATATCCAGCTCGCGAACGATGGAGCCGTCGGCGTCGATGCGCTCCGGGACCTCGAAGCGGAGGTTACGCGGCACCAGTGGATCGGGCTTGCGGAAGCGCACGTCGTACGGGCGCGGCGCGCGGAAACGCCCGAGCTCGAGCACGTCGCGAAATCCCTGCGTAGTCACCAATGCGACCTGCACGCCCCTGCGCTCGATGATCGTGTTCGTGGCGACAGTCGTCGCGTGCACGAACTCCTCCACGCGCGCCGGGACTACGGACAGCTCGGAGAGCAATGCCGTGATGCCGTCCTCGATCGCTGCGCTGTAGTCTGCCGGAGTCGACAGAAGCTTCTTGCTGTACACCGTGCCATCGTCCGACATCATCACGATATCGGTAAAAGTTCCGCCGATGTCCACGCCCATGCGATAGCGCGAGTCGTTCATGCTCGCATGCTACACTAAGAAAAAATATTTTTTCCTCTATGAGCGCCGCGCCCGGCACCGTCTCGCGACATGGACACGCACGCAAGCTCGCACATTTTGATGCTCTTCGTCCTGGCGGCAGTTGTCGGGACCTCCGGGGCGCCGTCCGTCGCCTACGGACAGGGCGCCGCGGCGCAAGCCTACCCGGTGAAACCGATCCGCATCGTGGTCGGATTCACGCCTGGAGGCACCACGGACATACTCGCGCGCGAGTTCGGTGCGCGACTCCAGGAGAGCTGGGGCCGCTCGGTGATCGTCGACAACCGCCCGGGCGCAAGCGGCAGTATCGGGGCGGAGATCGTGGCCAAGGCGCCCGCCGACGGCTATACCCTGTTTCTCGCCAGCAACTCCCTTGCGATCAATCCGGCGCTGTATCCGAAGCTGCCGTTTGATACGCTCAACGACTTCGCGCCCATCACGTACATCGGGGCGGTGACGAACGTCTTCGTCGCGCATCCGTCGGTGCCCGCAAGAACGATGAAGGAGCTCATCGCGCTCGCGAAGGCACGCCCGGGCCAGGTTACCTACGGCTCGGCGGGCGTGGGCACCTCGCCGCATCTGGCAATGGAGCTTTTCAAGAGCCTGGCCAAAGTCGATCTCGTCCACGTGCCCTACAAAGGCGTGCCGCCCATCGTTCACGCGCTCCTGGGCGGAGAGATCGCCGTGGGCTCCGCAAGCCTGCCGTCGGCGGGCATCCCCGAGCACATCAACACGGGGCGGCTGCGCGGGCTGGCGCTCACGGGCGCCAAGCGCTCCCCGCGAGTGCCGCAGGTTCCGACCATGATCGAAAGCGGTTTTCCCGGCTTTGACGTGGTGATCTGGTTCGGACTGCTCGCCCCGGCCGGGACGCCCCCGGACATCATCGCCAGGCTCAACAAGGAAACGGCCCGGATATTCGACCTGCCGGCGGTGCGCAAGCGCCTGGCGGCGGAGGACGTTGAGATCAAGACGACCACTCCAGCGGACTTTCTGTCTTATATCAAGGCGGAGCTCACGCTGTGGTCACGCATCGTGAAAGAAGCGGGGGTGAAGCTTGAGTGAGCCGCCTCGCCCGGCACGGCGCGGTTCCACGCCTGCGAGCAGTGTCGTGCTCGTTGCCGCCTTTGTCGCAGCCGCGCAGGGCGCAGCATCGCTTTCGGCGGCAGAGGACTATCCCAGTCGGCCGATCCGGATCATCGACGCCAACGTGCCCGGCGGTGGCACCGACTATCTCGCGCGCGTCATCGGCGCCCAGCTCACGCAACGCCACGGGCAGCCGGTGGTCGTGGACAACCGCCCTGGTGCCGGCGGCAACGTCGGTGCGCTCGTTGCCGCGAAGGCCACGCCCGACGGTTATACCCTGTTCATGGCCCTTACGCCTGCGGTCGCCGCGAGCCCCAGCCTTTACTCGCACCTCGGCTACGACATCATGAAGGACTTCTCCTACGTGACGCTCGTCGCCTCGGGCACCTTCGTGATCGTGGTGACCCGCTCGTCGCCCGCGAAAACGGTGACGGATCTCGTCGCTCTCGCGAAATCGACGCCGGGCAAGCTCAGCTACAGCTCCGCCGGTGTCGCCAGCCCGCTGCATCTCAGCGGCGAATTGCTGAAGAGACGCATCGGCATCGACATGATCCACGTTCCCTACAAAGGCGGCGCGCCCGCGATTGCCGCAGTCACCGCCGGGGAGGTCCAGGTCGGGTTCGGCAGCATTGCCGCCGCGCTGCCCCTGATACAGGCGGGACGGCTCACGCCGCTTGCGGTCACCAGCGCCAGGAGGGCGCAGGCGTTCCCCGAGCTGCCCACGGTCGCCGAGTCGGGCTATCCGGGATTCGACGTTACGCCCACTTATGGCGTTCTCGCGCCGGCGGCGGCCGCTCCGGAAATCGTCAAGCTGCTGAACGCCGAAATCGGAACGATCCTGCAGTCGCCGGACGTGCGCACGCGATTCGCCAGCCAGGCGCTCGAGCCGAACGGGAGCACACCCGCCCGCTACCGCCGGGTAATGCAGGCCGAGGTCGAGCAGTGGGCCAAGGTCATCAAGGACGCCAACATCAGGACGGAATAACGGGCGCTCGATGTCTAGGCCGGAACTGAACCGACTTTCGGCGGTGGAAGCCGCCGCCCTCATTGCCCGCCGCGAGATCACCGCGGAAATGCTGGCTCGGGCCTGCCTCGCACGCGTCGCGGCGCGCGAGGAGGAGGTCCGGGCCTGGGCTTACGTCGACGCCGACAAGGTATTGGCGCAGGCGCGCGCGCTGGATGCGGGTCCGGTACGGGGGCCGCTGCACGGAGTGCCCGTGGGCATCAAGGACATTATCGACACAGCTGCCATGCCGACGGGATACGGCTCCGCTATCTACAGCGGAAACCAGCCCGCCTGGGACGCCGCGTGCGTGAGCGCTATCCACGCTGCGGGCGGCATCATCATGGGCAAGACGGTCACCTCCGAGCTCGCCACGAGCTACCGTGGCAAGACCGCTAATCCGCACAATCCGGCCCACACGCCGGGCGGCTCCTCGAGCGGGTCCGCCGCGTCCGTCGCGGACTTCATGGTGCCGCTCGCCCTCGGCACTCAGACCGGGGGCTCGACCATACGGCCGTCGAGCTTCTGCGGGGTGGTCGGCTACAAGCCGAGCTTCGGCCTGATCAACCGCCAAGGCGTGAAGCCGGTTTCGGAGACGCTCGATACGGTGGGCGTCATCGCGCGCAGCGTGCCGGACGTCGCGCTCCTCGCGACGGCGATAACCGGCCGTTCCGGTCTGGACGAGCTCGCGTGCGAAGATCCGCCGCGCATTGGTATCTGGCGTACCTACGAATGGGAGCAGGCCGCACCCGAAACCGCGGCTGCCCTCGATGCCGCAGCGAGTCGTCTCGAAGCCGCCGGCGCCCCGGTGCGGATGGCCGCGATGCACGAGCTTTTCGCGGAGCTCGCCGGCGCCCACAAGGAAATTCAATCCTTCGAGATGGCGCAGGCGCTCGCGTACGAGATGCGGCTGCACCAGAGCCGGCTCTCGTCCACCCTGAAGGAGGGCATAGCCTACGGCATGCAGTGCACGCCGGAAACCTACGACCGCAAGCGCGCCGTTGCGGACCAGTGCCGCCGGCTGATCGACGACGTGTTCGCCGACTTCGACATTCTCCTCGCCCCCAGCGCGCCCGGAGAGGCTCCTCGCGGGCTCGAAGAAACCGGCAGCCCGGTTTTCAATCGCGGCTGGACCTTGCTGCGCCTTCCCTGCGTCACGGTTCCTGCGTTCAAGGGACCGCGCGGGCTGCCCGTCGGCGTTCAGGTCGTCGGCCGGTTCTGGCGCGATGCCCATACGCTCGCCTGCGCCCACTGGGTGCATCGCAACCTGAGCTTGCCGGCTGCGGGCGGGAGCTAGGCGCCGGCCATCGAACCTGCTCATTGCCCTATTCCATGGCCACCATTGCGGAAAATCTCGGAGCTTACGCCGACTCGCTGCGCTACGAGGCGCTGCCGAAGGAAGTCGTGCACCAGGCCAAGCGCATGATCATCGACACGTTCGGCTGCGCGCTCGGCGGCTACGCGGGCGAACCCGCCCGCATCGCACGCGAGCTGGCGGGCAAGGTGACGAGCACGCGGCCGGCAACCGTGCTCTGCTCCGGCCAGGAGACGAGCCCGGACCTCGCCGTCTTCGCGAACGGCGTCATGATCCGCTATCTCGACTTCAACGACGGCTACACCGGGAAACAGGATGCCGGGCACCCCAGCGACAGCATCGCCGCGCTGCTGTCAGCCGCGGAAACCGGCGCAAGATCCGGTCGCGACCTCATCGCCGCGACGGTGCTCTCCTACGAGGTCTTCTGCCGTATCTGTGACGCTTTCAACACCAAGTCGCTCGGCTTCGACCATGTGACGACAGGCGCGATAGCGAGCGTCGTGGGCGCGGGGCGGCTGATGGGCCTGACGGGGCGGCAGATCACGGAAGCGGTCAATCTGACGGCGGCGGCCAACGTCGCCCTCTATCAGACCCGCATCGGCAACGTCTCGATGTGGAAAGGCTGCGCTTACGCGAACGCCAGCCGCAACGCCATGTTCGCCGCCCAACTCGCGGCTTGCGGCATGACCGGACCGTCGCCGATCTACGAAGGCCGGGGCGGCTTTTTCGCTGCGGTGAGCCGCAAGCCGTTCGAGCTCGAGCCCTTCGGCGGCGACGGCGTGCCGTTCGGCATCATGCAGTGCTTCGTCAAGCGCTATCCGCTGGGCCAGTATTCGCAGACGGTGGTCCAGGCTGCGATCGAGGCGCGCGCTCGCGCCGGTGACATCGACAACATCGCGGAAGTCCACGTGCGCACGCTCGCGACGGCCGTGCACATGATGGCCGGGGATCCGGACAAGTGGCGGCCCGCCAACCGCGAAACGGCAGACCACAGCATGCCTTACACCGCCGGGGTGGCGCTCAAGTACGGCACGATCGAGAGCCGGCATTTCGAGGATCCCTTTCTCCACGATGCCGGCCTGCTCGACCTGGTGGGACGCATCAAGTGCAGCATCTCCGACGAAGCCAATGCCCGCGAGCCCGAAGCCATGTTGTGCGACCTCGAGGTGCTCATGAAGAACGGCCGGCGCGAAACCGTCAGGGTCGAATACCATCGCGGCCACTGGCGCAACCCGATGTCCGAATCGGAGCTGAGCGAGAAGTTCCGCCCGCTCGCCGCCGCGGTCCTGCCCCCTTCCAGAATCGACGCGCTGCTCGAACGGCTCTGGAAGCTCGAGGAGCTTGCCGACATCGGTGAGTTGCTCAAATTGACGCAGATGATTTGATCGTCATCGCCCTTCCCCGCATAATCTCTACCCCGCTCGCCACAAGAAGAGCAAGAGGACACCACGATGGCCATGAAGCGCGTAGTGCTCGAGATCGGCATGGGCACGGACATACGAGGCGCCGATCCCACCAAGGCCGCGGTACGCGCGTTGCGCGATGCGCTGTGGCACAACTCGCTCAACGTCGCTGCTGCACTGGGCAAGCCGACCGACTCGATGGTGGTGGAAGTCCTGATCGGCGTGCCCAGGCCCGATCTGGTCGACAAGGCCGCCGTGCTGGCAGTGCTGCCCCACGGTACCGGAACGGTGAAAGTGGTCGAGGGCGGGCTGGAGATCTTCAACGACGCCGGCACGAGCTCCACGCTGATCGCTCATGCGGCCGCGATCGTCCGCCTCGATATCGCATAGGGAGCGAAGACATGGCACTCAAACGGGTCATACTGGAGCTCGGCACCGGCAACGATCTGCACGGAGGGGATTACACCAAGGCTGCGCTCCGCGCGGTGCAGGATGCGCTCCATCATTCGTCCTTGAGCCTGATCCGTACCCTCGGTCTCGACTCGAAGGCGATGCAGGTGGAGGTCACCATCGGCGTGCAGCGGCCCGACAAGGTCGATGCGGCCGCGGTGAAGGCCAGCCTGCCGCACGGGCAGGTGACGGTGAGAACCGTCAAGGGCGGCCTGGACGTCCCTGACGACGGCCGTGATGATATCGCGGTAATCGCCAGCGCCGCTGTCGCGGTAAGGTTCGATCTGCCGTGATGCGCCCACGCCGAGAGGGATGACCATGGACATCGGAACGTTTCTGCTCATGCAGTCGCCGTCCGCGCGGTCCTCGCAGGAAATTTACACGCGGGGCATCGAGCTCGCCCAGGCGGCCGAGACGCTGGGATATCGCAACGTGTGGCTCGCCGAGCACCACTTCTCCACCTACGGCTATCTGTCGCGCCCCTTGCAGCTCGCCACCTACCTCGCGGCGAAGACCACGAACCTGCGCGTCGGGACTGCGGTGGTCGTGGTGCCGCTGCACAATCCCCTGATCGTGGCCGAGGAGATCGCCACGCTCGACGTGGTGAGCGGCGGTCGGCTCGATGTCGGGCTGGGGCGCGGCTATCAGCAGTACGAATTCGAGCGCTTCGGGCTCGAGCTCGATGCCGGGCGCGAGCGCTGGGACGAATCGGTGGACATCATCGTGAAGTCCTTCGGTGGCAAGCCCTTCAGCTACGACGGCAAGCTCTACCGGATTCCCGAGACCTCGCTCTTCCCGCAGCCGCTGCAGCAGCCGCATCCGCCGGTTTGGATCACGGCGCAGAGCCCGTACGCGCTGGAAGCGGCGGTGCGCCGCGGCTTCAACGTGCTCACCGGAGGCTTCGGCGTCTCGATCGACCAGCTCGGCGAGTTCGGCCGGCTCTTTGCCCGGGTGGTGGGCGAGCTGCGGCCGCAGAGCCCGCCGCGCGTGGGCGTGCAGCGCGCGGTCTACGTCGCCGAGAGCGAGGCGGATGCGCGCGATGCCGCCGAGCATGCGCGCTGGAACATGCGCGTGACGCTCTCCCTGCGCAACCGCTACGAGCGCGTGGAGAACGGCCACGCCGTCCCGCTCCCCGCCAAGAAGGAACCCGACATGGAGGACCTCCTCGAGCACTTCCTGGTGATCGGCACGCCCGATACCTGTATCCGCCATATCAGGCGATTGAAGGAGCTGGTGGGGATCACGCACTTCAACTGCAGCTTCTGGTTCGGCGACCTGGAGCAGAAGCGGGTGCTGCGCTCGATGGAGCGCTTCGCCCGCGAGGTGATGCCGGCAGTCGCCTGAAGCGCTTCGCAGCCGCGGCGCGCGCCGCGCTCGAACCTTAGAACCTATTTCATAACTAGGCGCGCGATGCGTTGTGGCCAGGACGGACCGTATGCGAGGCGCAACGGCGCAGGCCATATGTCGATATGGTCAAGACGGGCAACGATGCAGACGACCGTCCTGGCCGCAACCCAAGTGGGACGGGGCGCTGTGGGCGCATCTCTTTGTCGGGAGTCCTCGCAATATCGACATATTGCTTCGGGCTCTCCTCCTCGACTTGCATCCCACATCGCCTCCGTCGCACACGTGCCTAGTTATGAAATAGGTTCTAGTTCTGCTGTTCTCCGGCGACGACGTACGCCCAGAGCGCTTCGATTTCGTCGGGCTTCAGCACGTCGCCCCACGGCGGCATGTTTCTCACGCCGTAGGTTACCGAATCGATGAAGCGCGCCGGCCTGTCGCGCGGAAATTTCTTGAGGTCGATGGCCCACGGCGGGCCGATCATGCGCACGCCGTGACAGGACTCGCAGTTGGCGGCATAGAGTGCCGCACCGCGCTTGATCTGCTCGGGCGGGAACGATTTTCCTCCGCCATCCTGCGCGGAGGCGTACGCCCACACCAGCATGGCGCAAAGCGCCCATGCCGCGCTGAGTTTTCGATCACCCATCACCGATCACCGATCACTCGCCGTCAGGGCATGAGCGCAAACGTCCAGACCGATCCGCCCGTGGAAACCTGATCGGCGACGAAACGCTTGATGACGCTACCCCCGAGGCCCGATGCCACCGTGACGTATTGCTGCCCCTTGTGCGTGTAGGTGATTGCCGGCGCATTGATGCTCGAGCCGGTCTTGAATTGCCAGAGCGTCTGGCCGGTATCCTCGTCCAACGCGATGAATTCCCCGGTCGGCCGGCCGGTGAAGAGCAGGCCGCCGCCGGTTCCCAGGACGCTCGCCGAATTCGGGATGCCGGTGATGGGAACCTTCCACTTGAACTCGCCGGTCAACGGGTTCAT
>DATFWO010000284.1:0-12856 GCA_035259205.1 Burkholderiales bacterium | reverse complement strand
CCGCCGATCGCGGTGCGCTCCGGGAGCGCTTCCAGCTCCGCGGCTCCGCGACGGAGCTGCTGCGGCGTCACAGCGCGCTCATCGACCGCCTGCTAAAGGAAGTATGGGCGCACCGCGCCATGCCCCGCAACGCGGCCCTCGCCGCGGTCGGCGGCTACGGCCGCGTGGAGCAGTTCCCCTGCTCCGACGTCGATCTGCTGATACTCCTGTCGGCGCCGCCCGACGCCGCCCTCGCCCTCAAGCTCGAAGAGCTCATCGGAACGTTGTGGGACATCGGTCTCGAAGTCGGTCATAGCGTGCGCACCATCGAAGAGTGCGTGGCGCTCGCTGCATCTGATGTCACGGTGCAAACGACGCTGCTCGAATCGCGGCTGCTGACGGGGCGGCGCGACTTGTACGCGCGCTTCACGAAGCGCATGCGAGATACGCTCGATCCGGCGGCGTTTCTGCAGGCAAAGATCCTCGAGCAGCAGCAGCGGCGCGCCCGGTTTGCGGAGACCAGCCTCGAGCCCAACGTCAAGGAAAGCGGCGGCGGGCTGCGCGACCTGCAGACCGTGCTGTGGGTCTCGCGCGCCGCCGAAATCGGAGCGGGGTGGCGAGCGCTCGCCCGGCGCGGAGTCATCACCCCCGCCGAGGCCCGCGAGCTGCAGCACCATGAGCAGTTCCTGAAGGAGCTTCGTGTGCGGCTGCATTACATCGCGGGTCGGCGCGAGGACCGCTTGCTTTTCGACCATCAGTCCGCCCTCGCCCGCGAGTTCGGTTTGCACGACCGCCCGCACCGCCTCGCAAGCGAGCAGCTGATGCAGCGCTACTACCGCACCGCTCAGGCGGTCGCGCAGCTGAACACCATCGTGCTCCAGAACCTCAGCGCGCGCGTGATGCCGGCCCACGACAAGGAGTACCACCCGATCAACGAACGCTTCGGCGCGCGCGACGAGCTGCTGGAAGCGCGCGACGAGCGGCTATTCCAGCGGCATCCGGGCGCCGTGCTCGAAAGCTTCCTCCTGCTCCAGCAGCACCACGAGCTGAAAGGCATGAGCGCGGCTACCTGGCGCGCGATGTGGCGCGCGCGGCGCCTGATCAACCCCGCCTTCCGCCGCAACCCCCGCAACCGGGAGCGGTTCCTCCAGGTCTTCCGGAGCCCGAGCCACGTGGAACGGGCGTTGCGGCGCATGAACGAATACGGCGTGCTCGGGCGCTATCTGCCGGCGTTCGGCCGCATCGTCGGCCAGATGCAGCACGACCTTTACCACGTACATACTGTCGACGAGCACATCCTGCGGGTGATACGCAATTTGCGGCGCTTCTCGATCCCTGAGCTCGCCCACGAGTTCCCGCTGTGCAGCCGCCTCACAAGCGACTTCGCGCGACCTGAGGTGCTCTATCTCGCGGCGCTCTTCCACGACATCGCCAAGGGCCGCGGGGGCGATCATTCCCAACTCGGTACCGTGGACGCGCGGCGCTTCGGCAAGGAGCACGGGCTTCCGCGCGAGGACACTGCGCTCATCGCCTGGCTGGTCGAAAACCATCTCGTGATGTCGGCCACGGCCCAGAAACAGGACATCGCCGACCCGGAAGTGATCCGCGGCTTCGCAGCGCGCGTCGGCGACGAGCGGCATCTCACCGCCCTCTATCTCCTGACCGTTGCGGACATCCGCGGCACCAGCCCCAAGGTATGGAACGCGTGGAAGGCCAACCTTCTCGAGAACCTGTATTGGGCGACACGGAACTTCCTCGCCGGCACGCGCTTTTCCGTTGCGACCAGCCTGCAGGCCCGCCAGGAAGAGGCGCGGGCGAAGCTGCGCCTGTATGCGGTTCCTGAAAATACGCAGGACCAGCTGTGGCGGCAGCTCGACGACACCTATTTCCTGCGCCACGAGCCGCAGGAGATCGCGTGGCATACGCGCCTGCTCTACTACCGCTCCGCCGCTACCGAGCCGGTCGTGAAGGCACGGTTGTCGCCCGCGGGAGAAGGCCTGCAGGTTATGATCTACGTCCCGGACCAGAAAGAGCTGTTCGCCCGCATCTGCAGCTTCTTTGAGCACATCAGCTACGACATCTTCGAAGCCAAGGTCTACACCACCCGCCACGGGTACGCCCTGGACAGCTTCCAGGTCCAGGACCCGGACAACAGCCGGCCCCAGTACCGCGACGTCATCAGCTTGATCGAGCATGACCTGCAGGAGCGGCTGCGCCTCAAGTCGCCCCTGCCTGCGCTCACTAAGCCGCGACTGAACCGCCAGTTGCGCCATTTCCCGATTTCCCCCGAAGTGAACATCCAGCCGGACGAAAAAGGCGCGTACTGGGTGCTGTCGGTCATCGCCGGTGACCGGCCGGGCCTGCTGTCGCGCATTGCACGCGTTCTGACCGGTTACGACGTCAACCTTCACATCGCCAAGATCAATACGCTGGGGGCGCGCGCCGAAGACGTATTCCTGGTGAGCGGTGCCGCGCTCAAGGACGCCAAAACGGTCGTACGAATCGAAAGCGAGCTGGTGGAGCAGCTGCGTACCTAGTGTGCTGTTCCGTAAAAACCCGTGAAATTTCCACGACAATGGCCGCCATACGTTGTCGCAAATCCTCGCCAGGTGTCCAACCTGCCTGCGGTTTGCTTCGCGTCTGGCACCCATTCCGAGAAATTTCAATGGGCTGAGCGTGAATCCGAAAGATCGCGCCCCGCATCGACATCATCTACTTATCCGCGGTATTTACGGGACACCGCACTAGTTTCGAGTTTCCAGTGTCTAGTCGTGTTTTGTCGGATGGAATTCGAAACTGGCAGCTTACTCGTCCCTGAGGTTCTCCCCGGGAAACAGCTCCTCGTTGAAGCCGAAATTGCGTAGATCGCGGATGCGCATTGGATAGAGTATGCCGGCAAGATGGTCGCACTCGTGCTGGACGACACGGGCATGGAAACCAGTCACGGTGCGATCAATCGGGTTTCCCAGAGCGTCGTATCCCTGGTAGCGCAGATGCCGGTAGCGAGGAACGAGTCCCCGCATGCCGGGAACGCTCAAGCATCCTTCCCAGCCATCCTCCATCTCCCGGCCGACGGGCGTAAGCCGGGGGTTGATCAGCACCGTGTAGGGAACGGGCTCTGCATCCGGATACCGGGGATTGGCTTCGACGCCAAAAATGGCCACCTGCAGAAGGACACCAATCTGCGGCGCAGCCAGTCCGGCCCCGTTCAGCGACCGCATCGTGTCGTCGAGATCCGCTATCAGCGTCTGCAGCTCGCCGGTATCGAAGCGCTCGACCGGCTGCGACGGCGTGAGCAGCCGCGGGTCCCCCATTCTCAGTACGGGTCTAATCGCCATCGAGCAGCACCAGGTGTTCCAGGATGTTGCGCACGCGCGCAGTGGCTCGCTGTGATACGGGAGCGATGTCCTCCAGGCGTATGCCCGCCGCGCTCGTGCCGCGGCCAGCGGCGTAATTGACGACCAGGGCCATTGCGCCGTAACACAAACCGATCTCGCGCGCCAATACCGTTTCCGGCATCCCGGTCATGCCGACCATATCGGCCCCGTCGCGTTCCAGTCGGTCGATTTCGGCCGCAGTTTCCAGCCTCGGCCCTTGCGTTGCTGCGTAGGTGCCCCCGGCATGGACCGCTTCACCGGCGACCGCAGCCGCTTTCAGGAGCCGTTGGCGCATGGCCTCGCAGTACGGGTGCGTAAAGTCGACATGCGTAACGCTATGACTCGCGCGAGTGAAAAACGTTGCCGCACGGCTGTGCGTATAGTCGAGGATCTGGTCGGGGATGGCGAGGGTCCCGGGGACGAGATCGGAGTGTATGCCGCCGACCGTAGCGACCGAGACCACGTCCTTGACGTTGAGCGAGTGCAGCGCCCAGATATTGGCGCGGTAATTGACTTCGTGCGGCGGTATCGTATTGCCGTAGCCATGGCGGGCGAGAAACACGACCTCCCGTCCCTGAATCGTGCCGAAGGTCATGGCGGCAGACGGCTCGCCATGAGGCGTCCGAACGATCTGCCGCCGCAAGACCTCGAGATTGGCGAGCTGATTGAGCCCACTGCCGCCGATGATTCCTAGCATAGCAGTGAGCGGTAAGCAGCGAGCGGTGAGCGGAGAAAGCCGCTTGCATCGCAGCAGGCACCGTACAGAAGGTCGAGAAGGGTGCCGCGAAAATGCCGCGCAAGTACCCCAGCCGCGAACCGGCAAATATAACCATGTCGCATGATCACGTAACCGCTCACGGCTTACCGCCTACTGCTCACCGTCCTTGAGGGCATAGATTTCCGGCAGGTTGCGCCACGCGCCACTCACGTCCATGCCAAAACCGAACACGTAGCGGTTGGGCAGAATGACGCCCACGAAATCGGCGCGTGCGGCTTTCGTGCGCCCGGTATCCTTGTCCGCGAAGACGGCGCTGTAGACCTTGACGGCGCCGGATTCGCGCAGCTTGCGGCGCACGGCCGCGAGCGTCTGCCCCTCGTCCAGTATATCGTCCAGCACCAGGACTACGCGTCCGGCGACCGACGTGCCCGGCGTTACCTTCCAGGAAATATCGCCTCCGCGAGTGGCGTCACCGTAGCGCGTGACGTCGAGATAATCGAACTCCAGCGGAAAGCGAAGCTGTGGCAGCAGCTGACCGGCGAAGACCACGCTGCCGCGCATGATCGAAAGCACGACCGGGTTGCTGTCCCGCAGCTCCGCCGAAATCTCGCGTGCCACGCGGGCCACCGCTTCCGACACCGCCGCAGCCGAACAGAGCTCCTCCGCGGTGTCCAGAATCTGCCGCGCCTTTTCGGGTGTGAGAGTCAATACGCTCGCTACTTCTTGGGGCGTTGCTTCATGTTGCGCAGGTAGCCGCGGAAGTCCGTCCCGACCTCGGGATGCTTCAGCGCGAACTGCAGATTCGCCTGCAGGTAGCCGAGCTTGCTGCCGCAATCGTAGCGAACGCCGTCGAACTCGTACGCGAAGACATCCTCCTCCGCGAGCAGGCCGGCGATGCCATCGGTCAGCTGAATCTCGCCTCCCGCGCCGGGCTTGGCTTCCTCCAGGTGATGGAACACGCGCGGAGTCAGGATATACCGGCCCACCACCCCCAGGGTGGAAGGAGCGGCGGCAGGCTCGGGCTTCTCCACGATTCCACTGATACGATGCGGCGAGTTGGAGCGCGCCTCGATGCGAACGATTCCATAGCGCTTCGTCTCGCTCTTGGCCACGTTCTGCACGGCAACGACCGACCGACCGCGCCGGGCGAACACTCCGGCCATCTGCTGCAGCGCTGGCGGCTCGGCGTCGATGAGATCGTCCGCGAGCACGATCGCAAACGGCTCGTCGCCAACCACCTGCTTCGCGCAGAGGATGGCATGGCCGAGGCCGAGGGCCTGCTGCTGGCGCACGTAGGTGCAGTGCACGTTGCGCGGAATGATACTCTGGACGATCTTGAGCAACCGGTTGTCGCCGCGTTGCTCGAGCTCGTGCTCCAGCTCGAACGCCTTGTCGAAATGGTCCTCGATGGCACGCTTGCCGCGTCCGGTGATGAAGATCATTTCCGTCATGCCGGCCGCGACGGCTTCCTCGACCGCGTATTGGATAAGCGGCTTGTCCACGATCGGCATCATTTCCTTGGGGCTCGCCTTGGTAGCGGGGAGAAAGCGGGTGCCCATTCCGGCGACGGGAAAGACGGCCTTGGTTATCTCGTTCATCTTCTTGGTCTTGGATCCCTATGGTTTCAGCAATTTTAGCAGGGCCGCCTCGTCTATCACGGCGATGCCGAGCTCGCGCGCCTTTTCGTACTTGGCGCCGGGCTCGGTCCCCGCGACGACATAGTCGGTCTTCCTGGAAACGCTTCCCGAAACGCGCCCCCCCAGTGCTTCGATGCGCTCTTTCGCTTCATCCTTGGTCATGCCGGGCAGGGTTCCCGTGAGCACGAAGCGCTTGCCAGCGATGCCTTCCGCACCGCGCTCCGCTGCTGCAGCCGTGACAGGGGGTGGATTCTCGATCGCAATGCCCGCAGCCAGGAGCCCTTCGACAACTTTTCGATTATGCGGTTCGCCGAAGAACTGGGCAATGCTCGCGGCGACCACCGGTCCGACGTCGGCGACGCGCTGCAGCGCGTCGATGTCGGCGCCCACGATATTTTCGACGCTCCCGAAATGCTCCGCCAGGTCGCGCGCGGTCGCCTCACCGACGTTGCGGATACCGAGGGCATAGACGAAACGCCCGAGCGTCGGGTGCTTGCTGGACTCGATCTCGGCCATGATATTGGCGGCGGATTTTTCCGCCATCCGCTCCAGGCCCGCGAGCTGGTCCGCCCCGAGGCCATAAAGATCCGCGGGGGTACGCACCAGACCGGCATCCACCAGCTGGTCGACGAGCTTTTCTCCCAGCCCTTCGATATTCATTGCCCGCCGCGAGGCGAAATGCAGCAACGCCTGCTTGCGCTGCGCCGGGCAGAACAGTCCCGCCGTGCAACGGGTCGCCGCCTCGCCTTCATCGCGCGCTACCGCAGATCCGCAGACGGGACATCGCGATGGCATGGAAAACCGCTGCGCGTCGCGCGGACGGCGCTCGGGCAGAACGGCAACCACTTGCGGGATCACGTCGCCGGCGCGTCGGACGGTCACGGTGTCGCCGATCCGCAGATCGAGGGCATTGACGTAATCTTCATTGTGCAAAGTGGCGTTGCTGACGGTCACTCCGCCGACGAACACCGGCTCCAGTTTCGCCACCGGTGTCAGCTTGCCGGTCCGTCCCACCTGAACCTCGATGGCGAGCACCTTCGTCAGTTCTTCCTGCGCCGGGAACTTGTGCGCCACGGCCCAACGTGGCTCGCGCGAAACGAATCCCAGCCGGTTCTGCAGATCCAGCCTGTTGACTTTGTAGACGACGCCGTCGATGTCGAACGGCAGCTGGTTACGTCGAGCGGCGATCCGGGCGTGAAACGCGAGCAGCCCGTCCGCACCCTGTGCCACTGCACGTTCCGGCGAAACCGGCAGGCCGAAGTCCCTCAGTGCATCGAGGATGGCGCTCTGCGTCGCCGGCAATGACCACCCGGCGACTTCACCCAGGCCGTGGGCGTAGAAAGACAACGGCCGCCGCGCGGTAATCCGGGAGTCGAGCTGCCGCACGAACCCGGCGGCCGCGTTGCGGGGATTGACGAACACCTTCTCGCCCGCTGTGCGCTGCCGTTCGTTGAGTTTTTCGAAATCGTCGCGCCGCATGAACGCCTCGCCGCGCACCTCGAGGATCGCTGGCGGATGAGCGGACTGCAGCCGCAGCGGCACGCTGCGGATGGTGCGCACATTGGGCGTGACGTCTTCGCCCACGCGGCCGTCACCGCGCGTTGCCGCCCGCGTCAATACCCCCTTTTCATAGCGCAGGCTGATCGCCACCCCGTCGAACTTCAGCTCGGCGTCGTAGTCGACCGGCGGATCGTCGGGCACCAGGTCGAGCTCACGGCGGATGCGCTGGTCGAAAGCGGCGGCACCGCCGGCTCCGGAATCCGTCTCGGTACGGATCGAGAGCATGGGCACCGTGTGCCGGACTTCAGGCAGATCGGTGCGCACCGCACCGCCGACGCGCTGGGTCGGGGAATCCGGCGTGCGCAGCGACGGATACCTTTCCTCGAGCTCCTGCAGCTCGAGGAACAGCCGGTCGTACTCGGCGTCGGGCAGCGTCGGCGCGTCGAGAAGATAGTACTCGTGGTTGGCGCGCTCGATCTCGCGTCGCAGCTCAGTGGCTCGCGCCGCGTGCTCCCCGGAGCCATGGGCTTCGCTCATTGATGAAACAACCTGTCAGGAAAAAAGCCGCAACGCGCGCTCGCCCCCGGCCGGCATTTCACGTGCCGCCAACGCCGCGTGTATCGTGCGCAACTGCTCCCTGATTTTGTCGATGCCGGCCTCGCTCAAGGTCGAGCGATTGTCATCGACGAGCCTGCCGCCGAGCGCAGCGGCGAAACTGCGGCCGATGTCGAGCATTCGATCGAGGACCGCGAGGCCCTCTTCGACTCGCGGCACGTCGAGCATCAGGGTGACGCCGCGCGTCGTGAGTTTCTTGATCTGCTCCGGCAGAAACGGCGCCGGCTCGTGATTGTCGAGCGTGAACGCCGTGCGGCGCCCCTCGCCGCGATAATGGAACACGCCGTCGGGCTCGAGCTGAAATCCGGAGGCCTCGGCGAATTCGCGGATGTCGGTGCCGGAAAAAGCCGTGCCTTCCTGCGCGACAACGTTAACCCCCACGGCCACGTCCACTTTCGAGCAAAATGCGTCGAGCTCACGGGCTCCACCGAGCGCTGCCTGCGTGTCCGGACACAGGGCAAGACCCCCTGCTCTTTCAGCGCAGCTGCGCACCGCCTCGCAAAAGCTCGCGAGCTGAGCGGGATTCACGATCCCCGACCGGTTTACGAGTTGCAGCCCCAGTTGCAGGCCGGTGTAGCGCGCGGAGCTGCCGCGGCCGGCTTCCTCCCAGCTACTGGTTTCGGGCCGGTAGCCCAGCGCCCGGACGGGCTTGCCGCATTCCGCAATCTTGCTCAGAAGTTCTTCTACCACCGGCCCGTTGATAGGGCCAGGCGCCTCGACTTCCGCGACGAAGTCCAGCTCCGCGTCGAATCCGAGCTCTGAAGCGGTCGACCGGGGTCGGAGCGCGGCAGGCGCAGGTCCGCCGTTTGCCGGCCTGCGCCGAGGCGCCGGCGTCTGCTGCAATTGCGGCTCTATGCGGCCGGCGCCGCTTCCCGGCTGCGCGCGGCTCTGAAGCAGCACATCGTCGGGCCCGTCTCCGAAGGCCTGCTCCAGGCGGCGCCGGAAGCGGCGTTCCTGCAGCCAGTTGTACAGACATACCCCGCCGATGATCACGACGCCGATTCCGAGCAGGCTCAGCTGCAGGTCGCTCATCAACCACCTGTCGGTGGCAGGAATCCGCCCGGCGGGCGCCCGGCGTATCCCTCATTTCGCCTATCCAGCTTCATCCGAAAACCCCGCAGGTCCTGACGATGGCCGCCCATCACGAGCGCCGGGGCGGCTATGCCGCTTCTTCGGAAAGCTTCATCGCTTCTTCGATGTCGACCGCCACCACGCGCGATACGCCGGCTTCCTGCATCGTAATGCCGAGAAGTTGCTCCGCGATCTCCATGGTGATCTTGTTGTGGCTGATAAACAAGAACTGCGAGTTCCGCGACATCTTCTTCACGAGCTCGCAGAAACGCTCCGTATTGTGATCGTCGAGCGGGGCATCGACCTCATCGAGCAGGCAGAACGGCGCAGGATTGAGCTGAAACAGGGAGAACACCAGGGCCAGCGCCGTGAGGGCCTTTTCGCCCCCGGAGAGCAGGTGAATCGTGCTGTTCTTCTTGCCGGGCGGCTGCGCGATGACCTGTACTCCTGCGTCGAGGATCTCGTCACCGGTCAGCACCAGGCGCGCAGTTCCCCCTGCGAACAGCGCCGGGAACATCTGGCCAAAATGCCGGTTGACCTCATCGAAGGTTCGCTGCAGGCGCTCCCGAGTTTCGCGATCGATGCGCCTGATCGCATCCTCCAGGGTAGCGATCGCCTCGCTCAAATCCCGCGACTGAGCATCGAGGTATTCTTTGCGCTCGCGCGTCGTCCGCAGCTCCTCGAGCGCAGCCAGGTTGACCGCGCCGAGCTCCTTGATCTGATCCCCGAGCCGCACGATTTCGGTCTGCAACGCGGCCGGCCGGGCGCCCTTTTCCAGCATCGCGGAGAGGTCTTCTTCCCGCCCCCCCGCCTCGGCGAGCTGGCGAGCGAACTGCTCTTCCGTGAGCCGTGCCTCCTGCTCCTTCAACCTGGTTTCGCCGATCTTCAAGCGCATGGGCTCGAGCTTCTGCTCACGCTCGGCGCGGTTCTGATCCGTCGCCTTGAGCTGCAATTCCATGCCGTCCAGCTCGTCGCGCACACGGGCGAGTCCGTCCTCGCGTTGCTTGCGCCGTGCAAGCGCGTCCTGCAGCCGCGCTTGCAGCGGCTGCTCGTCGTAGCTCGCCAACTCTTCCTCGCGCGCACCGAGCGCCACCTTGGAGCGCTCGCTATTCTCAGAAGATACTTTAATGAGCGACTCTATCTCATTGATCTTGCTACAGCACGAACGTTCATTGAAGGTCGCCTCCTGGAGCGCATCACGAACCTGCTGCAATGCATCACGCTGCAGCTGAAGGACGTTCTCGGAGCGCCGGTAGAGGTCGGTGGCCAGTTGCAGCTGCGCGCCGGCTTGAGAGTGTTCGGCATCGAGCCGGGCGATCAGTTGATCCGCGGCATCCCGATGCGTGGTGGTAGACGCCAACTGTAGCTCGATGCCGGCGAGCTCTTCGGTGATTTGATGTCCGCGCTGCGCAATGCGCTCGCTCTGCTCCCCGAGACGCACCGCCTCGAGCTGCAGTGCGTGATGCAGCTGCCGCTGTGCGTCGATCTGCGTGCGCACATCCTCGAGAGCGGCGCGCCGCTGCTCGATGTCGCCTTCCATGGTTTTCGCCTCGCGCCGCAAGCCGTCGATCGCGGCACGATCGGCCTCCATTGCGACGGTCAGCTCCTCTATTTCGCGCTGCCTGGACAGGACGCCATGCAGTTCGCTGTCAGGAGCATGAAAACTCACACTGTGGCGCGTGAAGACATGCCCGTCGCGCGTTACCAGCGCCGCCCCGGCCGGCAGCGCCTCCCGCGCGTTCAATCCTGCGGCGGCATCGGGCACGACGTAGACATCCTGCAGCCATTCGCCTACGACCGCCCCCAGTCCCTGCTCCGAGCAGACGACGTAGCGCCGCAATGGCTCGAAGCCGGAAAGCGCCGCGCTCTGCCGCTCCGGATCCTCTGCCGGGACATAGAAAGTGGCCTTGCCGGGCGGGCCATCGCGGCCGAACCAGCGCGCGGCGCTATCGAGCCCGACCAGCGCGATGCCATTCAGCCGCTCGCGCAAAACAGCCTCCAGCGCATCCTCCCAGCCCGGTTCGATGCGGATATCCTGCCAGAGCCGCCGCGCGCGGCTGAGTCCCTGCTGCGCAAGCCATTCCTCCATTCCGGCGCCGCGCTCCAGGCGCTCCTGCAGCTGCGCCAGCGTGTGCAGCCGTGCTTCCATCCCCGCTGCGCGCTGCAGCGCGGCGTCCAGGCTTGCGTTTCGATCGCGCAGTGTCAGATCGGCGCGGGGCAACTCGGCTTCCTGCGCTTCCAGCTCGGCCCGCAGCAGCCCGAGCGAAGAATCGAGCTCGACGATCTCCTGGCGCAGACGTGCGAGCTGCGCCGGGTCGGGCGCCTGGAGCGAACCCTGCTCCTCGCGCAGGCGATCCGCGCGCTGCGTCAACTGGTCGAGCATCTCTTGCGCATGCCTGCGTTTCGTATTCTCGACCTGCCGGTCCTGCTCCGCCCGCGCGGCTGCGCGCTGCAATTCGTCGTGGCGGTTGCGGGTGGCACGAAACGCTTCTTCCGCCAGTGGCAGCTTTTCGCTCTCGAGCCGTAGCGCCGCCTCGCAAGCAGCCGCGTGCTCGATCGCGCGCGCGTGTGCCTCGCGTTGCTGCGCAAGACCCGCTTCCGCCGCCGCGCGCTGCTCGCGGTCGCGCTCGAGCTGCACGCGCAGTTCCGCCAGCTCGCGTGCTACGCGCTGCCGGCTGTCCTTGAAATGCGCGATTTCCTGTTCGAGCCGGGTGGTTTCGGCATTGGCCTCGTAAAACGCTCCCTGGGCTGCGTGGACCTCGTCGCTGGCCCGATAATGCCGGTCCCGCAGGGTCTCGAGCTGCCGCTCCGTTTCGCGCAACCGGGCCGTTTCCGCCTCAAGCTCGAGTCCGAGCCGCTCGACCTCCTTGCCATGTCGGGCGCGCTGCGCGGCCGCCTCCTGCTTCCGCAACAGCCACAGCAGGTTCTGGGTAAGCGTGAGCTGTCCCTGCAGCTCGTGGTAACGGCTGGCGACTTCAGCCTGCACCGTAAGGTGCTCGAGCTGCTTGTCGAGCTCCTGGCGGATGTCGTCGACGCGCAGCAGGTTGTCCCGCGTATCGCCCAGACGCAACTCGGTTTCGCGCCGCCGCTCGCGATACTTCGACACCCCCGCCGCCTCCTCGAGGAAGACGCGCAGTTCCTCGGGCTTGGCCTCGATCACGCGAGAAATCATGCCTTGCTCCATGATCGCGTAGGCGCGGCTGCCGAGGCCGGTGCCGAGAAAGATGTCCGCGACGTCGCGCCGCCTGACGTGCAGGTTGTTGATGTAGTAGGCGGTCGATTCACCGTCGCGCTCCAGCACGCGCTTGATCGCGATTTCGGCGTAGCTCGACCACTGGCCTGCCGCCTTGCCGAGACTGTTGTCGAAGATGAGCTCAACGCTCGCCCGGTTCAGCGGCGGGCGCTGGCCCGAGCCGCTGAACAGCACGTCCTGCATGGTTTCGCCGCGCAGGTGGCGCGCCGATGTTTCACCCAGCACCCAGCGCACGGCGTCAATGACGTTCGACTTGCCGCAGCCGTTGGGGCCGACGATGCCTACCAGTTGTCCGGGGACGGGGATGTGAGTGGGGTCTACGAAAGACTTGAAGCCTGCGAGATTGATCTGCTTGAGTCTCACTGATTGTCTTTGGCTGTCGTGTGCGAGGTTATAATCCGTGCGCTATATGGGAACGATATTTTAAGCGGACGGCTGCGATAATGCCAGCCAGTCCGAGCCGGAAGCTCGCGACGTTCGTCAATCCGCAGCCGACGCGCGATTACCGGATTCACATGGAGATACCGGAGTTTACTTGCCTGTGCCCGAAAACCGGCCAGCCGGACTTCGCGACATTGGTACTGGATTACGTGCCAGACCGTCTGTGCGTCGAGCTGAAAAGCCTCAAGCTCTACATCTGGTCGTTCCGCAATGAAGGCACGTTCCACGAAGCCGTCACGAACCGCATTCTCGCGGACCTGGTGAG
>DATFWO010000283.1:0-9512 GCA_035259205.1 Burkholderiales bacterium | reverse complement strand
CGCTGCGCAATGCGTCGATGCAGTTCCTCGCGGTCGCTCGGCACCAGCGCGATCTTGATCGCCGTATAGGGAAAGTAGACGTATTTCGGCTTCTTGAGCAGCTCGGCCATCGGCTTGTTGGTGATGTAGTAGATCTCGAGCGCGCGCTGGACCCGCTGCGCGTCGTTGGGATCGAGACGCGCCGCGGTCTCCGGGTCCACCTCCTTCAGCTTGGCGTGGACTGCGGGCCATCCCTGCTCGTCCGCCATCGTGTCGATCACCAGACGGATGATGGGATCCGCCTCAGGCAGCTCGTTCAATCCCTCCGTGAGCGCCTGGAAATAGAGCATCGTGCCGCCCACCAGCAGGGGGATGCGGTCGCGCTCGGTGATCTCGCGCATGAGCGCCAGCGCGTCGTCGCGGAAGAGCGCCGCCGAGTAGCGCTCGTGCGGCTCGATGATGTCTATGAGATGGTGGGGCACGGCCGCGCGGGCCGTGGCGTCGGGCTTGGCCGTGCCGATATCCATGCCCTTGTAGATCTGCGCGGAGTCCACGCTGATGATCTCGCACGGAAGGCTCTGCGCGAGTATGGATGCAACGGCGGTCTTGCCGCTGGCGGTCGGGCCCATCAGCAAAATGGCCGGAGGCGGTTTTGCGTGACGGGTGATGGGTGATGGGCGATGGATGGTTTCCTGCGACACAACCGCCACCGTTACCGCTGCAGCCGGCGGCGCGTGTCGAGTGTCGAGTGTCGGGGGCGCGATGGCTTCGACCGGGCGCGCAGTTCCCGAAGACTGCGCGACGACGGTCCTCCTGCGCCTGTGAGCGGTCGGACGGCGCGCGGGCCTGCCGGACGGTTTGCGCGCCACGCGGCGGGTCTTGCGTTGAGATGACGAAGAGCGCCTGACAGACTTGGGGCGACGAGCAGGAGATTTCGAGCGCCGGCGCTGCTTCTTACGAGCCTTACTCATCGCTCATCACCCATCACTCATCATTGTTCATGGGAGGTCAGCGACCTCTCATGAACAAGCGGTCGAGCTCGGCGATGGTGATCTGGTGCCAGGTCGGACGGCCGTGGTTGCACTGCCCGGAGCGCTCGGTCGCTTCCATCTCGCGCATGAGCGCGTTCATCTCGGGGAGCGTCAGTCGGCGGTTGGCGCGCACGGCGGAGTGGCAGGCCATGGTCGAGAGAAGCTCGTTGCGCCGCTCGGTCAGCACGCGGCTCGCGCCGTATTGACGCAGCTCCCCGAGCACGCCGCGCGCGAGCTCGCGTGCATCGGCGTCGGCGAGCGCGGCCGGGACCGCGCGCACGACAAGCGTCGTGGGCGATGCAGGCGCGATGTCGAAGCCGATGGTCTGCAGCGGCTCGCGTTCTTCCTCTGCGGTCGCGACGTCGAGCGCGTCCGCCGTGAAGTTGAGCGGCACGAGGAGCGGCTGCATCGGTATCTCCCGCGCTTCGAGCGCATTCTTCAGCTTCTCGTAGGTGATGCGCTCGTGCGCCGCGTGCATGTCCACGATAACGAGGCCGTCGCGGTTCTGGGCAAGGATGTATATGCCGGAGAGCTGCGCGAGCGCGTAGCCCAGTGGGGGATCGCCGTCCGTCGATGGCAGTTCTGCCGCTCCGAGCGCGGTCGCCGGAGCGGCACCGAAGAGCTTGTCGTAGAACGCCAGCGGCTCCGCGAGTCCCAGCGCCATGCTGCGCTGGTGCAAAGCGCCGCCACCGGCATAGGCTGCCATCCCTGCCGGCTCGGCCTGCACGGCCGGCGCTACGCCGGCCACCGACAGACCGAGGGCCCGGTTGAGCGTATGGAATACGAACTGGTGCACGGCGCGCGCGTCCCGAAACCTCACTTCGGTCTTGGCCGGGTGTACGTTGACGTCGACTTGTCGCGGATCGATGTCGAGAAACAACACGAATGCAGGATGGCGCTCGTGGTGAAGAACGTCCTGGTAGGCCTGGCGGATCGCATGCGCCGCGAGCTTGTCGCGGACGAACCGGCCGTTCACGAAGAAATACTGCGCGTCGCGGGTCGTCCGGGCGTGCGCGGGCAGCCCGACAGCGCCGTAGAGCCGCAACCCTGAGCTGGCCACCTCCACGGGCAGGGCGGCGGCCTGGAAGTCGCCGCCCACGAGCGCGCCGACGCGCTCGGCGAGCGGCTGGGGCTTGAGATTGCATTGCGTGCGGCCGTTGTGCAGGAGGGAAAACGCCACGCCCGGGCGCGAGAGCGCCATGCGCTTCACCGTTTCCTCGCAGTGGGCGAACTCGGTCCCCTCGGACTTCAGGAACTTGCGGCGCGCCGGCGTATTGAAATAGAGATCGCGCACTTCGATGCTCGTCCCGCCGGTCAGCGCCGCGGGCGCCGCCCTGGAGATCTCGCTGCCGCTCGCGGTGACGGTCCAGCCGTGCTTCTCTTCCGCGCGGCGGCTGTTCAGCGTCAGCCGGGAGACGGCGGCGATGCTCGCGAGCGCCTCCCCGCGGAAGCCCAGGCTTTCTACCCGCTCGAGGTCTTCGAGCGAAGCGATCTTGCTCGTGGCGTGACGGGCGAGGGCGAGCTTCAGCTCGTCGCGCGCGATCCCGTAGCCGTCGTCGCTCACCTTGATGAGCCTGGCGCCGCCGCCCGCGAGCTCGATTGCGATCGCCTGCGCCCCGGCATCGAGGCTGTTCTCGAGCAGCTCCTTCAACGCGGAGGCGGGGCGGTCCACCACTTCGCCGGCGGCGATCTGGCTTACCAGTGAGCCGGGCAGGACGCGGATGCTTGCCATGCCCGGATTATAAAGAAGTGACGAGGTAGGGGTGACGATTAATGGTGACGGGATACAGGTCGCGGAAGTTCTGTTCACGGATTTGGATCGCGCCGCGATCCTGCTTGTCGTTCCTGCGCCGGTGGCGCATTGGCGGTTACAATGCATGCCGCGCTGACGAAGGCGGGAATGAGGGAACCGCTGTCCCTCGCGATCATTCATTAGCAGTAATCGTTACTCCAGGAGTAAGCGTGGACATCGTCCCCAATCACACGAAGCGGCAGCTCGCAGCCGGCGAGCTTGCTCTGGGCATGGGCGTCCGGAATTCGCGCACCGTCGACATCGCGACCGTCGCCCGTACCTGCGACTTCGACTGGCTGTTCATCGACATGGAGCACAGCTCGCTCGACGTGGACCTGGCGTCGCAGCTGGCGATGGCGTCGCTCGGGGCGGGAATAACGCCGATCGTGCGGGTGCCCGGCCACGAGCATTATCATGCCACGCGCCTGCTCGACAACGGCGCGCAGGGAATCGTCGTTCCGCACGTGGACACCGTAGAGGAGGCGCAGCGCATCGCGAGCGCGTGCCGCTATCCGCCGCAGGGCAAGCGCTCGGTGGCCGGCGCGGCGCCGCAGTTCGGTTTCCGGAACGTACCGCTCGGCGAGGCGACGCGCCTGATGAACGAGGAGACGCTCGTCATCGCCATGCTGGAAACGCCGGAAGCGATCGCCAACGCGGATGCGATCGCACAGGTCGCGGGAATAGACGTGCTGTTGATCGGCACGAACGACCTCTGTGCCGAAATGGGGATCCCCGCCCAGTTCGCCGATGCCAGGGTCGAGTCCGCGTACAAGACGGTCATCGCGGCCTGCCGCAAGCATGGAAGGTTTCCGGGCATGGGCGGCGTCTACGATCCCAGGCTCATGTCGAAGTACATCGGGCTCGGCATGCGCTTCATATTGAGCGGCTCCGACCTGTCTTTCATCATGGCGGGAGCGCGCGAGCGCTCGACGGCGCTGCGCGCCGCGAAAGCCTGATTGGACCCATCACTCATCACCCATCACGCCTCACGAATTCAGCAGTCCGATCCCTTATAATCCGGCTTCCTCGGGAAGGTAACTGCATGCCTCAGGTGATAGGGGTGCCGAAAGAAGCCGCGGCGGACGAGAAGCGCGTCGCCACCGTGCCGGAAATCGTCCCGAAGCTCACCAAGCTCGGCTTCAAGATCGTCGTCCAGTCGGGGGCTGGCGATCCGGCGAGTTTCAACGATGACGCCTATCGCGCGGCAGGCGCCGAAATCGTCCAGACCGCGGCCGAGTTGTGGGGGAAGGCGGATATCGTTTTCAAGGTACGCGCGCCCAACGCCGAGGAAATCGGCCTGCTGCGCGGAGGTGGCACGCTCGTCAGCTTCATCTGGCCGGGGCAAAACCCCGAGCTGCTGAAGCAGCTCGCGGCGAAGAAAGCTACCGTGCTGGCGATGGACAGCGTGCCGCGCATCTCGCGCGCGCAGAAGCTCGATGCGCTTTCCTCGATGGCCAACATTGCAGGCTACCGCGCGGTCATCGAGGCGGCGCATCACTTCGGGCGTTTCTTCACCGGGCAGATCACGGCGGCGGGCAAGGTGCCGCCGGCCAGGGTCTTCGTCATCGGTGCGGGGGTGGCGGGCCTGGCTGCCATCGGGGCGGCATCCGGGCTCGGCGCGATCGTGCGCGCCAACGATACGCGTCCCGAAGTCGCCGATCAGGTGAAGTCGATGGGCGGCGAGTTCGTGCCCGTGGACTATCAGGAAGAGGGTGCCGGAGTCGGCGGTTACGCCAAGGTCATGAGCGAGGGCTTCCTCAAGGCCCAGGCGGAGGTCTTCGCAAGGGAGGCGAAAGAGGCGGACATCATCATCACCACGGCGCTCATCCCGGGGAAGCCGGCGCCGAAGCTGATCAGCGCCGGGATGGTGAAGTCGATGAAACCGGGCAGCGTCATCGTGGACCTCGCCGCCGAGCAGGGCGGAAACTGCGAGCTGACGGTGCCGCACGAGGTAACGGTAAAGCACGGCGTGACCATCATCGGCTATACCGATCTTCCAAGCCGGCTGGCACGGCAGTCGAGCACGCTTTATGCATCAAATCTATTCCGGCTGGCGGAGGAGCTCACCAAGACCAAGGACGGGATCATCAACGTCAACATGGAAGACGAGGTGATCCGCGGCACCACGGTGGTGAAGGAAGGCAGCATCACCTGGCCGCCACCGGCTCCCAGGCTTTCAGCCGCGCCGGCAACGGTCAAGCCCGCCGTGGCCGTGCCTGCGGTGAAGAAGGGGCACGGCGAAGCCGCTGAGCCGGCTTCGGCAAAGGCGACCGTGATCATGTTTGCGCTCGGTGCGGCGCTCTTCTGGTTCATAGGAGCCAACGCGCCGGCTCCGTTCCTCAACCACTTTACGGTCTTCGTGCTGGCGTGCATCGTGGGCTACATGGTCGTGTGGAACGTCACCCCCGCGCTGCACACGCCGCTCATGAGCGTCACGAATGCGATCAGCAGCATCATCGCCATCGGCGCGTTGGTGCAAGTGGCGCCGCCGCTCGAGGACGTCGGCGTGGACCGGCCGGTGGTGTGGATACTCGGGCTGGCCGTGGCGGCTCTCGCGCTCACCTCGATCAACATGTTCGGCGGTTTCGCCGTGACGCGGCGCATGCTGCAGATGTTCCGGAAGTAAGCGATGTCCGTAACGATGGCAACGGTTTCCTACCTCGGGGCGGCGATCCTGTTCGTCCTGAGCCTGGGCGGGTTGTCGAACCCGGAGACCTCACGGCGCGGCAACGTCTACGGCATGATCGGCATGACCGTCGCCGTGCTGGCGACGGTGTTCGGGCCCCGCGTCGCGCCGATCGGTTACGCGTGGATCGTCGGCTCCATGGTGGTCGGCGGCAGCATCGGGTTGTACGCGGCGCGCGTCGTCCAGATGACGCAAATGCCCGAGCTGGTTGCGCTCATGCACAGCCTGGTGGGTCTTGCCGCCATGCTGGTGGGCTACGCTAACTACATCGATCCGGCGGCGGCGGGAATGCACGAGGGCGCCGAGAAGACCATCCACGAGCTCGAGGTCTACATCGGCATCCTGATCGGCGCCGTGACTTTCTCGGGCTCGGTCATCGCCTTCGGCAAGCTCTCGGCAAAGATCAGCGGCAAGCCCGTGCTGATACCCGGCCGCCACTGGATCAATCTGGTCGGCCTCCTCGTGGTGATCTGGTTCGGCTGGCGCTTCATCGGCACGTACACGGTGGCCGACGGCATGCAGCCGCTTGTCGTCATGACCGTCATAGCGCTCGCTTTCGGCGTGCACATGGTGATGGCGATCGGCGGCGCGGACATGCCGGTGGTCGTGTCGATGCTGAACAGCTACTCGGGGTGGGCTGCCGCCGCAACCGGGTTCATGCTCAACAACGACCTGCTGATCGTCACGGGCGCGCTGGTGGGCTCGAGCGGCGCCATCCTCTCCTATATCATGTGCCGGGCGATGAACCGCCGCTTTGTCGCGGTGATCGCTGGCGGATTCGGCAGCGAGGGCGGCGCGCCGGCAGCGCCCGGCGGCGCGCAGCCCGCGGGGGAAGTCGTGCCGATCCAGGCCGCGGAAACCGCCGAGCTGTTGCGCGACGCCAAGAACGTGATCGTCGTGCCTGGGTACGGCATGGCCGTGGCGCAGGCGCAGCACACGGTTTACGAGATCACGCGGTTTCTGCGCGAGAAGGGCGTAAACGTCCGTTTCGGCATACACCCGGTCGCCGGCCGCATGCCCGGCCACATGAACGTGCTGCTCGCCGAGGCCAAGGTCCCCTACGACATCGTGTTCGAGATGGACGAGGTGAACGACGATTTCCCGGATACCGACGTCGCGATGGTCATCGGCGCCAACGACATCGTCAATCCGGCCGCCCAGGAAGACCCGTCCAGCCCGATTGCCGGCATGCCGGTGCTGGAAGTCTGGAAAGCGAGGACCTCGATCGTAATGAAGCGCAGCATGGCTTCCGGCTACGCCGGTGTCGACAATCCGCTCTTCTACAAGGAGAACAACCGGATGCTGTTCGGCGATGCGAAGAAAATGCTGGAGGAAGTGCTGACCGCGCTGAACGGCAAGCGGTAAGGAGCAAGCGGTAAGCGGTCTGAGGGCTCCGTGTGGAGCCATCTATCCGCCTGCCATTCACACCGTATGGGGCGAACCGCCTCGGGGAGAAGCATGATGCGGAAGCGGGGAGAGGCGAAGCAGCTTTATCTCGAGTCGCTGGTGGACACGCTGACGGGGTGGAACGACCCCGAGGCGCGTCTGCGCAAGGCGATCGAGGACGACGAGTTCATGCTCTTCGGGCAGACCATCGTTCCGCTCGATCGCAAGAAAGAAATCCGTTTCCACCTCGAAATCCTGATCAGGCTGCGGGAGGAAGAGCGCAACCTTACGCCGCCGGGGACTTTCCTGCCGATACTCGAGTATTTCGAGCTCATGCCGGCGCTCGATCGGTGGGTTATCGAGCACGCCGCTCGCTGGTGGAAGTCGACGGAGCGCATGCGCAACACCGTGCTCAACATCAACCTCTCGCCGGACACCTTGGAAAGCGCCGACTTTCCAGAGTTCGTCGCCGCGCGCCTGAGCGAGATCGGTCTTCCAGCCGGGGTGCTGTGCTTCGAGGTGACGGGTTCCGAGGTACCGGTGGGCTCGGCCGAGGTCGCGCGCTCCATCGAAAAGGTCAAAGCGCTGGGGTGCCGGTTCGCCGTGAGCGCGTTCGGCCGCGAATCGATCTCGTTCGACGCGCTGCGGATGGTCGGCGCGAAATTCGTGAAGATAGACGGCGGCATGATCCGCGAGATCCACAGCGATACAGTCGCGTTCACAAAAGTGAAATCCATTCACCAGGTATGCGCCAAGGCCGGCATCCAAACCGTCGCCGAGTTCGTCGAGCTGCCCGAGACGCTCAACCGGCTGCGCGAGATCGGGGTCGACTACGCGCAGGGCTATGGCATTTCGCGTCCGGAGCCGCTGGAAGCGCAGGAAGGCAGTCAACAGGTGAAGAAGTGAAACAGTACGGGACCTGCATGGAAGGCCGCGGTTACACGGTAAAGTAACTTTTGCCACCATGTCCATCGTGACCAACGGCGAGCCGGCCTGGCTGCAACTCACCCATGAAGCCGCGCTTGAGCCGGCCCTTCCCATCTGTGACCCACATCACCACGTCTGGGCGCATCGGCACGAGCCGCCCGCCTATCAGCGTTACCTGTTGCCCGACCTTGCCGCGGATATCCGCGACAGTGGGCACAACGTTCGCTCGACCGTATTTATCGAGGTAAAGGCGTTTTATCGCGCCGACGGGCTGCAGGAGATGCGCCCGGTGGGTGAGGTTGCCCACGTCAACGGTCTGGCCGACCAGGCCGCCACCGGCAAACACGGTCCCACGAAAATCGCCGCCGCCATCGTCGGGCATGCGGATCTGAAGCTGGGTGATCGGGTCGCGCCGGTGCTGGAGGCGATGCAGACGGCGAGCCCGCGCTTTCGCGGCATACGCCATTCCGCCGGGTGGGATGCAAGCCCGGAACTTACGCAGCGCGACATTCAGGGCGTGATGGCCACGTCGCAATACCGTGCCGGTGCGCGCGTGCTGGCGAGGATGGGCTTGACGCTGGACAACTCGCTCTACCACACGCAACTGGATGAGCTTGCCGCGCTGGCCCGCGCCGTGCCGGAACTGACCATCGTATTGAACCACATCGGCGGGCTCACGCGCGTGGGGCCTTACGCCAGCCGTGACGACGAAGTGCTGGCCGATTGGCGGCGCGGCATCGCGCTCGTGGCGGCCTGCCCCAACGTCGTGCTCAAGCTCGGCGGTGTGGGGCAGAAACGCTTTGGCTTCGACTGGCTCACGCGCGCGAAGCCCGTCGGTTCGGAGGAATTGGCGCAGACCTTGGCCCCGTTGATGCACTACTGCATCGAGAAGTTCGGGCCGGACCGCTGCATGTTCGAGAGCAATTTCCCGGTGGACAAGGTGTCGTACGCCTACAGCGTCGTATTCAATGCCTTCAAGCGCCTGTCGAAGGACTATTCATCTAGCGAGCGCACTGCACTGTTTCACGACACGGCGGTCCGGGTATATCGGATCGCGGCGTAGGACAGCCTCTACGGCCCTTCGGTTGATGACATCCGCGCGTATCTGCGTCTCAACAGGAGGGGCTGAGGTAGGTTGAGGGCCCCCTACACTGTTCACCGTTCACGGGAGTTGAGCCAGCTTATCGCGCGCCAGCGGCGGGTTCTTCGCGAAGTAGCGCTTGATGCCGCTGAAGACGGCGTCGGCCATCTTGTTCTGATAGGCGTCGTTCTTGAGCTTTCTTTCCTCTTCCGGATTGCTGATGAAGGCGGTCTCCACCAGTATCGAGGGTATGTTGGGCGCCTTCAACACGGCGAAGCCCGCCTGCTCGACGTGGCCCTTGTGCAGGTTGTTGATGCCGCCCAGCTCGTCGAGCACGGCGCGGCCGAGCTTGATGCTGTCGTTGATCTGCGCCGTGAGCGAGAGGTCGGCGAGCGTCATCGCCAGGTACTGATCCTTGCCGTTCAGGTTCACGCCGCCGATGAGATCGGCGTCGTTCTCCTTCTTCGCCAACCAGCGCGCGGCGGCGGAGCTCGCGCCGTGCTCCGAAAGGGCGAACACCGAGGAGCCGTTCGCGTCGGGCCGCACCCACGCGTCGGCGTGCACCGAAACGAAGAGATCCGCCTTTACGCGGCGCGCCTTCTCCACGCGCATGTGAAGTGGTACGAAATA
>DATFWO010000282.1:0-14932 GCA_035259205.1 Burkholderiales bacterium | reverse complement strand
TAGGCACGTGTGCGACGGAGGCGATGTGGGATGCAGGTCGAGGAGGAGAGCCCGAAGCAATATGTCGATATTGCGAGGGCTCCCGACAAAGAGATGCGCCCACAGCGCCCCGTCCCACTCGGGTTGCGGCCAGGACGGTCGGCTGCTGCGTTACCCTCCTCGACCATATCGACATATGGCCTTCGTCGGGTGCCTTGCATCCGGTCCGTCCTGGCCACAACGCATCACGCGCCTAGTTATGAAACAGGTTCTATCACCCGTTACTCGACCGGTCAGTCCAATGCCCGGTAGAACCGCTCATCGAAGAGCGCCCCGCTCAGCGGCCCGAGCTTGTCGCGGAACTGCTTCGTGTGATCGGCCGCCGAATGCGCTGTAACGGACTTCTGGTCCTTCCAGATTTCCACGAGAGTCATGTGGTTGGGCCGGCTCGTCTGGGTAAGGGAGTCGAAGCGCAGATTGCCCGCGTCGTTGCGGCTTGCCATGCTCAACTGCCGCACGGCCTCGGTGCCTTCGTCCTTGCCTTTCGGAATCACGTCGACGTGGGTGACGGCGTAAATCGCGCCTTTGGCGCCGCCTGCTGCGGCGGGGCCCACGGACAGCACGATATGCGGGCGCTCGTCATACGGTGCGCGCAACAGCGGCTTCAGCTTCTCGCGGAACAGCTGCGTATGAGCGGCCGCGCCGTGCGCTTCCTGGGCTTTCAGGTCTTCCCATACTTCCACGACAGCGAACTGATCAGGATGGCCGATGCGCTGGAGCACCTCGAACCGGACGCTGCCCGCGTCTTTGCGGCTCAGCCGGGCGAGCCGCCGGGCCAGATCCGCGGCCTGGTCCTTGGCCGCCGGCGTGGCCTCGAAATAGCTCACGACGTAGGCATTGTCTGCGGCCTGCGCCGCCGGCACGAGCCCCATTGACAGGCACGCCGAACCCAGAAGAAAACGTATGGTGAGTTGCATGTTTTTATCTCCCCTGTCTGATCTTTGACGAAATCACGATGTTCGTCGAAAACAAGTATGGTCAGGATAACCGTAGTCGGTCAACCATCCATGTCAGCGCGAACCAGGCGCGCCGTCGCTTGGTGCTTCGGAAGCGGCGCCACTCCTGGCGCCACGCCTCACTCGACACGAACCCCCGTTTCCTTCACCGTTCTCGCCCATTTCGCCATTTCGCTCCGGAGATTGGCCGACAGCTCCTCGGGCGTGCTGCCGAGCGGCTGGTATCCCAGCTCGATCAGGCGCTGGCGCACTTCCGGCATCTGCAGGACCTTGACCATCGTCGCGCTCAGCAGGGCGATGATGTCCCTGGGCGTAGCCGCGGGGGCGAGCGCGACCCAGTAGCTTCCGGAATCGACCCCGCTCATGCCGGACTCCCGAAACGTCGGAACGTCGGGCATCGCCGGCAGGCGCTGGTCGCCGGTCACCGCGAGCGCACGCAGCCGCCCGGTTGCCACGTGCTGCGTGATCGAGCTGGGTCCGGCGAACATCATCGTGACCTGCCCGGCGAGCACATCGGCGGACGCGGGCCCGCCGCCCTTGTAGGGAATCGCCACGATGTCGATACCCGTAACCGCCTTGAATTGCGCCACGCCCATGTGCGTACCCGTGCCCAAGCCGCCCATCGCGAAATTGAAGTCCCGCGGGCGGATCTTAGCGAGCGCCAGCAACTCCTTCAGTGTCCGCGCCGGCACCGAAGGATGAACGACGAGCGCCACCGGCGATGAAGCGAGCAGCGAGACCGGAGCGAAATCCTTCACCGGATCATAGGGCAGCCTCGAAAAAAGGCTGGGGCTGCTGCTAAAGGACGTATCCGTGTTGAGCAGGGTGTACCCGTCCGGCGCGGCTCTCGCGACCAGCTCGGTGCCGATCTGGCCGCCGGCGCCGGCACGGTTTTCCACCACGATCTGCTGTCCCAGCAGACCGGTCATCTTCGGCGCCATGATGCGCGTCAGGTTGTCGGTCCCGCCGCCCGGAGCGAGGGGGACGATGATGCGGATAGCCCGTAGCGGATAGTTTGGTCCCGACGCGGTCGAAGCAGGTTGCGCCAGCGCCGCGCCGCATGCGATCAGAAGGCTCGACGAGCCCGCAAGGAGCGCAAGCACGCTCCAGGGCGCCCGCGTCATCCGCTTAGCGCCCTGGTGTCCCGACAAGAACCTATAGGTTCTAGATGACTTGGACCTGCTTGCCGGGGTCCTGCCGTGCGGTCGCATTGAGCCGCAGATTCTGCTTGGCCGTCAGGTCGACCGCTTCCACCTGCAGCAACTCGAGCACCTCGTCGCTCACCGACTCGAACCAGTAGTAGAAGCCGCGGGGTATGTGTATGCCTTCGCGCGGCCCCAGCTCGGCTATCACCTTGTCGCCCTCGCCGTAAAAGCGGACTTTTCCGCTCAGGACGAACCAGAATCCGTTTTGCGCGTTGTGCGCGTGCAGATTGTTTTCGCCGCCTTCCTTGAGCACCTGCACCGAGGAGTACAAGAGATCGCTCCGGCACAACCGCACTATCGTCTTGGGCTTTTCCGTTTGCGGCGTCGTATACTTGAAGACGGTGGGTTCGAGCTGTCGGTCGCCAGCGGCAGTCGCAGGTTCGGTGTTCAACGGTTTCATAGGATGGCTCCTCAGCCTGGGTTGCAATGCACAGATCATAACCCTTTCCCCGACTTTCATTTCCCGCGCCGCATTTATGCCTGTCCCCCGCCTTGTGGTCTGCCTCCTCCAGACCGGCGTGATGATGCTCGCCGCGGGCGGAGCATGCGGCCAGAATTATCCGCACAAACCGATACGCATTGTCACTTCGGAGCCTGGCAGCGGCACCGATCTCATGGCGCGGCTCATCGGGCAACGCCTCACGGACAACTTCGGCAAACAGGTGCTGGTAGACAACCGCGGGGGAACGCTCGCGCGGGAGGTGGTGCTCAAGGCGCCGCCGGACGGCTACACGCTGCTCCTCAGCGGCACCTCACTCTGGCTTTCGCCGTTCATGCGCGAACACGCGGCGTACGACCCCCTCAAGGATTTCTCGCCGATCACGCTTGCCGCGAGCTCGCCCAACGTACTGACGGTCCATCCGTCGCTCCCGGTGGAATCCGTGAAGGATCTCGTGGCCCTGGCTCGATCGAAACCGGGAGAGCTCAACTATGCTTCGGGGTCGACCGGCGCCCCGACCCATCTCGCTGCGGAACTGTTCAAGGCGATGGCGGGGATCGACATCGTGCGTATCCCGTACAAGGGCACGGGACCGGCGATCAACGCCCTGCTCGGCGGCCAGGTGCAGGTCATGTTCGTCTCCACGACTTCGGTAGCGCCGCATGTCAAGTCAGGCAAGCTGAAGGCGCTGGCGGTATGCACCGCGCACCCGTCCGTGCTGGCCCCTGGTCTGCCCACGGTGACCGCCGCGGGGTTGCCCGGCTACGAGGCGACTTCGCTCTTCGGCATGTTCGCCCCCGCGGGAACGCCGGCAGCGCTCATCGCCCGGCTGAACCGCGAAATCGTGCAGGCACTCAGCCGGACCGAGGTCAAGGAACGGCTCTCCGGTGCCGGGGTGGAAACGATCGGCAGCTCGCCGGCGGAGCTCGCAGCCACCATGAAAGCCGAGATGGCCCGATGGGGCAAGCTGATCAAGAGCGCCGGCATCCGCGAGGAATGATCACCCTATCGCCCTGTCAACCTGCTGCCGGAAAGGAGAATTGCCTTGAATGCTCTGTGGACTTCGCTGTTGCGTCTATCGGCCTGGGCGCTCGCTGCGACACTGATTGCGGGTTGTGCGGATACGCCCCGGGGGCAGCAAACCGGGGTAGAACGCTTGTACGTGCTCTACTGCGGCGAGGGCACCGCGCCCGACCAATCGCGCTGGTCTCCCGGGGTCAACGTCGGGAAGCCGATCAGGCTGACCAACAGTTGTTACCTGATCAAGCACGCCAAAGGGTGGCTGCTCTGGGAGACCGGCTATGCCGAGGTGCTCGCCACGATGCCCGACGGCAATCCCACGGCGGTGCTGCACTGGCGCTGGCTGGCCGCCAAGAATCTGACAGCGCAGCTCGCCGAGCTCGGATTGACGCCGGACCGGATTACGTACGTGGGCTTTTCGCACGCGCACCCTGATCATATCGGTAACGGGAGCCTGTTTACCGCCGCGACGCTCTACATCCAGGAGGCGGAGTACGATTTCTACCTGGGACCCAAAGGCAAGCCACCCGCCGCGCCCGCGAACTGGAACAGGCTCCTCTCCAACAATACCGTCAAGCTGAAAGGCGACTACGACGTGTTCGGCGACGGCTCGGTCACCATCCTGTCCACGCCCGGGCACACTCCCGGCCATCAGTCGCTGCTCGTGCGCCTCCCAAAGAGCGGCCCGGTGCTGCTGACCGGAGACGCGGCGCATTTTCAGGACAACTTCGACCATCGGCGCGTCCCGGTGCAGAACTTCAGCAAGGAGCAGACGATCCACTCGATGGACAAGATCGCCAGCGTCGTGGCGGCCAACAAGGCGCAGATCTGGATCAATCACGATCCGGAGCAGACTGCGAAACTCCCCAGGGCGCCGGCGTATCTCGATTGATAAGACCGTCGGCAAAGATAGCCGGCATCAGGCAAGCAACCGCTTGTATTGCTTCAGCGCCGCTGCTGCGATGTCCCGCCACTGAAGGTTTGCGAGCGCGTAGCGGCGTCCCCTCATGCCCATCTCGCGCCATTCGTCCCTGCGTCGCAGGAGCGCGAGGAGTCCTTCCTCCACGCCCGGCATGGTCGGCCGCACCGCAATGCCGCAACCGCTCGCGAGCACGTGCCGCGCAACACCCGCGTGCTCGGAGACGAGCACGACGCGGCCGGCCAGCATCGCCTCGAGCGCTGCCAAGCCGAAGCCTTCGAACCGTGACGGCAGGCACAGGACGTCGTGGTCGCCGATGAGTTCCGGCGCGGTGCGCTCGTAGTCCGGCACGCGGAATTCGACCTTTTCGGTTATCGCCCATGCCGCCGCGCGCCGCTCGAGGCGCGCGCGATCTCCCCAATCGGGCCCTTGCAGTGTGAGCCGCACCTTTGTCAGCGGCGCGATACGCGCAAAAGCGTCGAGCAGCAGATCGAGCCCCCTGCTGTAGGCATCGAGCCGGCCGAGGTATACCAGCCGCGCAGGTGCCGACTGTTGACGCCATTGCAGTTGCGGCTCGGCAGGAACTTCCCCGGGGCCGATCCCGTTTGGCGTCTCGATGACGGGCGTATCCACCCCGAGACGGCGCAGGCCGGCAATATGCTTCATGTCGAGCACCTGGATCGCGCGCGCCTGTACAAGCAGTCGGCGCTCGAACAGGTACCAGTACGGCCATTTCACGGAAGCGTTCCGGTGGAATAGCGCGCGGTCGTAGGGATCGTGGGGCACCGCGATGTACGGGATACCAGCGCGATTCAGCAGGCGGCTCATCGCGTAAGCGCTCGGCTGGAACATGCCGTTGACGAGGCACACCGCATCACGCGATGCGAGCTGCCGCGCTGCATAGGGGGCGAGCTCCGGAGAGACTTTGAAGCTGGGGTCGCCCTGGTGATTCGGAAAGCACTCTACGGAATAGCCCGTCGCCGTTCGTACGGAGGTGCGCCGGGGTCCTTCGCACAGAACGCTGACATCGGCGCCATTCTCGGACAAGCCCGACGCCAAGCCGTCGACCGCGAGCGATGTACCGCCCGTGAGCGGCGCCCCGGGTAGCGGAAAGCGCTTGACGTAAAGGGCTACGCGCACCGGTCTTCCAGGCTTTCGCGCTCGGGCACCTGCCGTGCAATGGACGCCAGCTCGGTGCGGACCTCGGCCCTCGCAGCCCACACGCGCGAGTGCACGAGCGCGCGCCGTTGCTCCTCGAACCATGCCTCGGGATCGGCCTTCGCCAGCCACTCCGCAAGCTCTGCATGCGCGTCGAGGCAGTGGCAAAACCGCTTGATGCCCATCGTGGAAAAAAAATTAGCCAGCCCGGGCGTAGCCGAAAATCCCGCCACCGGCACCCCTTCGGCGAGCGGTAGCACGGCACCGTGCAGGCGCGTGGCCACGACCGCAGCGGTCGTGTGCACCATACCGGATAGCTGCGCAACGTTGCGAGGCAAATACAACTCCGCGCCGGGCAGCTCGAGTCGCGCAAAAACGCGCTCGGCTGCGCGTCCATCGGCCGGGATCCCCGTCGTGAAGATCCGGATGCCGCAACCTCGCTCCGCCATGCTTCGTGCCACCCGATTCGACAGTGCAACCAGCGCGTCTTCATACCTCTGCTGCGCCGACGACCACGGGCCCGGCAGCTGGGAGACGTTGACGCCAAGGTCACGCCGGGCCGCCACGCGCTCGGCCCCGGCCTGAACGCGCTGCTCGGACAGGTAAAAATCGCCGAAGACCGGGGGCGCCGCACCGGTCAGCCGGGCCACCGAATCGACGGTCGCTTCGTCACGAACCGCAATCAGGGTGCAGTTCTCCAGAATTTCACGTACCATCGGTTCGCCTGTCCCCGACCAGGCGCCATCGGCGCTGCAGCCCAGACACAGCAGCGGCTTGTTCAGCAGCCGGGCCATACGGGAGATCTCGAGCAGCGACTGCGGAAGGTGCCGAACGCCGTCAGAGAGCAGGACGCCGCAGATCGAGATCGCCTGCAGGCGCTCGAGGCGCGGCAGGAGTTGCTGCATACGGATCCGCCGCCGGACGCCGCGGACTGCGCGCCCTATGCCCGGGCTCAAACATTCCACGGCGGCCCGCAAGGCGGAACTCCGGCCCCCGAGCCGGGCGTGCGCGCCGTCCGGAGCCGCAACCGACAACGACCCGAGCCCATACGAGCTCACGCGCCAGCCACATTCCTCAAAGAAGCGCACCACCTCGCCATGCATGGCGCGCTTCCCGAGATTGGCGGTATCCCATTCGCCGAAGATCGCCATTTCCGGACGCGCGTCTTCGGCCGCAGGCGCCGCTCTTCCCGCGACTTCCGAGTACGTCGCTTCTGCGTCCATTGCTGCGGGCCATCGGTCCATGACCAGGACCTATCGGCTGCGATACTGAGTAATGAGTAGGTTGACGTGCGCCTGCTGCACGAATCCCCCGCTGTCGAGTCGCTCGGAGACTGCTCTTTCGGCGCCGACCCGGGTATAGCCTCCGAGCGGTATTTCACCGACCGGGGGGAAACTGATCTTACCGTCCTGCGCTACCTCGGTTTCGATCCCGAGATCAGGCTTGTTGGAAACCGAGATTTTCACGACATCGCCCGGACCCAGACGATACTCCACCATTCCGGGCGGTGGAGCGTCGGTCTCGGCAACGGCGCGAGTCACGACCGGCTTTTGCATATCCGCTGAAGCGAGCGGCGCGCGGGACGGCTGCGCGCAACCGACGAGCATCACACAAAAGAGCGCGGTTAAGATGAATATGGTGGCGCGAGTCATCATGGCACCCTCCTCGGCGACCGCACCCTGAGTCGGACTGGCGCCGGCCCGGAGTTCCGGATCCGAAGCCGTACGGGAGGCGCCGCACCGCTTCCCGCCTGCTGCACATTTTGGTGCCTGCTGCGGATGCGCAATCTGATTCGGAGCGGGCGTGAATTCATCTGGCTCTCCTCAAGTTCGCAACTGGCGTTCCGGCACGTGGCGGTATCAAGCTGCCATCCATGCCCATCGCTGCTCCATCAGGCGCAGGTAGCCTTCTATCACCGGGTGCGTGCGAACCAGGCTTTTGCTCGCCATGGCCTGGTGAAGGAGGACTTCAAGTAAATACACCAGCGCCAGTGCCGACACGACGCGCGAGCGCCATATCCACTCGGGATAGATTTGCCGCGCGATGTCCTCGACTCGCGACATCGCGGCCGCCAGAAAGCGCGGACCGGGCATGCGGTGCGACCTCGCGCGCGGCATCACGAAGTAATTGAGCAGGTCGGTGAGCGGGTTCGCGCCCGCACGGGCGCATTCCCAGTTGAAGACGAACAGCCGGTCGCGATGCAGCCGTATGTTCCAGGGAGCGAAATCCCCGTGCGCCGTGACAAAGGGGCCGGTCCACCCTGCAAGCAGGGAGCGGCAGTCACCCAGGACGGCTTGCAGTATCGTCCTTTCATTGCGCGTCAAATGCGGCTTGAGCCGCACGAGCGTTTGCTCCAGATATTCGAAGCAGGGCGAGGCCGTGAAGCTCATGACGTCCTGGCGGACGCGCGCCAGTGCCCCTAGAAACGCCGCGTGCGCGCGGGTGAACTGGCCCGTGCTGCGCGTGTTGGGAGCGGCGGTCGCGACAAGATAGCGGCGGCTCGTCGGCGCGACGCCCTCGGCCATCAGGCGCGGCATTTGACCTTCGAGCTCGGGAACGCCCTCCAGCTCCGTCAGCCAGCCCGCTTCTGCCGTCACCTGGTGGTCGGCCCCGGGAACCATTGCAATCTTGGCAATTGCGAGCGCTTCTCTGCTTTCTGTCACGGGAAGAACCGACGCTTTCTGACGCGGACCCGCCGTTCCGATCTGAACGGCGCTGCACGACGACCGGGCGATCGGCAGCCGGGCTGGCAGAAAGCTCTGAGCGCCCTCCGCGAGGTGGAGCTCCGGCAGCAAGCCCGCTGCGGGCAGCGCGGCGTTGACCGACAGCAAAGCCTGCCCATAAAGCCGCTTCCAGACTCCCGGAACAAAGTAGGACAGACACCGTTGCTGCAGCCGGTAATCGCCCGCCGGCAACAGCAGGGTGGGCTCCTCTCCGCCAAAGAGCACGTTCCAGCGACCCGGACCGAGCGGCAGCGACCAGAGCTCCAGCTTCGCTTGAGCAGCGAACATCGCGCGCAATGGGTGCTCGATGTTCATCTTTCGGGAACGGCGGTGGAATCCATGATCACCCGGCCACCCCAGCAAACGCCGTACCATTGCCAGCGCCGCCGGCTTTTTCTTTGCGGCGCCGCAGGTTAGCGACTGATCACCGGCCTTGGGGAGACGGTGCGCAGCATCGATCTGTCGGCAATTGCAGACGCTTGCGACGTCGGACGACTATCCATCTGGTTTAGAAAGCTTTTTGTGTCGCGCATCGGCGACAACGACAGTCTGTAGTGACGGATAATGCTGTACGATTCAACCGGCCTATAACCAAATCCCAGGGAGGGAAAAAAATGGTCAGCCCGTCAAGCCGCCCAGCGCGCTTAACCGTGCTCGCAGTAGTAGTGTCCGCCAGCTCGTGTTTCGCCGCGGACATCGACAGGAGCGCCGCGGATTTCATCACACCCGCAAACATCAAGTGGGTGAAAAACGCCGCCGGAACCAACGAATCCGCCGTGCTATTCGGGGATCCCAGCAAGCCCGGCCCCTATGTGGTGCGCATCAAGTGGCTGCCCGGAAACATGAGCCGTCCGCACTTCCATCCGAACGACCGGTTCTTCGCGGTGTTGTCCGGGACCTGGTGGGTAGGAACCGGCGAGGTTTTCGACCCGAACAGCACGGTGCCGGTGCCGGCGGGAAGCTACGTCATACACTATGCGAACAAGGTCCACTATGACGGGGCGAAGGACGGGGAAGCCGTCATCCAGGTCTGGGGAATGGGACCGGCGACCTCGACGCCTGCGGAAAGGAAGCCCTAGGGTTGGCGGCGCCTATAGCGAAAGCGGCGAGGGGTGAGGAAGAGAGTTCGACAGACCGTCCTGGTGCTATGTGCAGCAGTGATCGCTGCATGCGCGCCGCTGCGCGATCTCTTCATCCCGTCCGCGCCGCGCGTGCCGGGCGAATGGGCTGCGCTCATCGAGGAGCTGAGGACTTACGAGCGGCGCATTGGATTCGAGACCACGGCCAACTTTCTGCAGCTGTCCGAAGAGCGGTCAGGCTATGCATACTGCGGTTACGCGCCGCGGCTCATCCTGCCCTATTCGTACGAGGATCCCGCGATCCGGTGGCGCCACGGGGTGAGCGAGGAGGACTGCCGCACGCTCGGCGACGGCAACGCCTTCTTCGGCGTCGCGGAGGCGCTGGGAGAGGTTGGTACGCCGGTCACGCCGTCGATGATCACCTCGAAGCTGGACCGCTTCGTCTACGTGGTCATTCACGAGGATTGCCACGACCAGTTCGAGCTTCCCTACGGCATCGAAGAGGCGCTGTGCAATCTCATCACCTACAACGCGATGGAAGCGTTCGCCGAAGAGAGGTTCGGCGCCTCGGCCCGCGAGGAGCGGGCGATCCGCCGCTACGCCGATGCGCAGTCCCGCCAGACGCGCGTGACGATAACTGTTTACGGGCAACTCTCGGTGCTGCACGCCCGCTACGAGCGCAAGGAACTTACGGCGGAAGCATTCCTCTGGGAGCGCTCGCGTATCCTGACGCTGGCGCAGCGGAGTCTGTCGTGGAAGTCGGGCATTCCGAACAGCGTCGGCATCGCCAATCACATGACCTACAGCCGCCATTACCCGTTTCTGGAAAACGTATTCGACGCTCTGGAACGCGATCTCGCGCGCACCGTCGCGTTCTTCCGTCGCGTGGACGCGATGAAGCCGTCACGCGCTGCGGTGATGAAGCAATATGCGATTGCGAAGGAGGAAAGCGTCGAGTTCATCCGCGCCTACGAGGCTGCGGTGGTGAAGACGATCGAGGAAGCCCTCGCCGAGCGGCAGCTGCGCTGACCGGGCCAACGCGCGCGGCCGTTCTCAGAGAAGCACAAGCGATCGAGCGGACGATTTCGCTCGCCACGCCCCTCGCTGGCAGGGCGTGGAGTGATTCGATCCTGTCATCGATCGCGGGCGGGCTCGGGCTGTCCCTCGTTGCCGCTGCTTGCGGCGGATGCGGCAACGCGCGCGACGTCGAAGGTCAACTTGACCTCCGCCCCGCCCGCTGCGGTCGCGGTCCGCGCTTCGGTGCGCGCGGCTGGTACCGAGAGCGCCGTCGTCAGGTGTTCCATGACGGCGCGCGCACGTTCGGACGCGAGCTCGGCAAGGGCCGCCTCCGGCACGCGCGCGGTTTCGTTGAGGCGTTTCAACAGTGCCTGGTAGAACTCCTGGTCGGCGCTGCCGCGGCCGATCAACGCGAGCGCGGCATTGACGCGCTGCACCTCCTTGCCGCGTGCTTTTTCGGTTTCAGCCGCGAATTTGGACAATGCCTCCTCGGACTGGCGCTCGACGAAAACCGCTTCGAGCGCCCGCTGCGTCTTTGCTTCCGTCAAGTTGACCGGCTCGGATACGGCGCCGGCTGCGGGCGGGCGCCCGAGCTTCGCGGCGACTGCGATTTCGACGTCGCGCCGTTGCAGGGCTACCCGGTCGTCTGCGCCGTGCTGGCCCTCGGCCACGAGCCGCAATTGCGGGCGCTTGCCGAGCCCGTCGGCGACGCGTTTCAGTTTCTCCCGTTCGGGCGGCAGGAGTGTCGCGCGGCCGGGGTCGAACACGATGCTGTCCAGTTTCTCGCTGTCGCCGCCGCCAAACAGGGCCGCCAGCGCCCGGAACGGCGCAGTGACTATGCGGGTGATGAGGGTTCTGATGGCCTGCCAGACGAGGTGGCCGTAGCTGAACTCGGGATCGTCCACGTTGCCCTTCACCGGCACCGCAACGTCGATCTTGCCGTCGCTGTCGGTGAGCAGCGCGATGGCGAGGTCGAGCGGCAGGTTCAGAGCGCCCGGGGCCTCCACGCGTTCGCCGAGCGTGAATTTTTCGAGCACGATCCGGTTGTCGCCTGCGAGCGCCCCGTTGTCGATCTTGTAGCGCACATCGAGCGCGAGCCGACCGGACGCGATGCGGCGTCCCGCGAACGTGGCGCTGTAGGGTGAAAGCGGCGGCATCTCCACGTTGCGGAAGCTGACCGTCAAATCAAGGAAGGTCTTGGGGTGGAACGGGCTCAAGGTCCCCTCCGCCCGCGCAAGGCCGTACTCGTCGACGCGCCCCTCGAGTTTTGCCGAGGCGCGGCTCGCACGATTCGTGCTCAATCCCTGCACCCACCCTTCCAGTTCCTGCACGCGAGCGGCAAACGGCAGGACGAGACTCAAGTCGGCAAAATCGACATCTCCGTTCTCGAATTTGACGCGCTCGATGGATGCGGGGAAAGGCGCCTCGGTATCGGTGGAGCGCGCCGCCTGCGCCGTTCCGCCGCCCGTCTGGGCAGGCTCCTGAATCACGACTTTTGCGAGATTGAGAGTACGATCCTTGTACACGACCACCTTCGTGGTAAGTTTTGCCAGGCGCAGTTCCTCGATCTTCAGCTCGTCCGGCGCAAGGCTCAAGCTCACCCCGCTCGCGGCGAGTGTTTGCCAGCCGAGCAGGCGCTCCCCGCTGTCCGCCTCGTTCACGAGCAGGTTGTCGATGCGGACCGGGCCGCTCGCGCGCAGTTGAGTCTTGCCGCCGCGCACGCGATAGTCGGCCCGGATCTCCGCCGACAGCTCACCGGAAGCCAGCACTGCGCGCGCGTGGCTCGCGATCGCCGGCTGCAGCGGCTTGAGGTTGATGCGATCGAGTTTCGCGCGGACGCCGGCCTGTTCGCCGTTCATCCCGATGACGCCGCTCGCGGAAAGCGCGCCGCCCTGCTCGATGCGCAGCGCGCCATCGAATTTGGCCGGCTCCTTGCCGTCGCTGCGGATGCCGTTCACGCGCAAGCGCAAATCCCGCACGTTGCAGGTGATCGGCTCGCCGAAGCTGAGATCGGAAAATGCGATACGCGCGCCATTGAGCTCCAACGCGTCGACCCCAACGCGCCACGGACGGCCTGCCGCCTTCGCCTGGTCCAGTGCGCCGGCGAGCTCACGGCGCACCAGACCCTTACCGGCCAGGAAATCCAATATGGGCACGGTGCCGTTCTTCTCGCGCACGACACGCACGCTGCCACCCGCAACCGCAATGCGCCCGATCGCGGCCTCTCTTTCGTCGAAGTTCACCTTGCCACCGTCCAGCGTGATGGCATCGAATGCCACGAGCGGCTCTTTCGCGTCGGGTTCACTGATTGCCGGCTGCTTCAACGTCAGTGTGACTGCATCGAGCAGGGTCTGGGCGCCGCCTGGCTGCGTTGCAAGCGTTGCCGCAAGGCTGACCGCGACATCCTCGGCGACGATCCGGATCGGCTTCGCGCGGCTGCGATCGGTGTGGCGCAGCCCGATCCCCGTCACCCGCAGCGACTCCACCTTCGCTGTCCATGGCCGGGACGGCGGCCCGGCGGCAGGTTCCACCGCCTTGCTCCCGGTAACCGCCCCGCCTGTAGCGGGTTTTTGCGTTCCGCCTCCGGCACTCGGCCTGAAGACTTTCAGCCAGTTGATCGCGCCGCCAGGATCCACCTCAGTCACGACCACGCCATCGCGCACCTCGACGCTCGGGAACACGATCTCGCGGGCTACAAGATCGAACCGGCCGCCACTCACCGCGATCGTGGCAAGCGTAAGCATCGGTTCCGTCGCACCAGCCGCAGTGAGCGCAATGCCGCGTCCCGCGAGTTCGATGTTCGCGGCAGTAGCCTGCAGGGTGCCTCCGGAGTACGCGACGCGATAGCGCGCGCTGTAATCGAATTCGCCCTTGGGCTCGATGAGAGCAAGCTCGTCCTGGAAAAACCGCCACGCCGTGCGCGGCTTCACGCCCTTGACGCTCACTTCGCCCTGCGAGGCGAGCGGCTCCAGCGACATCTCGCCGCGCCAGCTGAAGGATCCGCCGTCGACCAGGCGCGCCGTAACCGAGTAGGCGCCGCGCTGATCCGGAAGCGTGGAAATATCCTTCAGCTCGAGGTTGATCGGACTCAGGGCCGCGCTCGCCGGAGTCCGGTCGGAACGATCGCTGAACGCAATCCTGCCGTCGCTCAGCACAACCCGCTGCAGCAGCAACCGGGGCGGTTTTTCGTCGGGCTTGCGTTCCCGCTTCGGGAGCTTGTCGACCAGAGCCGCGAGATTGAACCTGCCATCGGGCGCGATGTCCGCCCGCAGGTCCAGCCCCTCGAGGGTGATCTCGGAGAAAGTCCAGGCGCGGCGCGCCAGGCTCGAGAGCTCGAAATCCAGCAGCAGACGCTTGAATCCCGCGATCTGCGCACCATCGCGCTCGGCCAGCACGAAGTCCTTCAACTCGAGCGTGAAGAGCAATGGGTTGACGCGCACCTCGCCCACGCTGGCCTTGCGCTCCAGCTGTTCGGCCGCGTAGTTCGTGATGGCACGCCCGATCAGGACCGGAGCGCCAAAAACTCCGGCCACGATATACAGGACAACCAGCAGCAGGGCGACCGCGAACGATCTGGCGTAGGGCATTCTTTTGAGACGGCCGATCATGCTGCGGGAGTCGCTACAAGGGTTCGCACGATACCGATTATCGCGCAAGTCAAGCTGACATGCGTCAGGTCACGGGAGTAACTTTCCCACGGTTCGAGCGGGGCGCCGCGCGCCCTCGGCGCACGCGGTTCAGCGTCTCTCCCCACTATTCCGTCGCTTAACTGGAGTACCAAAAAAAGCCCCGCGCAAGCGGGGCTTTTGCAGCTTATTGCGCGTGCAGCGATCAATAATCCATGTCGCCCATGCCACCGTGCCCATGGCCGCCGGCCATCGGTTTGTCGTCCTTCGGCAACTCCGCCACCATCGCATCAGTCGTGAGTATCAGGCTCGCCACGGACGCTGCGTTCTGCAACGCCGAGCGTGCGACCTTCGTCGGGTCCACCACCCCCATCTCGATCAGGTCGCCGTACTCGTCGGATTGGGCGTTGTAACCGTAGTTGCCCTTGCTCTCGGTGATCTTGTTCACCACGACCGACGCCTCGACGCCGCCGTTGGCGGCGATCCAGCGCAGGGGCTCCTCGAGGGCGCGCATCACGATCTTGACGCCGCCGTCCTGGTCGGGCGTATCGGCCTTGAGCTTGTCCTTCAGCGCAGCCCGAGCACGCAGATACGCGACGCCACCGCCTGGGACAATGCCTTCCTCGACCGCCGCGCGAGTCGCGTGCAGCGCGTCTTCCACGCGGGCCTTCTTCTCCTTCATTTCCACTTCGGTCGCGGCGCCGACCTTGATCACCGCCACGCCGCCGGCGAGCTTGGCAACGCGCTCCTG
>DATFWO010000281.1:0-5881 GCA_035259205.1 Burkholderiales bacterium | reverse complement strand
GACGTTCGACTTGCCGCAGCCGTTGGGGCCGACGATGCCTACCAGTTGTCCGGGGACGGGGATGTGAGTGGGGTCTACGAAAGACTTGAAGCCTGCGAGATTGATCTGCTTGAGTCTCACTGATGGTCTTTGGTTGTCTTGTGCGAGGTTATAATCCGTGCGCTATATGGGAACGGTATTTTAAGCGGACAGCTGCGATAATGCCAGCCAATCCGATCCGGGAGCTCGCAACGTTCGCCAATCCGCAGCCGGCGCGCGATTACCGGATACACATGGAAATACCTGAATTTACTTGCCTGTGCCCGCGCACCGGCCAGCCCGACTTCGCGACCCTCGTGCTCGACTACGTGCCCGACCGTCGCTGCGTCGAGCTGAAGAGCCTCAAGCTCTATATCTGGTCGTATCGCAACGAGGGCGCGTTTCACGAAGCCGTCACCAACCGCATCCTCGACGATCTCGTGCGCGCGACGCGCCCGCGCTACATGCGCCTCACCGCAAGGTTCTACGTGCGCGGGGGCATCTACACGACCGTTGTCGCCGAGCACTCGAAGCCGGGCTGGAAAGCGCGGCCGGAGACTGACCTGGCGCGATTGCCGGCGGTCCCGGACGCCCGCGGATGAATCCCGACCTCGAGCGCCTCCAGAGCTACCCGTTTCAGAAGTTGAACGCGCTGCTCGAAGGCACGGCGCCGCCGCCGGGGCTGAGGCTGATCCCGCTCTATATCGGTGAGCCCAAGCATCCCACGCCTGAATTCATCAAGCGCTCGCTCGTCGACAGCCTCGACGGGCTGGCGAGCTATCCGCCGACGATCGGCGCGCCGGAGCTGCGCAAGGCGATTGCCGGCTGGGTCAAGCGCCGCTACCGCGTGGAGGTGGACCCGGCGACCGAAGTGATCCCGGTGACCGGCACCCGGGAGGCCCTGTTCGCGATCGCCCAGACGGTGATCGATCCGGCCCGGCCCGAGCCCGCGGTGGTATGCCCGAACCCGTTCTACCAGATCTACGAGGGGGCGGCGCTGCTGGCAGGCGCCCGGACGTATTACCTCAACAGCCTGCCGAACCGTAACTATGCGTTCGACTTCGACCAGTTGCCGGAAGCCGTGTGGCGCCGCACCCAGCTGATCTACGTCTGCTCGCCGGGCAACCCTACGGGTTACGTCATGACGCTCACGGACTGGGAGCGGCTGTTCGCGCTGTCCGACCGTTACGGTTTCGTGATCGCCTCCGACGAATGTTATTCGGAGATCTATTTCGACGAAGCGCGCCCGCCCCTCGGTGGGCTCGAGGCGGCGCAGCGCCTCGGCCGGAAGGGCAACCCGCGGCTGGTGATGTTCTCGAGCCTGTCCAAGCGCTCGAACGTGCCCGGCATGCGCTCGGGATTCGCCGCGGGCGACCCCGCCATACTCGAGAAGTACCTGCTTTACCGCACGTACCAGGGTTGCGCGATGAGCCCGCCCGTGCAGCAGGCGAGCATCACCGCGTGGCACGACGAGGCCCACGTCGTGGAGAACCGGCGCCTCTACCGCGAAAAGTTCGCCGCCGCCGTGGCCATCCTGCGCCCGTGCCTGGACGTGGAAATGCCCGAGGCGGCGTTCTACCTGTGGCTGAAGACGCCCATCTCGGACACCGACTTCGCGCGCCGGCTCTACGAGCAGCAGGCCGTGACGGTGCTGCCCGGCACTTACCTCGCGCGCGAGTCGGGAGGACTCAATCCGGGCACGAACCGCGTGCGGATCGCCCTCGTGTCCTCGGTGCCGGAATGCGTCGAATCGGCGCGTCGCATTCGCGCTTTCGTCGAATCGCTGTAAAGTTTACGGGGAAACCGCCATGGATCAGCTGAAGTCCGTCATCGAAGCCGCATGGGAGCAGCGCGCGGCGATCTCGCCGGAGAGCGCGGGCGCGCCGCTCAAGGAGGCGATCGGCGCGACGATCAATCTCCTCGACCAGGGCAAGTTGAGGGTCGCGGAAAAGGTCGCGGGCGCCTGGGTGACGCACGAATGGGCAAAAAAGGCCGTGCTGCTTTCCTTCCGCCTGCGCGACAACGAGGTCATGCGCGAGGGCGGCGCGCAGTATTACGACAAGGTGCCGTCCAAGTTCGCCGATTACACCCTCGAGACGTTCCAGAAGGGCGGCTTTCGCGTCGTGCCGCCGGCCGCGGTTCGCAAGGGCTCGTACATCGGCAGGAACGTGGTATTGATGCCCTCCTTCGTCAACATCGGAGCCTACGTCGACGAGGGCACCATGGTCGATACCTGGGCCACGGTCGGCTCCTGCGCGCAGATCGGCAGGAATGTCCATCTTTCGGGCGGTGTCGGCATCGGCGGAGTGCTCGAGCCGCTGCAGGCCAATCCCACCATCATCGAGGACAATTGCTTCGTTGGCGCGCGCTCGGAGGTCGTCGAGGGAGTCGTGGTGGAGGAAGGCTCGGTCATTTCCATGGGCGTGTTCATCGGGGCGAGCACGCGCATCTTCCACCGGCAGACTGGCGAAATTCTCTACGGACGGGTGCCGGCGGGTTCGGTCGTCGTACCCGGCAGCCTGCCTACCCCCGACGGCCGCTGCAGCCTCTACTGTGCGGTCATCGTCAAGCAGGTGGACGCCAGGACTCGAGCCAAGACCAGCATCAACGAGCTGCTGCGCACCGACTGACGTTCCTTGCCCGCGAGGGCAGCAGAACCGGCCCGGCTGCGCCGCGCGCACTTTGCACGCCTGCCCGGAATTGGCAGAATAGCCGGGCACGGACGACCACAATGGGACTGCTCGACGACCTGAAACAGCAGGCCGAAGCGCGCAAGCGCCAGCTCGCGGAGCCCGCTATGCGGGACCGTACCCGGCGCGCGGTAGACGTCCTGCTGCGTGAGGTTTCGCACTATTTCACCGAGCTCGCCCATGCGCTGAACGTCGTCCGGCCCCCGGTTGCGCGGCACTTCCACATCTTTCAGGCCCGGCTCGACGGATTGCTGCAATGCGATTACAACGCTCGCGAGCGCCGGACAGCGGTGAGCGACGGCGGGGATCGCCGTCCGCGCTACAATCGAGCCTGGAGCCGAAAGGCGGGCGCCGGACTACGTGACACCCTCACCAAGAGGTAATCCATCATGTTTGTAACGCCGCTCTTCAAGCTGATGTCCGACAAGCAGGCCTCGGACATGTTCTTCACGGCGGGTGCGCCGATCCATATCAAGATCAACGGCGTGGTGATGCCCATCAACAGCCAGATCCTCAATCCCGAGCAGGTCAAGAGCATCTGCTACGAATTGATGAACGAGGCGCAGATCGCGGAATTCGAAGCCAAGCACGAGATGAACTTCGCGCGGCGCGGCGCGGGCGATGCGCAGGGAGCGTTGGGGAATTTCCGGATCAACATCTTCCGGCAGCGCGGGACCGTGAGCATGGTGATCCGCTTCGTGAAACCCGACGTTCCGGCGTTCGATTCGCTCGGCCTGCCGGGCATCCTCAAAGAAGTGATCATGGAGAAGCTGGGCCTGATACTGGTCGTGGGATCCACCGGCTCCGGTAAGTCCACGACGATGGCCTCGATGATCGATTATCGCAACAACCACCGCAGCGGCCATATCCTTACCGTCGAGGATCCGATCGAATTCGCGTTCCGCCACAAGAAGTCGATCGTCAATCAGCGCGAAGTCCGGGTCGATACCGACAGCTACCAGGAGGCGTTGATCAGCGCGATGCGCGAGGCGCCCGACCTCATCATGATCGGCGAGATCCGCGACCAGCCGACATTGGTGAGCGCCCTGCTCTTTGCCCAGACCGGGCACCTGTGCATGTCGACCCTGCACGCCAACAACAGCTACAACGCCCTCAACCGCATCATCAATTTCTTCCCGCGCGACCAGCGCGACGCCTTGCTTTCGGATATCTCAGTCGCGCTGCGGGCGGTGATTTCGCAACGCCTGATACGCAGCGTGGACGGCCAGCGGATACCGGCCGTGGAAGTGCTGCTTAATACCAAGCATATCCAGGAGCTCATCAAGGCGGGCGACATGAGCCAGATCAAGGACGCGATGGAGCAAAGCCTGGCGCCGGGCTCTCAGACCTTCGAGCAGGCGCTGTTCGCCCTCATCAAAGCCGGCAAGGTCTCGATCGACGAAGCAATGGCCAATTCCGACTCGCCGACCAATCTCCACTGGCTCATCAACAACGCCCCAAAAGCGGTAGGGGTGGTGCAGCCCGCGGTGTCCACCGCCGGCACCAAGCCGGCCGCGCCCGACGATATCACGAGCATCAAGCTCAATCTCGACGCTTTAGGCTAATACTCACGACCCACCCTTAGGCGTCGTGCGCACGGCAAAAGGTTCGCGTGCCCGCGGGACCGGCTCGCTGCATGGGGTCCATCCCAGCACCGTAGGCGAATTGATCAAATATGGCACGCGGCGCTTCCTCGGCGCCAGACTCGTCTACGGGCACGGCACCACGGCCGCCGCGCAGGAGGCCGCTTATCTGGTAGCGCATGCGCTCCGCGTGCGGCCGGATCGGCTGCACACACGCCTGGCCGCAGCGCCGTCGCCGTCACAGCTCGGCCGTGCACTCGACCTCATCTCCGCCCGCATCGCGTTACGCCAGCCGGCCGCCTACCTGGTGCACGAGGCTTGGCTCGGCACCCGCCGGTTTTACGTCGATGACCGGGTCATAGTGCCGCGCTCGCATATCGCGGAAATGCTGCGTGACGACCTCGCGCCATGGATCAAGGAGCCTGGCAAGATCGCGACCGCGCTCGATCTGGGTACGGGCTCGGGTTGCCTTGCCGTACTGCTTGCGCACAGCTTTCGCCGGGCCCGAATAGACGCCATCGATATTTCGCAAGCCGCGCTGGCCGTCGCGCGCACCAACGTCAGGCGCTACCGCCTGCAAGCCCGTATTCGACTCCTCGAATCGGATCTGTTTTCCGCGATTCGCGGGGTGCGCTACGACCTCATCGTCTCCAATCCGCCCTATGTGACGACCGCCAGCATGCGCCGCTTGCCTGCGGAGTACCGCCACGAGCCGCGCCTCGCCCTTGCTGCCGGCAGAGACGGCCTCACTATTGTGCGCAGAATCATTCGACAGGCGCGCAGCCATTTGAAACCCGGAGGGCTCCTGGTCGTGGAAGTGGGCGGCGGGCGGCGGCGAGTCGAGCAGGCGTTCTCCGGCATCGAATTCGTCTGGCCGCAAACCACTGCCGGGCATCCGGTATTCGTCGTCTGGCGCGAGCAGCTGCCGGTGCCATGAATTTACCTGCGCCGGCCGCGTTTGAAGCTCCGTGCCCGCAGCTCCTTGGTCCCCTCGTGTCGCCGGGAGCGGGCCGTGTTGTCGGCGGCGGGCTGCTGCCCGACCGCAGACAGCAGCGAGCGCACCTCTGCCGGTGCGAGCTCCATGAACCGGCCGCGTGTAAGGCGCGGCGGCAGGCTCACGGGGCCGAAGCGGATCCGCATCAGCCGGCTCACCCTTAGCCCCAGTGTCTCGAACATCCGGCGCACTACGCGGTTGCGCCCCTCGCGCAGCACGATCCGGTACCAGCGATTGGCGGCTTCACCCCCCTCCTCCTCGATCGACTCGAGCCGCGCCTGACCGTCTTCCAGTTGGATGCCCTGCCGCAGCCGTTCCATGTCCGCGGGTGCGATGCGTCCGCGGATGCGCACCGCGTATTCGCGCTGCAGCTCGTAGCGCGGGTGCATCATCCGGTTCGCCAGCTCCCCGTCGTCGGTCAGCACCAGCAGGCCCGAAGTATTGAAGTCGAGTCGCCCCACCGCCAGCCACTTTGCGCCGCGCAGCGGCGGCAGCTTCTCGAATACGCTGGCGCGCCCGCCCGGATCGTCGCGGCTCACGATCTCGCCCTCCGGTTTGTGATACAGCAAGACCCGCGGCGGGCGCCCGGCCGCGCC
>DATFWO010000280.1:0-8468 GCA_035259205.1 Burkholderiales bacterium | reverse complement strand
CGGCGCAGCGTGTTGCCGGCCATCTGCGCGCGAGCCACGCGCACGAACTGTTGCACGTCTTCGGAATTGGCCGCTTCCACCACCGGGTTGGTCATCTCGAGCATCTCGTAGACGCCGGTCCGGCCCTGAAAGCCGGTGCCGTTGCAGTGCGAGCACCCCGCGCCGCGAAGGTAGCGGTGCCCGTCCGGCGCGTCTCTCAGCTCGGTGCGTAGCCACTCGTGCTCGTGCGGCAGCAATTGGTACGGCTGCGCACAGGTCTCGCAGATGACCCGCACCAGCCGCTGGGCGATGACGAGCTGCAGGGACAGCGCGACCATGTAGCGCGGAGCGCCCATGTCGAGCAGCCGGATCGGGGTGCTCACCGCGTCGTTCGTATGCAGCGTGGAAAACACGATGTGCCCCGTCATCGCCGCGCGCATGCCGGTTTCGACCGTTTCCTGGTCGCGCATCTCGCCTACCAGGATCACGTCGGGATCCTGGCGCAGCGCCGAGCGCAGCACCCGGGCGAAATTGAGCTCGATTTTCTCGTTGACCTGCACCTGGTTGATGCCGTGCAGCCGGTACTCGACGGGGTCCTCGACGGTGATGATCTTGCGCTCGGTCGAGTTGAGCTCGGTCAAGGATGCGTAGAGCGTCGTCGTCTTGCCGCTGCCCGTTGGACCGGTGACGAGAACCATGCCGCTCGGACGGTGAATCACCGAGCGCAGCTTCCGGAGCATCTCCGGCCCCATGCCGAGGTTGTCCAGCCCGAGTATGCCGCTCGCCTGATTGAGCAGGCGCATCACGACGGACTCGCCGTACTGGGTCGGCATCGTCGACATTCGCACGTCGATCTGCACGTTGCGCACCTTGACATTGAAGCGCCCGTCCTGCGGCAGCCGCTTCTCCGAAATGTCCAGTCCCGACATCAGCTTCAGTCGCAGCACCACCGCAGAAGCGATCTTGGAATCCGCCTCGGTCTGGGGGTGCAAAACGCCGTCGATCCGGAACCGCACGCGCAGGCGCCGCTCCTGCGGCTCGATATGGATGTCCGACGCGCGCGCTTGCATCGCGTCTTCGAATACGTTCTGCAGGAGCTTTACGACGGGCGCTTCCTCCAGGCCCGGCGTCAGCGCCAGCGCTCCGAAATCCACCGCGGCTTCGCCCAGCTCGGCTTCCAGCTCCTGGGCGAGGCCGCTGATCTGCTCGGTCCGGCGATAGACGCGGTCTATGGTGCGCAACAGCTCGGTTTCGGTTACGACCGCAATATCGATGTCGCGCCGGAGCACGCGCACGATCTCGTCGTACGCCATCAGGTCGGTGGGGTCCGCCATGCCGACCCTGTAGGTCGTGCCCGTATCCTCGAGCACGAGCGCCCTGAACCGCCGCGCCTGCGTTTCGGGCAGCTTGATCGTCACTTCGCGCCTGGTGTTGTAGTGCTTGAGATTGATGTACGGAATGCTCAACTGGCGCGCGAGGGCCTCCGAGATCTGCTCCTCGGTCACGTAGCCTTTCTCGATCACCGCCCGGCCGAGCCGCCGTCCGCTCTTCTTCTGATCCTCGAGCGCACTCTTCAGCTGCTCTTCGCTGAGCAGCTTCTGCTGCACTAGTATCTCGCCGAGACGGACTTTCTCAGGCCGGCCCACGAAGGCTCCAGGTTAATTTAGAGTTATTTATAATGACAGCGCTACATGCCTTTGATCTGTAAAGATAACCTGTTTTCATGCCGCTAGGCAACCCAAACTCGCCGCCAGCGTTCGACGTGGTGCTTTACGAACCGGAAATCCCACCCAACGCGGGCAACATCATGCGGCTCTGCGCGAACACGGGGTGCCGTCTGCACCTGGTGCGGCCGTTGGGTTTCTCTTTGCGGGACAAACAATTGCAGCGCGCCGGACTGGATTACCGTGCGCGGGCTGCGATCGAGGTGCACGAGACCTGGACCGCGTGTCGCGCATTTCTCACCGGCCGCCGCTGGTTCGGAGTGACCACTCGCGGCATGCAGCGCTACGACAGGCCGACCTATCGCGCGGGCGATGTCTTCGTGTTCGGTCCGGAAACCCGCGGTCTTCCGGACACGATCATCGGCGAATTCGGTGCGGAGCATCGTATCCGGCTGCCGATGCGTCCGGGAAGCCGCAGCCTCAACCTTGCAAACGCAGTCGCGGTGGTGGTGTACGAAGCGTGGCGGCAGATCGATTTTCGCGGCAGCCGCGAAAACAATGTTGAATGCTGAATTTTGAATTTTGAATTGAAACCAGCCTATACAATTAAACACCCAAAATTCAACATTCAACGTTCCGAATTCAGTATTCGGATTTCTGCTCGCGCGCGAGCAGCTCCTGAACCGCCTCGCGCGCCTCGCCCGGATAGTCGAGCACCCGGCACACGGCGCTCGTAATCGGCATTTCGACTTTCAGCTCCCGAGCGAGCCGCCTGACGGCGCGCGCCGTGAACACGCCTTCGGCTACGTGCCCGAGTCTGGACAACACCGCCCCGGGCTCCTCACCTCGCGCCAGCGCGAGTCCCACGCGACGATTGCGTGATAGGTCGGAGGTGCACGTCAGCATGAGGTCGCCTATGCCGGCGAGCCCCATGAAGGTTTCCGCCCGCGCGCCGAGCGCTACGCCCAGTCGCGTCATTTCCGCCAGGCCGCGCGTGATGAGCGCTGCCCGGGCATTGAAACCCAGCTCCAGGCTATCGCTGATACCCGCCGCGATCGCCATCACGTTTTTCACGGCGCCCGCAACTTCGACGCCCGTGACGTCCTCGCTGACATAGACGCGCAACGTAGAGCTGTGCACGACCTGTGCCGTCGCGCGGGCGAATCCTGAATCGGCGGCAGCCAGGGTCAGAGCGGTGGGCAGCCCGCGCGCCACTTCCTCGGCGAAGCTCGGTCCCGACAGTACGGCTCGCGGCGCCTTGACATCGAGCTCCTCGGCGCAAATCTCGTGCGGCAGCCTGGCCCGCTCGCTCTCGAAACCCTTGCAGAGCCAGACGAGCGGTACGCCGGTACGCGCTTGCTGCGCGCGCCGCAAGGTCTCGCGCAGCCCGTTGGTAGTCACCGCCGCGAGGATCAGCTCGGCACCGTCAAGCGCTACCGCGATGTCGCTTGCCAGTGCGAGCGTGGGAGGAAGGTCGAACCCGGGAAGATAACGTTCGTTGCGGCGCGCGGCGCGCAGGACATCGAGCAGTGCCGCATCGCGCGCCCATAATGTCACGTCGTGGCGCCGGGCGAGCGTGATACCGATTGCCGTACCCCAGGCGCCCGCTCCCAGCACCGCGATCTTCATGCGGAGTTTTGAGCGTGTCAGGCGCCCCAGACCTGCGCGGACTTGACGTATCCCGTCTGGCCGTCTCGATGCTTGACATGCAGCCAGCCGCCCACGACCTCCAGTACGTCGAGGATCACGCTCTGCTGCGCTTGAAACAGGATCGGGGCGCTGTCGTCCGCGCGATCGCGCACTTGCGCGAGGGGCACCTTGACCATCACGGTGCGCTTATCCGCGAGGTACTTGTTCTCGATCCAGGTGAAATCCCCGTTGGCATCCCGCACCTTGGTCCAGCCTTCCACCACCACCACGACTTCGAGCGGGTAGCCGCGGTTTACGACGTAAAGCTTCTTCGACTTCGTGGACGGCGCATCGTAGAGCACCGCAGCGCTCTCGGCGACCGAGCGGAAGTCGAATCCGGCTGCAGGTGCGATGACCCCGCAAGCGAGCGCCGCCCCCGCGCAGACGGCGAGAAAGTCTTTTCCGATCGCGGCCATCTTCAATGAGCGTGCGGCGGCGCGCCGCTCGCTTGCTGCTGTTGTTGCTGTTTCTGCTGCAAATGCTGCTGGTAGAGAGCCTCGAAACTCAGATGGTTGAGCATGAACGACGGGAATCCGGCGCGCATCACGACGCTCGACACCGCCTCCCGCACATACGGAAACAGGATGTTGGGACAGGCGATCGCGAGCACCGGGTCGAGGTCTTTCTCGGGAATGTTGCGAATCTGGAAGACGCCCGCCTGCGCTACTTCCACGAGAAACGCGGTACGCTCCTTGTGCTTGGCCGTGATCGTCGCCGTCAGCACTACCTCGTAAATCCCCGTTTCCAGGGCCTTGGCCGAATTGTGCATGTTGACGTCGATCTGCGGCGATTCGCGCTCGGCGAACACCTGCGGCGCGTTGGGTATTTCCAGCGAAAGGTCCCGGAGATAGATCTTCTCGATCGAAAAGACCGGCGCTTGGGGCTGTGCTTGTGGTTGTGGCTGTTCGCTCATGGCACTTCCAATTTTCAAGTTTCAAGTTTGAAGTTTGTGCCAACTTCAAACCTGAAACTTGTAACTTCAAACTAGCTTTTGAGCAGGTCGTCCAGCCTGCCCGCGTCCTCCAGCGCCGCCAGCTCGTCGAAGCCGCCGACATGGGTTGCTCCAATATAGATTTGCGGAACGGTACGGCGACCCGTCTTCTCCATCATTTCCACGCGCTTGTCCGGCAGGAGATCGACGCGGACCCTGTCTATCGCGGTAACGCCTTTCGACTCGAGCAGCCGCTCCGCCATCCGGCAGAACGGACATACCCCCGTGGTATACATCAGAACCTTGGCCATGTTCTCGCGCGCCCGCCGCTACTTCTCCAGTGGCAGGCTCGCCTGCTGCCAGGCCGCGATGCCGCCCCGCAGCGCGAACACCTCGCCGAACCCGTGCTTGCGCAACACGTCGCCTGCCGCCGGAGCACGCGAGCCGCTTCGGCAGCTCACCAGGATAGGTCGCGACTTGTATTTCTCCAGCTCCTTGATGCGATCGGCGAGCTGCGCTTCCGGGATGTGCCTCGCGTTCGCTATGTGCCCGGCTCCGAACTCCCCGGTATCGCGCACGTCGAGCACCACGGCGTCGCGCCGGTTGATGAGCTGCACCGCCTCGAAAGTGCCGACGTCGTTCCCCGATCGGTAGGTGCGGGCGATGAGCGGCCAGAGCAGCATGCCGCCCGATGCTATCGCCAGCCCGAATAGCAGCATGTTGAACGGGCTCTTCTGGAGGAAAACCAAAAACTGTTCCAATTCCGGCTCCGAATGCTGGGCGTGCCCGGGCTGCTTCATTGAGCGGCGCTGCGCGCACGACGTTCCGCCCGTCTGGCCGCGGCTAATTCTAGCAGAGGGGTCAACTCGCCGGGTTGGCGGCGCGCGAGCTCGACAAGACCGGCTGCAAAATCATCGAGCCGGCCGGGATAGGCGCGCATGGCCAGCTCCAGTTGCCGCAGCGCGCCTTCGCGTTGCCCGCTCAGCGCGAGCAGCAGCGCCTGCCGATAGACCACCAGGTCGATCGGCGCAAAGTGCATCACCCGCGTGTTGAGCTCGAGCTTCTCACGCAACTCCTCCCGCGATGGCGCGATGCCGAAGGTGAGCGCCAGCTCGACGTACGGCCTGAGCAGCGGCTCCTTGTGAACGCGCATGATCGCATCGGCGAACGAGCGCTCATCGGGACGCAATGCATCGTCGCGCGTCTCGAACACCAGCCGTTCGAAGTCGCGATAGGACACGATGACCGATACGGCGTTCAACCAGCCGATCGCGAGTGCTGCGGCCGCCGCGAGATGCCCAAGTGCTGGCTTACCGACCGGAAACACCTGAACGGCGCCAAGCCCGAGCAGGAATGCGGCGGGGCCGAGAAAGTACGAATACCACAGCGGATACTCGAGCAAGCTGTGGATTGCGATCACGGCGAGAACGGCAAGCATCCACCACCATGCGAGATCGAGCACCGCCCGTCTTGCGCCGGCGAGCCAATACAGCGCGGCGCCGGCCACGACGCAGACACCGACGAGCCCTGATTCCGCCATGAGGTGTAGAACGATGTTGTGGGCGTGATCGAAGACCCCGGCAACCCGACTGACCTCCGCCGGCGGGCCCAGTAGGAAGTGGTGCCAGGCAAACTGGCCGAACCCCGCTCCCAGCACAGGCGCTTCCACGAACATCCTCAGTGCTTCGCCCGCGAGCTGGAGGCGTGCCGCGAGTCCACCCGCCGATTCGAAAAGACGCTGCAGCGACGTCAGTACCGCGCCCTCTCTGGGCTGCAGCAGCTCCAGCGTTGCCGCCCACTGCGCCACGGCAAAGCCCGGAAGCAGCCAAAGGGCGGCAACGGCCAGCCGGCGGCTCTCCGCGTCGCGTCTGCTCCGATGCAGCAGCAATGCAAGGACGGCGAGCGCAATGAAATATATCCAGGGACCGCGCGAGGCGGCCAGCGTGGTCATGAACAGGAGCAGAGCGACGCACGGCAGGGCGAGCACTGCACGCAGGGCGCGCTGCGCGTGCAGATACACGGCGCTGGCGACAGCCAGGGTCAGATAGGTCGCGTAGTGGTTGGGTTGTCCGACATTGCCGTATACGGCCGGCGATACCTTGCGGGCGATCAGGGAATCGAACGGGGTGGCAAACTGATAGTGCTGCAGCAGGCCGGCGAACGCAGCGAGCAAGCCCCCCGCGAACGCAAACCAGGCGAGCGTTTGCGCGATCGACGCGAGCCCGAGCTCGCGCTTCAGGACCTGTGCGAGCTGCACCAGCACCACGACCCATAGCAGATAGAGCGTCGCCGTCAGGGCCTGTTCCGGATACGGCACCCGGTCCAGCGCAACCTGCAAGCCGATCAGCAGCACGAGCGCGAACGGCGCCAGGGCGATCCGCGGAACGTTCGCTTCGCGCCAGGACTCCCTCCTGAGCAGGAGCAGTGCCGCAGCCAGGCCGAGCGCGAATGCGAGCCACTCGCTGTAGAACGCCGTGAGGGGGTATCGATGGTGCGGCTGGAGAAAGGGGACAGTCCAGACCAGGCCGAACAAGACAAGACTCGTGCGCGCGAACGTGATTTGCGAGCCCCCGCTCATGCCCGGGCACCGCGCTGCGTGCGCGCGAGGATTTTGTCCGGATATACTAGTATCATCGGCAATGCTGAGCTAACACCTTCAATCGAATCATGAAAGTAACGCCGGTCCTGTTGATCATACTCGACGGCTATGGTCACCGCGAGGAATGCGACTTCAACGCCATCTGCCAGGCGCGCAAGCCGCACTGGAATTTCCTGTGGGCGACCTATCCACACTCGACGATCAACGCCTCGGAACACTGGGTCGGCCTGCCCGACCACCAGATGGGCAACTCCGAGGTGGGGCACATGAATATCGGCGCCGGACGCGTGGTGTACCAGGACTACACGCGGATCGAAAAAGCGCTCGAAACCGGCGAGTTCTTCCGGAATCCCGTGCTGATGCAAGCGGTCGATACGGCCCGCACCGGGGGCCGCGCCCTACACATACTGGGACTGTTGTCCCCGGGCGGGGTGCACAGCCACGAGTCTCAAATACTCGCCATGCTGGAAATGGCGGCTCGCGGCGGGGTAAGGGATATCCGCGTGCACGCGTTTCTCGACGGCCGCGACACACCACCGCGCAGTGCTGAGGCCTCGCTCATCGCCGTGGACGAGAAGTGCGCCCAGGTCGGCGCAGGAACGATCGCGTCCATCTGCGGGCGCTACTACGCGATGGACCGTGACCGGCGGTGGGAGCGCGTCGAGCCCGCGTACCGGCTGATCACGGAAGGCAAAGCGGAATATCGCGCGGCCAGCGCGCTCGAGGGTCTCCACGCGGCATATGCCCGCGGCGAGAGCGACGAGTTCGTCAAAGCCACGGCGATCGTACCCGCAGGCCGCGCGGCGACGCGCATGAGCGACGGCGACGCCGTCGTTTTCATGAACTTCCGGGCGGATCGCGCGCGGGAGCTGACGGCAGCACTCACCGCGCCTCGATTCGATGGCTTCGACCGCGGGCGGGCGTACAAACTCGGGGGCTTCTGCACGCTCGCGAGCTACGGCGAAGACTTGGGCCACGTGCCGGCCGCGTTTCCGCCGCAGAGCGTGGCGAACGGTTTCGGCGAGTACATCTCGCGGCTGGGATTGAAGCAGCTGCGGATCGCGGAAACCGAGAAATACGCGCACGTGACGTACTTTTTCAACGGCGGAAACGAAGCGCCCTACCCCGGCGAGGACCGCATCATGGTTCCCTCGCCCAAGGTCGCGACCTACGACCTGAAGCCGGAGATGAGCGCCTACGAAGTAACCGACAAGCTGCTCGCGGCCATCAAGGAGCGCCGCTACGACGCGATCGTCTGCAACTACGCCAACAGCGACATGGTGGGCCACACCGGCAACCTTGCCGCGGCGATCCGCGCCATCGAGACGCTGGACGAGTGCGTCGGGAAGGTCGTGCCCGCCATGCAGGAGATCGGCGGCGAAGTGCTGATCACCGCCGATCACGGCAACGCGGAGACCATGCTCGATCCACAGACCCGCCAGCCGCATACCGCGCACACCCTGAACGTCGTGCCCTTGCTCTACATCGGGCGCAAGGCGAGGATGGCCGAGCAGGGCGCGCTGCAGGACGTCGCGCCCACGCTGCTCGCCATGATGGGCCTGCAGCCGCCGCCCGAGATGACGGGCAAGCCGCTCATACGGCTTGG
>DATFWO010000279.1:0-10841 GCA_035259205.1 Burkholderiales bacterium | reverse complement strand
CCCTGAGCGGTAGAAGGGGCCCCTTCCCTCTCTGGGGGAACAGCCCTGCCTTCGGCCAACGGCCCGGCGCCGCCATCGGTGATTGGACCAAGGTTCAATGGCAGTGGGATATATACTTCATAAGAATCAATTATTTTGCGGTGGGAGCCTGCGTAGATGCGACTGGGCTCCGTGCAGCCGCTCAGGATCGCCATGACGCCATCAAGCCCAGCCGCACGCGTCCGTGCCCTGCGTCTTCGCAACACCGGCGAGACGCCACCGCCAGCCCGACGGGACGCGGCCGTGGCCTGCGTATCGGTGCATGCGGTACTAGGCGCGACGCTCGCCGCGGCGACACCTCACGCGGCGCTCGCACAGAGCGACGCAGATATCGCCAGGCAGCTCGTCAATCCCTTCACCACGCTCGTGCGGGTGCCGGTGGAGCTCGACTACGATCGCAAGATCGGGCCGGCGGACGCTGGCAGGACGTATTCGCTTGTCGCTCAGCCGGTGATCCCGTTCTCGCTGAATGACAACTGGAGCCTGATCTCGCGCACGATCCTATCCTTTGTCTCGCAGCGGGAAATTTTTCCGGGCTCCGGCACGCAGACCGGTCTTTCCGACACGCTGCAAAGCTTCTTTTTCTCGCCGCGGCAGCAGACACGCGGCGGTATTTCGTGGGGCGTGGGTCCCGTTTTTCTGCTGCCCACGGCGAGCGACGAGCTCCTCGGCTCCAGAAAATGGGGTCTCGGGCCGACCGGCGGGGCGTTTCGCGATGCCGGACCGTGGACCGTTGGCATCCTGGCCAATCATATCTGGTCCGTGGCGGGACGCGGTTCGGAGACCATCAGCTCGACCTTTCTGCAGCCGCTAGTTTCCTACACTACCGACGATGCCTGGTCGTATACGCTTCAGACGGAGGCGACCTACTACTGGAAGCTCCGGGAATGGTCGGTGCCGCTCGAAGCGAGCGTGGGGAAGCTCGTGAAGATCGGTGGCCACGACGTGAATTTCGAGGGCGGCGTTCGCTATTGGGTTACCAATCCGGACAGCGGCCCGAAAGGCTGGGGCCTTTCCTTCACGGTGACGTTCGCTTTCCCCAAGTGAGAACAACATGACGGACAACACACGGACTTCAGCCGCGCAGGCTCCCGAAGATTTCTCGCTCGTCCTCGGCGGTCCGCTCTACCAGATGTACGTGCGCGGGCACCTCCTCAAGCCGCCCGCCGACCAGGTCGAGCGCCGCGTAGTCGCGGCTATCGTCCTGACCTGGCTGCCGCTCTTCTTCCTCACGCTCGCAAGCGGCACGGCGCTGAGCGGGCCCGGGGTGCCTTTCCTCCTCGACGTCGACGTGCATGTCCGGTTCCTGCTCGCGCTGCCCCTCATGATCGGCGCCGAGCTGCTCATCCATCAGCGCCTGCGGACGGCCGTCGGCCAGTTCACCGCGCGCGGGATCGTCACGCCCGAAGACCGCGCGCGATTCGACGAGATCCTGGCATCGACCATGCGGCTGCGCAACTCGGCCGCGATCGAGATCGTGCTGCTCGTCGGGTCGATCACGTTGGGCTACTGGATCTGGCGGGAAGCCATGTCGCTGCACGTCGGCACCTGGTATCTCGCGGTGGATGGCACGGGCGAGCACCTCACGCTCGCGGGCTGGTGGTATGCGTTCGTCAGCCTCAATATCTTCCGCTTCGTGCTGTTTCGCTGGTACTTCCGCACAATCATCTGGTATATCTTCCTGTGGCGCGTGTCGCGCCTACCGCTAAGGCTCAACGCGCTGCACCCGGACCGCGCGGGCGGCCTGGGCTTTCTCGGCACGAGCGTTTTCGCGTTCACGCCGCTCCTGCTCGCTCATACGACGGTGCTGTCGGGCGTCATCGCGGGGCAGATCTGGCACCAGGGCGCGAAGCTGCCGGAGTTCCAGTTGCAGATCGCCGGGGTGGTGGCGCTTCTGATGGTGATGGCGCTGCTGCCTCTCGTGTTTTTCATGGCGCACCTGGCCCGGACGAAGCGCGAAGGCGCGCGCGAGTACGGCCTGCTCGCGATGCGCTACGCGGATGAGTTTCGAGACAAGTGGCTGGGCGGGCGGGGCCCCGAGGGCGAGCCGCTCGTCGGCAGCGGCGACATTCAGTCACTCGCCGATCTCGCTGGGGCCCATGACGTGCTGCGGGAGATGGGCATCATTCCGGTCGGCCGGCGCACGCTCGTGACCTTCGCCATTGCGATCGCGCTGCCGTTCTTCCCGCTCCTGCTCACCATGATTCCGTTCGAGCAGCTGCTGCAGCAGGTGATCGGCAAGCTCATCTGATATCCGTCGCTTCGGCCGCCATTGCACCAAGGTCCTATGGCGGCGGGCGGCGGTTTCCTTGAAAATCAAATAATTACTCTGCGGCTGGCGGTACGCACCGGCACCGCATTTCAGGTCGCCGCAGTCTTGCAGCGAGAGGTGTAAGGTTCACCCGGTGTCTGCCGAGACCCCATCGATGAGCCCGGCCGCGGGCGTGCGCGCCCTGCGCCTTCCATCGATACGGAACGCGCTGCTGGTGCGTTTCGCGGCGCTGATCCTGTTCGCATTTGCGGTATTCTGCGTCGCCCTCTATTTCCTGATCCTGAAGCCGGCGGCAAGAGAGATCGCCGCGGGCGAAATGCTGCGCGCGACCGAGCAGGTGGATGCGCGGCTCGTCGGGCTCGTCGGCCAGGCCGAGCGCGTCGTGCTGACGGCGCGGGACTATGGCGCGAGCGGCCAGTACGGGGTCACCGACGTCGCTGCGTTCAACCGCGTGTTCATCCCCTTGCTGCAGAACCGCGAGCAGGTGAGCGGCGTCATCCTGGCCGACGACACAGGACGTGCGCTCCACCTGCTGCGGACTCCCGAAGGGGAGTGGCACAACCGCCTCACCGACGTGGCGGCGTGGGGCCCGCGGCAGAAGTGGCTGCGCTGGCGCGACTCCGGCGAGCTGATCGCCGAGGAATGGCACGAAGCCGGTTTCAATCCGCTGGAGCGGCCCTGGTATGTCGGCGCGATGGCCCTGACGGACGAGCGCGCCGTCCACTGGACCGAGCCGTACCTGTTCTTCATGCCGAGAAATCCGGGTATCACCGCCTCGGCGAAATGGCGCGACGTTGCGTCCGGCCGCACCTATGTCATCGGATTCGACGTGAAGCTCCTGGACCTCGGACGCTTCATGAGAACGCTGAAGGTCGGCCAACGCGGCCGCGTGGCGCTCCTTTCAGAGAACGGGAAGATCATCGGCGCGAACTCCCCCGCGATCCAGACCGATGATGATATCCGGAGCGTCGTGCTGAAGACGCCCGCGGAGGCAGGGCTGACCAGGCATGCCGAGGGAATCGCGAAGTGGGAGGCCGACGGGCGTCCGTATGACCACGTGCGGCGGTTCTATCCGGACGGGGAAGCGTGGCTGGCGCAGTTCCATTCACAGCGTTTCGGGAACGGCCATTTCATTACCGCCGTGGTCGCACCCGAGGCCGAATTCTTTCCGGCGGCGCTGCGCCATGCCCTCGTTCCGTTCGCCCTGCTTCTTGCCGCGATCGTCGTGGTCGGTCTCGTGATGGCCGCCGTGATTGCGCGGCGCTTCAGCGCGCCGCTGGAGGCGCTGGCGGGCGAGAGCCGTAGGCTGGGCGAGATGCAGCTCGACGAGCCCATCACGACCCGCTCGAGCCTGCTCGAGGTGCAGACCCTGGTCGAGGCGCAGGACCGGATGCGGGTGGCGCTCCAGGATTCGCTGGCCGCGCTCGAGCGCAGCAACCGCGAGCTGGAGCAACGGGTCGAAGAACGGACGCGCGAGCTGGCGGAGCGGGAGGCCTATTTCCGCGCGATCTTCGAGAATACCGGCGCGGGCATCGTGAGCCGGGGCCGCGACCGCAAGCTCATCAACGCGAACCGGGCGTTCCTCGATTTCGTCGGGTATACCCGCGAGGAGCTGGAGCGCCTGGACCCCGCCGCCCTGATGCGAGAGGAGGACCGCAGGCCGGTAAGAGAGAACATCGAACGCATGGAGCGCGGCGAGATCTCCATTTACCGGATCGAGCGCCAATACCGCAGGAAGGACGGCGACGCGCGCTGGGCGGATGTCGTGACCACCGCCATCAGGGACGACATGGGGCAACTCGCGGCGACGATTACGATCGTGAACGATATCACCGAGCGCAAGCAGATGGAGGACGACCTGCGCCGGGCGCACGCGGTGGCCGAGGACGCGACCAAGGCGAAGTCCATGTTCCTCGCCAACATGAGCCACGAGATCCGCACGCCGATGAACGCGATCATTGGCATGTCGCACCTCGCCCTGAAGACGCGCCTTGAGCCGAAGCAGCGCGACTACGTGCAGAAGATCCACAACGCGGGCACGGCGCTGCTCGGCATCATCAACGACATCCTCGATTTCTCGAAGATCGAGGCCGACAAGCTCACTCTGGAGACGGCGGAGTTCGACCTCGACGAGGTGCTCGCGAACGTATCGACCGTGATCGGGCAGAAGGTGTTCGACAAGGGGCTGGAGCTCCTCTTCGACGTCGGCCCGGACGTGCCGCGCCGGCTCAAGGGAGATGCGCTGCGCGTCGGACAGATACTCACCAACCTCGTGAGCAACGCGGTCAAGTTCACCGAGCGCGGCGAAGTGCACGTGAAGGTCGTGATTGCGGAGCGCTACGGCGAAAAGATCAAGCTCGAGGTGTCCGTGCGCGATACCGGCATCGGGATGACACCCGAGCAGGCCGCGCGCATGTTCCAGCCGTTCACCCAGGCGGACGGCTCCATCACGCGCCGCTACGGCGGCACAGGGCTGGGGCTCACGATCTGCAAGCGCCTGGTCGAGATGATGGGCGGCAGCATCTGGGTGAAGAGCGAGGCCGGCGCGGGCAGCACGTTCGCGTTCAATGCGTGGTTCGGAGTCGGCGCCGCCGGCGAACGCCGCAAGATCGTGCCCGAAGCCTTGAACGGCGCGCGGGTGCTGGTGGCGGACGACAACCCGAGCGCGCGCGAGCTGCTGGCGGACCTCCTTGCAGTGCTTCCCTTCGCAGTCGACCAGGTGGGCTCGGGCGAGGAAGCCGTTGCTGCGGTGCGCGAGGCGCGGGCAAAGGATCCGTACCGGATCGTGTTCATGGACTGGAAGATGAGGGGCATATCGGGCATCGAGGCCGCGCGCGCGATCAAGTCCGGGGACGACGGGAGCAGGGCGCCTGCCATCATCATGGTCACGGCGTTCGGGCGCGAGGACGTGCGCCAGGAAGCGGAGGACGCGCGGCTCGATGGATTTCTCGTCAAGCCGGTCAGCCCGTCTACCCTTACCGACGCAATCATTCAGGCCTTCGCCCCGGACCAGGAGGCGGTACGCTCAGCGGGCGAGGCTGTCGCGCGCGATTACGGGCTCGCCGGCATGAAGGTATTGCTCGCGGAAGACAACGAAGTCAACCAGCAGATCGCGATAGAGCTGCTCGAGGCGGTAGGCGTGGTGGTGGACGCGAGCGACAACGGGCAGGCCGCCGTGGACAAGCTGAAATCCGGCGCGTCGTATGACGCGGTGCTCATGGACCTGCAGATGCCGGTGTTGGACGGACTTGCGGCGACCGCAACCATCCGCAGTGACCAACGCTTCCGCGACCTTCCCATCATCGCGATGACGGCGCACGCAATGGCGGAGGAGCGCGAGCGCTGTCTCGCCGCCGGCATGAACGATCATGTCACCAAGCCGATCGAGCCGGAAGTGCTGTATCAGACGCTCGCGCGCTGGTTCCGGCGCGCGTCGCATGCGGCTCCCGCGCCGCGGGTAGAGCGCGCGGCGCCGGCCGCCGACGCTCTTCCCGACATGCCCGGCGTGGACATTGCAGACGGCCTGAAGCGAGTCGCAGGCAACAGCGCGCTATACCGGAGCCTGCTCGCGAAGTTTGTGGAAGGTCAGGCGGGGACGCCGGAGGCGATCCGCGGGGCGCTGCGCGACGGTGACCGCACGCTTGCGGAACGGCTGGCGCACACCCTGAAGGGCGTTGCAGGCAATATCGGCGCCCGCGCCGTGCAGGCGTCCGCCGGCGATCTGGAGCGCGCGATTAGGAGCGACGCCGTCCAGGATCAGCTGCTGGAGCGCGTGGAGACCGAGCTTTCCACGATCGTGGGGCGGATCAGGGCGTCGCTGCCCGGTCCGGCGGGCGCGCGCGCGCAGGACGGGGCAGCGCCACCGGCCGACCCCGAAAAGTTCAAGAGCGTGCTGACACGGCTCATGGGGCTCGTCGCGGAGAACGACGGCGACGCGCTCGATTGCCTGAACGACAACGCGCCGATGCTGCAGTCCGGGCTGGCGAGCGGCGACTATGCCGCGATCGAGAAAGCCCTCAATCAATTCGAGTTCGACGCTGCGCTCGAGCGGATTAAAGCCGCCGTCGCGAGCCTGCCATGAGCGCGCGGTCTGCTCCACGCATGATGCTGCCGGCGAGATGGCAACCACGACCCGCCCGACGCGATGGTGATATTCTTTGGAGACCCGGAGACGCGGAAATGAAGGAGCATGCGCGCACGGGTCCGGCAGGTCACTGAACGCAACAGAGGGATTCGGCCATGAGTGATGCGCTCGATTTTTCCGTGAAACCGACTGTCCTGATCGTGGATGACACGCCGGACAACCTGTCCCTGATGACGGGGATATTGAAGGGCGAATACCGGACCAAGGTCGCCAACAACGGCGAGCGCGCGCTGCAAATCGCGTCCACCTTGCCGCTGCCGGATCTCATCCTGCTCGACATCATGATGCCGGGGATAGACGGCTACGAGGTCTGCCGGCGGCTGAAGGCCGACCAGGCCACGTTGGAGATACCCGTCATTTTCCTCACCGCCAAGGCCGAGGTCGAAGACGAGCAAAAGGGGTTCGAGATCGGCTGCGTCGACTACATCACGAAGCCGATCAGCCCGCCCATCGTGCTGGCGCGCGTGAAGACGCACCTGCTGCTCAAGAGCGCGCGGGATTTCCTGAAGGACCAGAACGCGTACCTGGAAGAAGAGGTCGCGCGCCGCACGCGCGAGGTGCAGGTCATACAGGACGTCACGATCGCCGCCATGGGCTCGCTTGCCGAGACGCGGGACAACGAGACCGGCAATCACATCCGCCGCACGCAGAACTACGTGAAGGTGCTGGCCGCGAAGCTCAAGGAGAACCCGAAATTCGCGGCGGTCCTCGACGCCGCGACGATAGAGATGTACTACAAGTCGGCGCCGCTGCACGATATCGGCAAGGTCGGCATACCGGACCGCATCCTGCTCAAGCCGGGCAAGCTGACGCCCGAGGAGTTCGAGATCATGAAGACCCACACGACCCTGGGGCGCGACGCGATCATTGCCGCCGAGAAGTCGCTCGACGCACCGAGCTCGTTCCTGCGCTACGCCCGGGAGATCGCCTACTCGCACCAGGAGAAATGGGACGGCTCGGGCTACCCCGAGGGCATGGTGGGTCCGCTGATCCCGCTCTCGGCGCGCCTGATGGCGGTGGCGGACGTGTACGACGCGCTGATCAGCAAGCGGGTATACAAGCCGGCGATGCCGCACGAGAAGGCGGTCCAGATCATCCGCGAGGGCCGGGGACAGCACTTCGATCCCGACATCGTGGACACGTTCCTCGAGATCGCGGATGAATTCAGGACGATTGCGGCCGCGTTCCAGGATGCCGAGAATGACCCCAAGCTCGTCGCTGAAGCCAAATTGCGGCATCCGGTGACCTGAGCGGCCGCCGGCGCGGGCAGGGAGCGGACCTCGTGTCCGCTTTTTCTTCAACCTGTCGCGATGCTGCGTTCGGCCCAGGCCGCCCACGCCAGCAACGTCATATCGCCGTCGTAGGGCCCCACCAATTGCACGCCCAGAGGCAATCCGTGCGGTCCGCTGCCGCGGGGAACCGTCACGCACGGTACGCCGAGCAGGGTCCAGACGCGGTTGAAGAGCGAGCTCCCCGTAGTCGCAAAGCCTTCCGGCGCTTCCCCTGGAGCGCTGGGGGTCAGCAGGAAATCGACGTCGCGCATGCGCTCGGCGAGCCGGCGCCGGCAGTCGCGTGCCAGCTCGTGTGCCGCATCGTATGCCGGCCGCGGGCATAGCCGGCCTTCCTCGACGCGCGGCAGCAGCGTCTTGCTGATCTGGTCGCGGTGGTGGGTATACTCCCAGGCAAGGGCGCGCGCTTCTTCGTACTGCATGATGATCGTGTGCTCGTCGAACAGGCGCTCGCTCCCTGGCGGCATCTCGAAATCCGCCACCTGCGCGCCGGCTTTCGCGGCCGCTGCGGCGGCGGCCTCCACGGTGGCACGGGTCGGAGCGTCGGCTTCCTGCCAGCGTTGCGTGCGGCACAGCCCGATGCGCGGCGGGCGCGCGGGCACACCGGCGGGCCCGGGCAACGCACGACCGGTCAGCACGTGGCCGGCCAGAGCGGCGTCTTCGGCGGTCCGGGCGAATATACCTATGGTATCGAGCGAGTCTGCGACGAACTTGAGGCCGGCGCGGTTGATGCTTCCGAAGCTCGGCTTGTAGCCGAGCGTGCCGCAGTAGGCGGCGGGCCGTATCGTCGACCCGCCGGTTTGCGTGCCGAGCGCCAGGGGCACCATGCCGTCGGCGACCGCGGCGGCGGAGCCGCTCGACGAGCCGCCGGGCGTATGGGCGATGTTGCGGGGATTGCGCGTGCGCGACGGATGGTTGTTGGCGAATTCGGTGGTCACTGTCTTGCCCAGTATCACGCAGCCGGCCGCGCGGAGCTGCGCCACACAGGCCGCGTCCGCGCGCGGATGGTGACCACGATAAATGGGGGAGCCGCACTCGGTCGGCATGTCGGCCGTGTCGATGACGTCCTTGATGCCGACCGGGATGCCGTGCAGCGGGCTGCGCGGCGAAGCGCGGTCGAGCGCGCGGGCCTGGCTGCGCGCAAGGTCGGGATCGAGAAAAGCCCAGGCCTGAACGTCGCGCTCGCGCGCCGCAATGCGTTCCAGGCAGTCATTCACCAGCGACTCGCTGCTCAATTCGCGGCGCGCGATACGGCGCGCCGCCTCGGCGGCCGACAACTCTGAGATGGCGATGGACATGGGGATATGCCTGAGAAAAGGTGTCGATCTGATCGCGCGTATATCGTCCGGGGGATAGTATCATGCTGCAAACTGCGTCATTCCATATGCCGACTCCTGCGCTCCGGTTCCGCGATGCTCTGAAGGCGACGTGTATCGCCGCGTTGTGCGCTGCTCACGTCATCCTCGCGACGCCCGTGTCGGCGCAGCGATATCCGAACAAGCCGATCAGAGTCGTCGTGGCGTTCGGGCCGGGAGGCATCGCCGATACCGTGGCGCGGCTGATCGGACAGAAGCTCGCCGACGGCTACGGCCAGCAGGTCGTCGTGGACAACCGCCCCGGCGCCGGTGGCACGCTCGGAGCAAAACTGGTTGCGGGCGCGAGTCCGGACGGCTATACCCTGCTCGTGATCACCGCTGCCGTCGCGGTCAACGCGAGCGCGGCGCGGGAAGCCGTCGATCCGCGCAGCGAGTTGACGGCCGTTGCGCTGACCGCAAGCACGCCCACGATCTTTGCCGTGCATCGTTCCGTGACCGCAAAGAGCCTCATGGACTACCTGCGCGGGGCGAAGAACGGGCGCTTCACGTACTCGACTGCCGGCGTAGGCACGACCGAGCACCTGACGTCCGAATACCTGTTCAGGGCGGTATCGGGCTTCGATGCGACGCACGTCCCGTACCAGGGCGGGGCCGCCCCGGTGACCGCCGTCGCCGGCCAGCAGGTCGATCTCACGACGACGACCGTGCCAACGGCGTTTCCCCTGATCAAGCAGGGCTCGCTGCGGGTCATGGCGGTCGCGAGCCACAAGCGGATCGCGGTACTGCCCGAGGTGCCGACGCTCGCCGAGTCCGGCTTCCCCGATTTCGAGAACGCGTCCTGGATCGCGTACTTCGCTCCCGCAAAGACACCCGCAGCGATCGCGCAAGGCCTCAACGCCGAGATCAACAAGGCTCTCCGGCAGGCCGACGTGCGCGAGCGGCTGACGGCATTGGGATTCGACGCGCAGGCGAGCACCCGCGCGGAGTTCGCCGACTACGTGAAGAGCGAAGTCGCGAAATGGGCAAAGGTCGTCAAGACGACGGGCATCACGCTGAACTGATTGTGATGCCTGTCCCCGGTGATACGTGATAAGTGATACGTGACAAGGACGCCACATGGCAACGGCAAGCTCTCAAGCAACGACCCTGACGAATCCTCTGGCTGCGCGCCTGCGCGCCGGCGAGCTGGGGCTCGCCCTCATGATCAAGCACGCGCGCACGGTCGATATCGCGCTGGCGGCCAAAACCTGCGGCTTCGATGCGCTCTATTTCGACCTCCAGCACAGCACCGTACCCGAGGACGTGGTGGCGCAGGTCTCGGCCGCGGCGGTGCAGGCCGGTATCACGCCCATCGTGCGCATACCGGAGCGCGGCTACGGCACGGCGCTGCGCCTGCTCGATGGAGGCGCCCTGGGTATCGTCGTGCCCGATCTCACCACCGCGGACGACGCGAAGGAGGCCGTGATGCATTGCAAGTTCGGGCCGCTCGGCCATCGCTCGAACGCAGGCCGCTATCCGCACTTCGCCTATCAGGCCGTGCCGGCGGTGGAAGCGCGCACCACGTTGAACGACAACACCCTGCTCATCGTGATGATCGAAAGCGCCGCGGCGCTGGAGAACGTGGATGCCATCGCGGCGGTGCCGGGCGTCGATATCGTGCACATCGGCAGCAGCGACCTGTCGGCCGACCTCGGTTTTCCCGGACAAAACTCGCATCCCAGGATCCTGGGCGCGATCGAGCGCGTCGTCGCCGCGTGCCGCAAGCACGGCAAAGTGCCGGG
>DATFWO010000278.1:0-11378 GCA_035259205.1 Burkholderiales bacterium | reverse complement strand
CCCGCCGATGCCCATCTGCACCCCGTAGATCAGGCCGTAGAGCACGTGGGAGGCGTCGAGCTCGCCGTTCACCAGCTTGTCGCGCACCGCCGCCCACGATGCTTCCTTGGACGGCGTGATCTTGATGCCGTACTTCTTGTCGAATTCCATGACCGAGGCCATCACCACCGACGAGCAGTCGGTGAGCGGAATGAAGCCGATCTTCACGTCCTTCTTCTCCGGCGCATCGGAGCCGGCGGCCCAGGCCGCCTGCCGCACGGCGGCGGGAACGAGGCTCATGACCACCGCGGCGCCGGTCTGCTTGAGAAATTTCCGGCGCACCGAACTGAGTTTCGGGTTGCTGCGATCATCGTTTCCATCCATCGTCTTCTCCGCTCCTCGAAATTCTGGCAACAAAAAAAGGGTGCTCGGACGCAGCATTCTCCGCGCTGCGTGTGAACACCCCCGGTTCCGGTGCGAGCCGCCGTTGGCCCGCACTCGCAGTTTGTTGTCGCAACTTGCGTGCCAACCCGACTATGGACGGCATGATCATCAGCAAGGTACTGGTTATATGAGAAATAACGGTTAGGCCGCGGTGGATGGCTGAGCGCCGGCCGTGCACTGTTGCAGCGCAAAAAAAGAATGTCTCGCACCATGCTGGCACCTGTGCGTGGGTACCTTCATCGCGGTGATCACGATGGAGGCGACGCGCGCCGAGTGGGCGCGCAGCCGCTACATCTTCAGGCCGAGCTGCGTCAGCAGGAGCAGGAAGAGCGCGAGACCGAGGGCGGCGGACACCACCTTCCAGAAGCGCGCGGGATTGCGCTCGATGAGCGGGGTCCTGCGCACCAGTGACGGGTTGGGGTGACGCAGGTCGTAGACGAATTCCGAGAGCGCCTCGTAGCGCTCGAGCGGCTCCGGATGCACGGCTTTCCCGAGCGCGGCATCGATCCATGCCGGGATGTCGCGCTGATCGTCGAGCAGCGTGGCGTATTGGAGCTTGCGCTGCGCGGCGCGCGTACGCACCCTCGCGGCCGCCGCACCGTATGGCAGCCGACCCGACAGCATCTCGTAGGCGATGACACCGAGCGAATAGAGATCCGAGCGCTCGCTTCCGGCATCGCCGACGAAATACTCGGGCGCCGTGTACTGCAGAGTGCCGAGGATCCTCGAGGGCTCGACCGGCGACGCCTGCTCGTCCAGGCCGGCCACGCAAGCCGAGCCGAAGTCGATGATCTTCACCGTCCCGGTCTTGTCGATCATGATGTTCTGGGGGCGCAGGTCCTGGTGCAGCATTTCCATGCGATGGAAGGCCTGCAGGCCGCGCGCGATCTGCTCGACGATGCCGCGCACGGTCTCCAGGTCGGGCCGCGGGTTGTCGGTCATCCACTGCGCGAGGGTCTGGCCCTCGACGTATTCCATCGCGACATAGAGGAAGCGGCGCTCGCGCGTCCGCGGATAGGGCTTAAGCACGTGCGCGCTGTTCAGGCGCCGCGCGATCCATTCCTCCAGCATGAACCGCTCGAGGTGCTCGGAATTGCCCTGCAGGTCGGTGGCCGGCGTTTTCAGGGCGACGCGCCCGCCGGTCTCGAGGTCGACCGCGAGGTAGATGTGGCTGCGCGCCGAGGCATGAAGCTCGCGCACGATGCGGTAGCCGTCGATCTCGTCACGCGCGGCCAATAGCGGCGCAGGGGCGAGCCGCGCAAGCTGCTGGTGCAGTCCGCCGGTGCCCGGATCGGGCAGGTCCTCGACGGCTACGATCTGCACGGTCAGGTTGTCCGCGCTGCCGCGGCGGTAGGCTTCCGCGACGATGGCGCGCGCCGCTACGTCCAGGGCGCCGGGCGCATCGCGGATCGCGGCGGCCACGAACCGGCCATCGACGTGCTCGTAGACGCCGTCGGTGGCAAGGACGAAGACGTCGCCGCGCTCGATCTCGAGCGAGCGGTAGTCGATCTCGATCTGCGGGTTGAAGCCGACCGCGCGGCTGAGGTAGCTCTCCTCGCCCGATACCCAGACGCGGTGGTCCTGCGTGAGCTGCTCGAGCGAGCCGCCCTGCAGCCGGTAGATACGCGTGTCCCCGACGTGGAAAACGTGCGCGGTGGTCGACTTGAAGACCACCCCGCTCAGCGTGCAGACGAACCCGCGGTCCTTGTCGTAGCGGTACTGACTCTGGTGCGTGCGCGAGTGTAGCCAGGAGTTCGTCGCATCGAGCACCCGCTCGACCGATTTTTTCACGGACCAGGTTTCCGACGTGCAGTAGTAGTCGTCGAGGAAGCCCATGACGGCGAATTCCGCCGCCGCCTGGCTCACCTCGCTCGAGCCGATGCCGTCGGCGAGCGCAACTGCAACCCCCTTGGAGGAGAGCTGCGGCTCCGCCGGCGTGCGGAAGCCGTAGAAGTCCTGGTTGACCGCCTTGCGGCCCTTGTCGGAGTGCTGCCCGACCGAGACCCTCAGCTGCGGCTCAGGCAGCGCGTCGGAGAACATGCTGCTGCTTCGGCGCGGTCTTCATGTGCGTGGCGTACAGGGTCAGGCCGGTGAACGAAAGGCCGCCGACGAGGTTGCCCACCACCGTCGGGATCTCGTTCCACAAGAAGTAATCGAGCCACGTGAATTGCGCGCCCAGCAGCAGGCCCGCGGGAAACAGGAACATATTCACGATCGAGTGCTCGAACACCATGTAGAAGAACACCATGATGGGCATCCACATGGCGAGCACCTTGCCCGACACATTGGTGGAAATCATGGCGCCCACCACCCCGGTGGAGACCATCCAGTTGCAGAGCATGCCGCGCACGAAGAGGGTGAGCATGCCAGCCATGCCGTACTTCTCATAGCCGAGCGTTCGGCTCACGCCGATGGCTCCGAGGGCCTTGCCGACCGCGTTCGGCTCGGTGGAGAAGCCATAGGTAGCGTAGATGGCCATGAACACCGCGACCGTGAAGGCGCCCGCGAAGTTGCCGCAGAACACCAAGCCCCAGTTCCTCAGCACCCCCTTGAGCGTGACGCCGGGACGCTTGTCGATCAGGGCGAGCGGGCAGAGCACGAACACACCCGTCAGCAGATCGAAGCCGAGCAGGTAGAGCATGCAAAAGCCCACTGGGAACAGGATCGCGCCGACGAGCGGCTGCCCGGTGTTGACGGTAATGGTGACGGCGAACCAGGCGGCGAGAGCCAGGATGGCGCCGGCCATGTAGGCGCGGATCACCGTATCGCGCGTCGACATGAAGACCTTCGACTCTCCGGCGTCGACCATCTTGCTCACGAATTCGGAGGGGGCCAGGTAGGACATTTCAGTTTCTCCTGTTAGGTACGGCGTTATGGGCCGCAGGTTTTTGAACAATGACGTAACTGCCTTGGACGCTCGCGCCGTAGACCGGCACGCTCACCGTCTCGTCCTCGATGCATCGTCCCGTGACAAGGCTGAAGTGCTGCTTGTAGACCGGCGATGCGACGACGAGCTCGCCCTTCAGGTCGCCCACGATTCCGCGCGAGAGCACGTTCGCGCGCGAGTACGGGTCGTGGTTGTCGATCGCGTAGACGCTGTCGTCCTCGAGGCGGAACACCGCGACCTGGCGGTCGCCCACCAGCGCGCATACCCCGGTGTTGGGGACGATGTCGTCCAGGCGGCAAACGGCGACCCAGCAGTGACGACGCTCCGCTAGTGACGAGCTTCGCAGTGACGACGCTTCGCTAGTGACGAAATCCTCTTCACCGCGCAGCTCGTCACCGCAACGCTCGTCACCGCTCATCGCCGCAACGCTCGTCACCGCGAAGCTCATTCAACCGCCTCCAGCGCCGACTCCCGCTCGTCGGGACGCGCAGGGCGGATCTGGCCACGCTCGGCGACGAACACCACGTTCGCGTCCGGCTTGTCGCTGTTAACGAAATGGCGGAAGCGCTTGAGCGTCTCGGGGTCGTTGATCGCCTTCTTCCATTCGCACTCGTAGCTCTCGACGAAGCGCTGCATGTCGGCTTCGAGCTCGGCCCCGATGCCGAGCGAGTCCTCGCACACGACCTGGCGCACGTAGTCGATGCCACCCTCGAGATTTTCGAGCCAGGTCGCGGTGCGCTGCAGGCGGTCGCCGGTGCGGATGTAGAACATGAGGAAGCGGTCGACGTAGCGGATGAGAGTGCCGTCGTCCAGGTCGCGGGCGAGGAGGTCGGCGTGGCGCGGTTTCATTCCGCCGTTGCCGCAGATGTAGAGGTTCCAGCCCTTCTCGGTGGCGATGATGCCGACATCCTTGCCCTGCGCCTCCGCGCATTCGCGCGTGCAGCCCGACACCGCCATCTTGAGCTTGTGCGGCGCGCGCAGCCCGCGGTAGCGGTTCTCGATGTTGATCGCCATCGACACCGAGTCCTGCACTCCATAGCGGCACCACGTGCTGCCGACGCAGGACTTCACCGTGCGCAGCGCCTTGCCGTAGGCGTGGCCGGACTCGAAGCCCGCGGCCACCAGGTCGCGCCACACCAGCGGCAGCTGCTCCACCCGCGCGCCGAAGAGGTCGATGCGCTGGGCGCCGGTGATCTTGGTGTAGAGGCCGTATTTCTTCGCCACCTGCCCGAGCACGATCAGCTTCTGCGGCGTGATCTCGCCTCCCGGCACCCGCGGCACGATCGAGTAGGTGCCGTCCTTCTGCAGGTTGGCGAGGAAATGGTCGTTGGTGTCTTGCAGCGGGGCGTGCTTGGGCTTGAGGATGTACTCGTTCCAGCACGCGGCGAGGATGGAGGCCACGGCCGGCTTGCAGATGTCGCAGCCGTGTCCCCGACCGTGCTTCGCGATGATGGCGTCGAACGTCTTCAGCTCCCCCACCCGCGTGAGGTGGAACAGCTCCTGGCGCGAATAGGGAAAGTGCTCGCACAGGTGGTTCTTCACGTCGACTCCGAGCTTTTTCAGCTCGCGGTCGAGGATTTGCTTCACCAACGGGCCGCAGCCGCCGCAGGTGGTGCTTGCCCTGGTCTCTTTCTTCAGCGCGCCGAGGCTTGTCGCGCCGGCGGCAACGGCGTCGCAGATCCCTCCCTTGGTCACGCTGTTGCAGGAGCAGATCAGCGCCGTTGAGGGAAGCAGGTCCACGCCCATGCCTTTGGCTACGCATTCGCGGGCGGGCAGGATGAGATCCTCGGGGTGGTCCGGCAGCGGTATCGCGTTCAACGTCATCTGCAGCAGGCTGCCGTATTCCGCCGCTTCGCCCACCAGCACCGCGCCCAGCAGGTACTTGCCATCGCCCGACACGACCAGCTTCTTGTAGATGCCCCTGACCGGGTCGGTATAGACGAAATCGAGCGCGCCGGGCGTCTTTCCGAGCGCGTCGCCTATCGATGCGACGTCCACCCCCATCAACTTGAGCTTCGTGCTCATGTCGGCGTCAGCGAACCGCGCATCGCCTTCGCCGGCCAAGTGGCGCGCCGCGACTTCCGCCATCTGGTAGCCCGGCGAGACCAACCCGTAGATGCGCCCATTCCACAGTGCGCATTCCCCCACGGCGTAAATGTCGGGGTCCGAGGTCCGGCAATGGTCGTCGATCACGATGCCACCGCGCTCTCCAACTCCGAGTTTCGCCTCGCGCGCGAGCTCGTCGTGCGGCCTGATGCCGGCGGAGTACACGATCAGATCCGTTTCGAGCGTGGTTCCGTCCGCGAACACCATCCTGTGGCCGCGATTGGCACCATTGACGATCTCCTTCGTGCTCTTCGAGGTGTGCACGAAGACGCCGAGCGCCTCGATCTGCCTACGCAGCAGCCGTCCACCGGCTTCGTCCAGCTGCACCGCCATCAGGCGTGGCGCGAATTCCACCACGTGCGTCTCCAGGCCGAGGTCGTGCAGTGCCTTCGCCGCCTCGAGCCCGAGCAGGCCGCCGCCGATCACGACACCCGTGCGCGCGCGTTTTGCCGCGCCGCGTATCGCCTCGAGGTCCTCTATGGCGCGATAGACGAAGCAGCCGCGCCGGTCGCGACCGGGAATCGGGGGCACGAATGGGTAGGAGCCGGTGGCGAGCACCAGCTTGTCGTACGGAACGTCGCGATAGCGTGCAGAACGCACGGTCTTGCGAATGCGGTTGATCGCGTGGACGCGGTCGTTCAGCCGCAGTGTAATGGCCCGGTCTTCGAAGAATCGCGACGGTACCATGTTCAGGTCGATGGCCGACTTGCCCGCGAAGAAGCTTGTGAGCTGCACGCGGTCGTAGGCCGCGCGCGGCTCCTCGCAGAACACCGTCACGTCGAGCTCGGCGCTCGACATGCGCCCCGTCAGTTGCTCCAGAAAGCGCTGCCCGACCATGCCGTTACCGATCACGACAATTTTCCTGGACGTGCTCATGCGGCCCTCGCCCGGGGGCGTGCCGCGGCGGCGCGCGCGAAGCGCACAACCTCGCCGATCACGATGATCGCCGGGCTCGCTAGGTGGGCCGCCGCGGCCGGCAGGCGTTCGAGCGTCGCCAGTACCTCGGCCTGCGTCGCGAGTGTCCCGTCCTGGATGGCGCAGGCTGGCGTATGCGCGGGGAAGCCCGCCGCCAGCATGCCGGCGACGAGGACGCTCATGCGCTTCACTCCCATGTACACGACCAGCGTGGTGCCGCTCGCACGCAAAGCGCCCCAGTCAGGCTCTGACCGGTCGCGGGCGTGCCCCGTCAGGAAAGTGACTCCGCGCGCCATGTCGCGGTGGGTGACCGGTATACCGAGCGCCGCGGGAACGCCGAGACCCGCGGTGACGCCGGCGATGGCTTCGCACGCGATGCCGGCTCGCGCGAGCGCCAGCGCTTCCTCGCCCCCGCGTCCGAAGACGAACGGGTCGCCGCCCTTCAATCGCGCAACGACGTGGCCCCGGCGCGCGAGCCGCACCATGAGCTTTTCGATGAACGCCTGCGGCGTGGACCTGCACCCGCCGCGCTTGCCTACCTCGATTACGCGGACCCCAGGGCGGGCATGCCGCAGCACTTCGCGGTTGACGAGATCGTCCACGAGCACGGCGTCGGCTTCGCCCAGCACGCGCGCCGCCTTGAGCGTCAGGAGTTCCGGGTCGCCCGGCCCAGCGCCGATCAGCCACACTTTGCCGGTTTCTTTTCCGTAACTCGTCACGCAGTTATCCGCTTTCTTGCACTTGAACGAGCCGGCGTAGCGCTTGGCATCCTTGCCGTCCCGAATTTGCGTTCGCCTTTTCCATTCATCGTTCTCTCCGCCGTCCTCGAAGGTCACAAAAAAGGGAGTGCTCGCGCGCGGCGCTTGCGCGCCGCGCTGAACACCCCCGTTCAGGTACAGGCCGCCGTTGGCCCGCACGCACAAGTGTCCCTCGCAACTTGCGTGCCAGCCGCCCCGCGAATGGCAGAATTTAGTGCATCAGGCTGGTTTTAATCGGGAAAATACCCCCGTGTCCGGTAGACTGGAGCAGGCCAATCATGCCCTATTGCAGTGCACCATAGGAACTCCACGCACCGCGCTGGCACATGCCGCCGGCCTGGTCACCCGAGCAGTTTGGCGATCGCTATGACTTGCTCGGCGGCCGTTCCCACGCTGAGGCCCTTGTCCATCGCGAGCTTGCGCAGCAGGCGGTATGCCTCGTCTTCGGAGATTTTCCTTTCCCGCATGAGTATGCCTTTGGCGCGGTCGATCAGCTTGCGCTCGCCGAGCTTCGCCCGGGTCTTCGCCAGCTCGTCCTTCACAGTCTGGAACGCTTCGAAGCGCGCAACGGCCGTTTCCACGATCGGCGTGATGCGCTCGGGCGTGAGACCGTCCACTACATAGGCGCTCACGCCTGCTCGCACCGCATTGCGGATCGATTCACGGGCGGGGTCTTGAGCGAACATCACGATCGGCCGCGGGCAGCTCTCAGTGACGAGACACAGGTTCTCCAGGGTGTCGCGGCTCGGGGATTCCGTGTCCACGATGATCGCGTCGGGCGACAGGCGCAACACCTCGTCGTGCAACACGCCTGGATTGGCGATCTCGGCCACGATCTGATACCCGAGCTGCTCGAGCACCTGCCGCAGATAGGACGAGCGCTCCGGGGTTTCGTCCACCAGCATGACGCGCAGCATGCCGGATGCGCTCGCAAGTACCGTGCCAGAACCGGGCGCGGCTATCCGCACCGCCGAGCCGGATCGACCCGCGCCGCACATCGAGTGCCGATCGAGGCGAGGCTGCGGGCCACTCCGGAAGCTGCGCTGCACTTGGCGGTCAACGCAACGGCCCATCACTCGGACCGGCGGCGGCCGGTCCTTTGTCACGAAAACGCCGGGCAACGCGCGCGCTAAGACTTGCAGAGTATTGAAAATCCGCCCTATATGAAGCAATATTGCCGATACGCGCTGCACAGTCCGGCGCAACGGTCAAAAAAATGCCGAAAATGAGGGGAGTAGATTGCTTTGTGGCGCGCCGCCCTGTCGCAGCCGGGTTGAGCCTGTGGCTCGCGGCCGGTGCCGTGCTGCTCGCGGCAACAGTGCAGGCGCAGGGATTCAAGTTTTCCAACGATGATGACGCGCGCAAGGCTGAGGAAGCCGAGCGCGATCGCCAAGCCAGGGTGGGGTCGCTGCTCGCGACACCGTGCCGCGACAAGATCAAGAACCAGAAGATCATGGTGCTGATCGGCGAGCATCGCAACGGGTTCATTCTTGCCAAGCAGGCGGCGTACGACGGCCATTTCGACGCCATCAACCAGCGTCTGCGCTCGCTCGGGCTGCGCACTTATACCCAGGAAGAAATCCGCAGGCAGGTCGCGCAGGCGGAAATCGACGCTTATTTCAAGAACAACCCCGACGCTGCCATCAGCGCGTCGAAGCGGCTCGCTGCGCAGTACATCCTGCGCGGGCTGATCGACACGCAGATGACGCGCAATCCTATCGTCAATGTGAACCAGGTGAGCGTCCGCATGGACTTCACCTTGACCGGCGCCAACGGGCAGATGATTTCCCAGGCGTCGGCGAAGAATGAGAGCTATGCCGGGCAGGACGTGCTCGGCATGGCGCTTACGCTGATCAACGAGCGCGCCGACGAGGTCGTCGCGCAGCTCTACAGCGACTATTGCCGGAAGGCCGGCGTAAAATGAAGTGAACTTGCCCTGGGGAGGGCAATGGGGTAACAACTTACACGGGAGTAATGCCATGACGAAGATGCGCGATTTGTCGATCACCAGTGCCGCGGTTGCCGCCGTGCTGGCCCTGTGCGCCGCAGGCGGGCAGGCCCTGGCACAGCCCACCTTTGGCAATCCCTCGCCCAACGCCGGTTCCGAGACCTCGCAGCGCGCCAACGCTGCGGCCGACCAGGCGGCTTACCGCGAGGTCGACTATGTCAACAAGGCCACGAAAGGCCCGGCGCTGGTGGTTATTCCCGGCGAAGTAAAGAGCAACAATGCAACCTTCGTGCAGCGGTTCCTTCCGAACAACATCGCCGATTTTGGCGAGCTGGAGCTGTCTCAGGCCAACTTTACTGTGCTGGAGCGGAGCAATCTGGGCCCGCTGCTGCAGGAGGTCTCGCTTGCCTACAACATGGGCGACGTGGACCGGGCGCGCAAGACGATGCAGATCGGCAAGCTCAAGACCACCAAGTGGATCGTCAAATTCGACATACTCAAGGCCGAGCAGATCGCCGAGAACACCCAGGGGTTCGACGGCCGGCCGCTTGGCAACATCATCGGGCTGCTGGGGGGCACCAGGGGCTCGGCGGCGGCGGGCACGGCGGCGGGATCCGTTCAGACCCGCGAGGCGAGCGGCGTATGGCTGGTCGGGATGCGCTACAAGATCATGGATGCCAATACGACTGAGCAGGTCGCGCAGGGCTACAAGGAACTCAAGATGGAAGTGGGAGCGAACGCGACCAGTGTCCTGGGCGTCTCGCAAAGCGCCAAGGGCGGGGTCGGGCTGGACACCATGGTCCAGCGCCTCGTGCAGACGGCCGTTTGGGAAATCGACTCGAAGTACAAATAGCGGCCTCGCACGCGCCGGAACGGGCGCCTTTTCTTCACTACTGCAATTGCGGCCGGCGAGCGGGACTTTGAGTCGTCGCTCGCCGCAGCTGTTCATGCCGTATCCGAACGAACTCCGGGGGAATGCGCGATGCCAGAATTGACCAAGCTCGGCAAATACCAGATCCGGCGCGAACTCGGCAAGGGCGCGATGGGCATCGTCTACGAGGGTTTCGATCCTCTGATCGAGCGCATCGTGGCGATCAAGACCATCCGGCCGGAACAGCTCGAACCGTCGCAGGCCGCCGAAATCCTCGCTCGCTTCAAGCGCGAGGCCCAGGCGGCGGGCCGCCTGAACCATCCGAACATCGTCGCGATCTACGAGTACGGCGAGGACGCCGGTGGCGCGCCGGAATCGCGCATCTCCTACATCGCGATGGAATTCATCAAAGGCCGGGAGCTCAGGAATTTCTTCGACGGCAACCAGAAGTTTCCGCTCAAGGAGATCGAGCGGATCATGGGCGAGATACTCGACGCGCTGCGCCATGCGCACGAGCACGGCGTAACGCACCGGGACATAAAGCCCGCCAACGTGATCCTCCTGGACGACGGCAGGGTCAAGGTCGCAGATTTCGGCATCGCACGCATCGAGACCTCGGAGCTGACGCAGGCCGGCACCATCCTCGGGACGCCTTCGTACATGTCGCCGGAGCAGTTTCTCGGCCAGCCGGTCGACGGCCGCAGCGATATCTTTTCCTGCGGCGTGATCCTTTATCAGTTCCTGACCGGCGAGAAGCCCTTCACCGGAGCGGTCACGACCATCATGCACAAGGTGCTGAAGGAAGAACCGCTGCCCCCGTCGATGCTGAATGCGACCTTGCCGCATACGTGGGACGCGGTGATCAAGAAGGCAATAGCCAAGAACCCCGCCGACCGCTACCAGACCGCGACCGAGTTCTCGAAGGCGATCAAAGCCGCGTTCGCCAGCCAGGCCGCCGAGTCGACGGTCATCAATCTCGCAGGCGATGCGACTACGGTCAACGAGCCTGCGCTGGTCGAACGGACGGTACCGAATGCGCGCGTGGATGCCACGGCGGCCGCAGCGCCGCCGCCACGGGTGCCGGCAGCGGCATCCGCGCCCGCGGTCGCCCTGTCCGCGTCCTCGCGGACGCGCTCCAACCTCGCCGTACTCGCCGGCGTGGCGGGAGCAGGCGTCATCGCGGCCGGTGTGGTCGCCTACATGTTCCTCCCGGGACGCGATCCTTCCGTGACCGAAACGGCGCCCGTCGCGCAAAACTCGCCCATCGTCCCGGCCGCCGTCGATCGCAGCGCGGCTGCATCCAAGCCACCGACGCCGCCCGCACCGGTCGAGGCGTCGGTCGAGCCCGGCACCATGGTGATCAGCGCACTGGGCCTGGTAGATCCGAAAGATCCGAAGTTCAACGGCGATCAGGCGGCGGCACAGGCGGAAGCGCGCGCGGACGCAAAGCGGCAGCTGGTGGAGAAGGCG
>DATFWO010000277.1:0-2145 GCA_035259205.1 Burkholderiales bacterium | reverse complement strand
TCCGTACCAGCCGGTGCACGCCGATCTCGGATTGCAGCAAACCGTACGCATTCTCGCCGTTGATTTCCAGCGTCACGCTCTTAATGCCCGCGCCTTCGCCTTCCAGCCGGTCCGTGATCACCGTCCGGAGCCCGTCGCGCTCCGACCATCGCAGATACATGCGCAGTAGCATCTCGGCCCAGTCCTGACTCTCGGTGCCGCCCGCGCCGGGATGGATGGTCATGATCGCGTCGCGCGCATCGTTCTCGCCGGAGAGCAGCATCGCCGTCTCCAGCTTGTCCAGCATCTCGCCGTACGGCTTGAGCTCGCGCTCGATGTCGCCTTCAACCGCCTCACCTTCGCGTGCCAATTCGAACAGCGTATCGAGATCGTCCGTGGCCGCGCGCACACGATCGTCGCTCTCGACCGCCTGCTCCAGGCGCTTACGCTCTTGCATCACCTTTTGGCTTTTGGTGGGGTTGTTCCAGAAATCGGGCGCCGCGATCTGCTGTTCCGTCTGAGCTAGTTTCTGTTTCTGACCGGGCGCGTCAAAGATACCTCCGCACGGCCAGAGCCTGGTCGCGCAGGGGCTGATAGGTGCGTTGTAATTCGTCCAATGTCATGGGGATCGCTTTTATTTTACTCCACTTGGCCCCAATTCCGGCCCGATTGCGCGTACCAGGCTCTAAGGAGACGGCATGCCCGAATAGACCGCCGAATCCTCCAATGCTATCTTCGTGTTCAGCTAAAGCCATGATCCGGGGCATCACGCCCGTGCTCGCGCTCGCCGCCGTCACGAGCGCGCAGACGCTCGTCGAAGGCACGCGCGCCGATGAAGTCCGCGCCGCATTCGAGCGGTCGGCCACGACCGGCCTGCGTTGCGACATCTCGCCCGTGAAGCCCGCGCTCACCTATGGCTTTCGATTCCAAACCGGCTACAACCTCAGCTTCCCGCTCGCGCAATTTCGCGGCGCCGGTCATCAGCTCGACGTTCACGTGCGCGTCACGCCCGAAGGCCGCCCGCCCATTTATCTTACGGAGCGCAAGAACCTGCCGGAAGTGCCCGGCACCAAAGCCGATGGTGTCGCGGACGGGGCCTTCATCGTGGGTGAGGGCGCGTACAGCGTCGATCTGCTGGCCGTGGATGAAGAGCGCCGCTCCTGCCGCGGTTCGTGGCAGATTCAGGCGCGCCGCTCCGGCACTGAGCGATCGCTCACCATCCCGACGCCACCCGGTACCGTCGCCGATGCCAACACCACCGACCCGCCCGCCGCGGAACGTCCCCGCGACATTGGCCGCGTCACCATCCTGCTTCACGCCGCGCCGCTCTCGGTTCGCCGCGGCAAGCTCGATGCGACCGACGTCAGCACGCTCACCGGCACGCTCTCGACGTTGCTGCGCCAGTGGCCCGCGCGATCGGTGCATCTCATCGCCTTCAACATCGATCAGCGCGCCGTCATCGAGCAAAGCGATTCGTTCGACGCCACGCACATCGACAGCCTTGCCGACAAACTGGAGCAGGTCCAAAACCTCTCCGTCGATTACAAAACGCTCCAACGCGCAGGTACCCCCGCGGAGATGGTTGCCGGCATGATCGAAAAGGAGCTGTCGGACTCCGACGCGCTCATCATCCTTGGCCGGCGGCTCCTCTCCCGCAACGATGATCCGTTGCCGCTCCCCGAGCGTCGCATGCCGTCGCCCGTCTTCTATCTGCAGTACGAACTCGAACGCGTACCGATCCCTCGAGCCGCCCTGTCCTCCGGAGGCCGTGGCCGCTTCGGCACCGACGAAGTGCTGATGGCGGATGGTGCTCCCCTGGCTGTCCCCGTTACTGTGGTGATGCCCGACAACATCCAGCGTGTCGTCGCGCGCATCAAGGGCGACACCTTCGCCATCCGCTCTCCACACGATCTGGCAGAAGCGATCCATCGCATCGACCCGCGCCTCGCACGGACCGCACCTCCGCCGCAGCAGCCGAAGGCGCCGGAATCTGCGCGCCTCAACTTCTCCACCACTCCCCCCACACCCGACCCGCCCGCAACCGAAGATGGCCCCGACCCGATCGACGTCCTCACCACTCTCCGCGATCGCATCCTCGCACACGGCCAGAGCATCCCCAACCACACCTGCGTCGAAACCGTCGAGCGCTCCCGACTCACGCACGCC
>DATFWO010000276.1:0-5871 GCA_035259205.1 Burkholderiales bacterium | reverse complement strand
GCATCGAGGTCTATCGTCACGCCAAAGCCCGCGGTTCCGCGCTGGACGATCTCGAGCGCCTCCCGCATCACGGCATCGAGCCCGCGGCGCACCACTTCGCGCATAAAGTACACGCGCACCCCGAGGCGTTTGAGCAGGGCGGCTTCCCCGGACTCGAAGCTCCTCACGCCGATCAGACATACGTGCTGCGGAGCGATCCTCGCGTCGTCGGCGAGCGCGGTGACGACGGGATCGCCGTGTCCGAGCAGACAGGCGAGCGGCATGCCGTGGAGCGCCCCCGTGGGCGTGGTCTGCGGCGTGTGCGCATCCATGTGGGCGTCGATCCAGAGCAGGCCGACGGGTCCGTTCGGCGCCAGTGCCTGCGCCGCGCCTTTCCACGTGCCGATCGCGCACGAATGGTCACCGCCCAGAACGACGGGCAGTCCACGGTCCTGGATCGTGTCCGCTACTCGCTCCGCGAGTTTCTCGCAGGCCCCAGCGACCGCGTCGAGCGGACCCGTTCCTTCGGGACGGATTGTTTCGGTCCAGGCGGCGTCGAGCCCGCGCGACCTCAGGCGCTCGATCAACCCCGCGGCGCGCAGCGCATCGGGACCGGCCTCGCAGCGCCGGTCCGCAGCACCCATCCCGCACGCCACGCCGATGACCCGCAGCGGCCTCGCCACCCGGCGTTTGAATTCGCTCACATCGCTCATAGCCCCTCCGCACGCGCAGCAATCGCCGCAGCCCTTTCCTTAGAGGCGAGCAAAAAAGGGGCCACAGGCCCCTTTCGTTTCCCCGATCTTCGAAAGACGTTACTTGGACCGCGCGGTGCCGCCTTTCGTTCGGCATCGGAAGAGGATGCGAACTTTGTCACCGTTGCCTGCCGGCACGTCGCAAGCCGCCGAAGAACCGGAGGGCATCGGTCACGTCTTCGCGGGCCTCAAGCTGATGACGACGACGCCGACCAGCACGAGGGCGGAGCCCAGCAGCTGCAGGGGTGTCATGGATTCGTCGAGCCCGACGAAACCGAACACGATGGTCGTGACCGGGCCCAACGCGCCGACGATGGCGACCGTATTCGCGCCGACGCGGCGCAGCGCCTCGGACGTCATGAATACCGGTATGGCGGTGCTGACGACAGCCATCCCGATCGCGTACGCGTAGACCGGTGGCGGTAGATCGAGCGCGGACAGCGGACGCAGCAGCAAGAACTGCAGGATGCATCCTGCGCTCGCCGCAGTCATCGCGTAGGCCGTGAAACGCACCGAGCCAGCGCGCACCACGACTTCAGATCCGGCAACGAGATAGAGGGCGTAGCAAACGGCGCTTGCAAACGCGAGCATCGCGCCGAGCCAGAAGCCCGGCTGCCCCGTTTCGACCGAATGAGCGAAAACCAGCAGCAGTCCGCCGTAGGTCAGCACGAGAGCCCCGATTTCCCGTCCCGTAACGCGCTTGCCGAGCACCAGCGCCGAGAGCACGACGACGATCGTGGGGTAGATGAAGAGCAGAAGCCGCCCGAGCCCGGCCGAGATGTACTGGAGAGCGAGAAAATCGAGAAAGCTTGCGCCGTAGTAGCTAAGCAGCCCCAGTGCGCACACCGCAGCGAGGTCACCGCGCGCAAGCGGGCGGTGTTCCGCCCCGCTGCGCACCCACAGCGCCGCGCCCAGGAAGAACGGCAGCGAAAAGATCATCCGCAGCGCGAGCAGGGTGACGGGATCGACGACGTACGCGTAAGCGAACTTGATGAAGATCGGCCGGATCGAAAAGCAGACGACGCCGCCGATCGCCAGCAGCAGTCCGGTAAGAAGATAACCCCGGGCCGGCGCGGACATTAATGCACGTCCGCCCCGGATGATGCGCGTGCGCTCAACGCTTACGGCCGCCGAGGAGGCTGCCGAGAACTCGGAGGACGCGGCGTCGAAGCGCGGAGCAGGGGCCCCGACCGAAGTTGCCGTGGGTCGGGGATGCGACCGCTGAGAGGCCGATGATCGTCCGTTCCACGATGATCCTGGGTGCCCTCAACGTTTCCTGCCGCCGAGGAGGCTGCCTAGTACTCCGCGGACGATCTCCCGCCCGAGCTGCGACCCGACCGCGCGCGCGGCGCTCTTGGCGGCGGCTTCGACCGCACCCTCGTGCCGGCCGCCGCGCGGACCGGTGGATCCGGTCAATATCCCGCCCAGCGTATCGAGGATTCCGCCGCCTGCGGTGTCCTTCGGGGCCGAAGGCGTTTCGGCACCGGCCCCCGCCGTGGCGGCAGGCTTCTCCGCCGGCGTCGGCTGTCCCACGCGCTGCGTGAGTTTTTCATAGGCCGACTCACGATCGACGGCCTTGTCGTAAACGCCAGCCAGAGCGGAGGACTTGAGGAGCTTCTCGCGCTCTTGTGCGGTGATGGGACCGATGCGCGCTCCCGGCGGGACCACGTATGCGCGCTCCACTATCGTGGGGCGGCCTTTATCGTCGAGAAACGAGACGAGCGCCTCGCCAACGCCGAGTGCCGTTATCGCGGCTTCCACGTCGAGCTTGGGATTGGCGCGCAACGTGGTCGCCGCAGACTTCACCGCTTTCTGGTCGCGCGGCGTGAACGCGCGTAACGCGTGCTGCACCCGATTGCCGAGCTGGCCCAGCACCGTGTCCGGGATATCGAGCGGATTCTGAGTTACGAACCAGACACCCACGCCCTTGGAGCGTATCAGCCGGACCACCTGCTCGATCTTCTCCAGCAGCGCCTGGGGCGCGTCGTTGAACAGCAGGTGCGCTTCGTCGAAGAAGAACACGAGCCTGGGCTTTTCGGGATCGCCCACTTCGGGCAGCTTTTCGAATAGCTCGGAGAGCAGCCATAACAGCAGCGTGGAATAGAGCTTTGGAGCCGTCATGAGCTTGTCGGCGGCCAGGATATTGACGACACCGTGGCCTCTGCTGTCGGTTTGCATGAGGTCATCGATGTTGAGCGCGGGCTCGCCAAAGAACTTGTCGGCGCCCTGCTGTTCGAGCGTAAGGAGCCCGCGCTGTATCGCCCCGATCGACGCGGCCGAGATATTGCCGTACTGCGTGGTGTAGCTCTTCGCGTTTTCGCCGACGTGCGTGAGCATCGCGCGCAGATCCTTGAGATCGAGCAGCAGCAATCCTTTGTCGTCCGCGATCTTGAACGTGAGCGTGAGCACGCCGGCCTGGGTCTCGTTGAGACCCAGCATGCGGCTGAGCAGCAGCGGCCCCATTTCCGAAATGGTGGCCCGCACCGGGTGGCCCTGCGTCCCGAACGTGTCCCAAAGCACGACCGGGCAGGCCTCGAAGACGACGTCCTTCAGCTTCAGCTGGTCGATGCGCTCCTTGACCTTGCCTTTGGCCTCTCCAGCCTGGGAGAGGCCCGCCAGATCGCCTTTCACGTCGGCCATGAATACGGGGACGCCGATGCGGGAGAGCGCCTCGGCGACGCGCTGCAGGGTCACGGTCTTGCCCGTGCCGGTGGCGCCCGCGATGAGGCCGTGGCGGTTGGCGTACTGGGGAAGCAGGTCAAGCTCGCTGTCGCCTTTGGCGATGAGCAGCGGTTCAGGCATGGCGCGCCCGCGTGGTAAAATTTCCGCCATTCTAGCGCGCATTTGAAGCACTCAGAGCCCGTGCGTTGAGTTCCAGAGGTTCTTCATGGCCGGCCACAGCAAGTGGGCCAACACCCAGCACCGCAAGAACCGCCAGGACGCGAAGCGCGGCAAGATTTTCACCCGGCTGATCAAGGAAATCACGGTTGCAGCGCGCCTGGGAGGCGGCGATACCGACTCCAACGCGCGGCTGCGCCTGGCGGTGGACAAGGCCTATTCCAGCAACATGTCCAGGGACAACATCGAGCGCGCCATCAAGCGCGGCGTCGGGGGCCTCGAAGGAGCCAACTACGAGCAGGTGCGCTATGAAGGCTACGGCATCGGGGGCGCCGCCGTACTCGTGGACTGCCTGACCGACAACAAGACCAGGACCGTGGCCGACGTGCGCCACGCGTTCACGAAATCCGGCGGCAACCTCGGTACCGACGGCTCGGTTGCGTTCCTCTTCAAGCACTGCGGCCAGTTCGTATTCGCGCCGGGCACCGACGAGGCACGGCTGATGGACGCTGCCATCGAGGCCGGCGCGGAAGACGTCATCACCAACGATGACGGCAGCCTCGAGGTGATCACGACGCCCAACGATTTCGTTGCAGTGCGGGGCGCGCTGGAGAAGGCGGGATTCAAGGCCGAGCTGGCCGAGGTAACGTTCAAGCCAACCGTAGAGAACGCGATGAAGGGCGACGAAGGAGCGCGCATGCAAAGGCTGCTCGACGCGCTGGAAGCCATCGACGACGTTCAGGAAGTCCATACCACTGCCGTGATCGAGCACCCGGCTTGAGCCAGCACGCCACCATCCGCATACTCGGCATAGACCCCGGACTCGTCGTGACCGGCTTCGGGATCCTCGACAAGAGCGGCAACCGGCTCATCTACGTAACCAGCGGCTGCATCAGGACGGCGGGCGGGGAGCTGGCGCAACGGCTCAAGACCATACTGGACGGCTTGAACGAGATCATCGCCGCCCACGCGCCGGCGCAGGTCGCGGTGGAAAAGGTGTTCGTCAACGCGAATGCGCAAGCCACGCTGTCACTGGGTCAGGCGCGCGGCACGGCGATTTGCGCCGCCGTGCTGCACGGCCTCCCGCTCGCGGAGTACACTGCGCTCCAGGTCAAGCAGGCGGTAGTGGGCAACGGCCACGCCCGCAAGGTCCAGGTGCAGGAGATGGTGTGCCGCCTGCTCAAGCTCGCTGGCGAGCCCAGCCCCGACGCCGCGGACGCCCTGGCGTGCGCCATCTGTCACGCGCACGGCGGGCAGGGGCTGGGCCGGCTGGCGACGGCCGGCTTCAGGGTGAAACGAGGCAGGCTGGTCTAGAAGAAGTGACCCGCAGATACACGTAGATACACGCAGACCATACCCGGGCGTCCATGCGACCGATCACTCGTCACGCCTTCGCCCCATGATCGGGCGGATACACGGCAAGCTGATAGAAAAGCATCCACCCCAGATCATCGTGGACGTGCAGGGCATCGGCTACGAGGTGGATGTTCCCATGAGCACCTTCTACCAGCTGCCCGCGACCGGCGCCGATATCTCCCTCTATACCCATCTCGCGGTGCGCGCGGACGCGCATCAGCTCTACGGCTTCGCGACCGAGGCGGAACGGCACGCTTTCCGCCAGCTGCTCAAGATCTCTGGTGTCGGGGCGCGCACCGCGCTGGCGGTCCTGTCGGGACTGTCGGTCGGCGACTTGCGCGAGGCGGTCGTGAATCAGGACTGCGGCCGGCTCACGAAAATTCCCGGCATCGGCAAGAAGACCTCCGAACGGCTGCTGCTCGAATTGCGCGACAAGCTCGATGCGGTGCTCGTTGCGCCCGCTGCTGCGAAAGACGACGCTCAGGCCGGCGACGTTGCAAACGCCTTGTTGGCGCTCGGCTACAGCGAACGCGAGGCGAGCTGGGCGATCAAGCAGCTGCCTCAGGACCTGGCGGTCGCCGACGGGATCCGCCAGGCGCTCAGGCTCCTTTCGAAACAGTAATAGGTAATGCGTAAATGGGTAATGGGCCCGCAACCCTGACACGCATCACCCATCACCCATTACCCATCACGGGTGTCCAATGATCGAAACCGACCGCCTCATTTCCGCCGCGCCGTCCTCGCCGCAGGAAGAAGCCTACGAGCGAACGCTCCGGCCCCGTCTGCTCGACGACTACATCGGCCAGGAGAAGATCCGCGCGCAATTTGCCATCTTCATCGAGGCGGCGCGCAAGCGGCGCGAAGCGCTGGATCACGTGCTGCTGTTCGGGCCGCCCGGGCTCGGCAAAACCACGCTCGCGCACATCATCGCCCACGAGATGGCCGT
>DATFWO010000275.1:0-8059 GCA_035259205.1 Burkholderiales bacterium | reverse complement strand
ACAATATCCTTGCCCGCCTGCGGAAGAGCTCATGAGCGTCGCGCTCGAAACGCGGGGCCTGCGCAAGAGCTTCGGCGCGCTCACCGTCGCCGCGGACATCAACTTCCGTCTCGATACTGGAGCGCGCCACGCGTTGATCGGTCCTAACGGCGCCGGCAAGACCACGTTCGTAAACATGCTGACCGGTGCGCTTGCGCCCTCTTCCGGCCGCATCCTGCTCGGCGGCGACGACATCACGGACATGGGCCAGGCGACGCGGGTCAAGCGCGGCCTCGGCCGTACGTTCCAGATCAACGCGCTGTTCCGTCACCTGACGGTGCTCGACAACGTCGCTCTGGGGGTTGCAGAGCGCCGCGGGCTGGCGCGGCGCGCGTGGCGCCCGGCGAGCGCGCACCGCGATATCAGGGGGGAAAGCCTGGAATTGCTGGCCATGCTGGGCTTGGCCGAAGACGCGCAGCGACACGTGCTCGACCTTCCCTACGGCAAGCAGCGTCTGGTGGAAATAGCGATCGCGCTGGGCCTGAAACCGACGGTGCTGCTGCTCGACGAGCCTGCGGCCGGCGTGCCGTCTGTCGAATCCGGGCGCATCCTGCAGGTGCTCGATCGCCTGCCCAGGGACATCGCCATCCTGATCATCGAGCACGACATGGACCTCGTCTTTCGTTTCGCACAGCGCATCACAGTCCTCGTGCAAGGAGAGGTGCTGGTCGAAGGCACGCCCGCCGAGATCGCCGGCGACCGCCGGGTGCACGAGGTCTACCTCGGGGAGCAACACCATGGCTGACAGCCCGTCCGCCCTGAACGACGGGACCGCGCTCAAGTTGTCCGGGGTCCGCGCCGGCTACGGCGAGACGGTCGTCCTCGAGGACATCGGATTCAGCCTGCCCGAGCGCGGCTCGCTGGCCGTTCTCGGCCGCAACGGCGTCGGCAAGACCACCTTGCTCTCGACCGTGATGGGCCACACCACCTTTCACTCCGGCAGCATCGCGTATCGCGGCAGTGCCATCGCGGAGTTGCCGGCTTACGAGCGGTCGCGGCTCGGCATCGGCTACGTGCCCCAGGCGCGCGAAGTCTTTCCGTCGCTGTCGGTCGAGGAAAACCTCACAGTGGCCGCACGCCCTGGCCGTTGGACCCGGGAGCGCGTCTACGAACTCTTCCCCGGAATTGCGCAACGGCGCACCCACATGGGCAACCAGATTTCGGGCGGCGAGCAACAAATGCTTGCGATCGGTCGTGCCCTGATGGGCAATCCGTCGCTCATGCTGATGGACGAGCCGCTCGAAGGGCTGGCGCCGATTATCGTCGATGTGCTGTTGAAGGCGCTGGTGCGGCTGATCCGGGAGGAGTCCCTCACAATCATCCTCGTGGAGCAGCACGCCAAAGTCGCGCTGGAAGTGACGCAGGACGCGCTCGTTCTCGTGCGCGGCCGTGTCGTCCATCACGGCCCGAGCGCGGAACTGCTGGCCGATCCGGCTCGCCTCACGAGCCTGATCGTCGCAGCAGCTTAGCTCGACCTCACCTCTACCACGCCTTTCGCTTCCAGCGAATCCGTGATCGCCTCGAGCGCCGCGACCCCTTCCAGCATCTGCTCGAAGGGAATGGGATACGGTCTGCATGTGGTCACCGCTTCCGCAAACGCTTCGAGCTCCAGGCGCAGCGCGTCGACCCGCTCGAACGTAACCCGCCGCGGCGCTTTATCCGTCATCCGTACCACCACATCAGCATCCTCCAGCGCCTCCGCCGAGCCGTTCTTGCCGAACGCGTGAACCCGCCAGTACTGCGGTGTGGTTCTCACGGCGCAGAGCAACCCGCTCACACGGTTCGCGAACTCCAGAAACACCGATAGCGTATCGACCGGCGCGTCATTCGCCTCGCGCTCGATGAGGTGCGCATGGACGAGGCGCACGGGCCCGACGAGATCGACGAAGGCATCCAGGACGTGAACACCGGTCGCGGTAAGCCCTCCGGCGGGTGATTCCGTTTCCGATCCCCGCCATCCGGTGTAGAACCTGCCGGTACTTTCGTTGCTGAAGTGTCCCTCGATGTGCAGGATTTGTCCCAGCTCTCCGCCCGCCGCGATCCGCTTCAGCTCCCGCATCGATGGCCAGAAGCGCTTGTTGTATCCCAGTCCCAGCGCGACGCCCGCGCGCCGGCAGGCTTCGATTGCGCGCTCGGCGTCGATCCGCGTCAGAGCGAGAGGTTTCTCGCAAAAGACGGGTTTGCCGGCGCGGGCCGCCGCGACGATCTGATCCGCATGCAACGAGTGCGGCGTTGCAAGAACGACAGTGTCTATCCCCTTGTCGTCCAGGATGCGATCCAGTTCGGGCGCCAACGCGAGCGCATGGCGCGCTGCGAAGTCGCGCGCAGCGCCCGGTTGCCTCACGACTGCATGGGTGAACCGCAGGCGCTCGCTCTTGTGCTGCACGGATTCGACGAGGTTCCGTCCCCAGCGGCCGAGCCCTATGATCGCGGCGGTGATCATGCACTTGCGATTTTATAGACTCCGCCATTCCGGTGCCTACTGCTCACGTCCTGGATCGCCGTCATTGCAAATGATGGACAACCGCGTTGACCCGTCTCGTGCGGTCGCTTAGAGTCGGTATCCAATCCACGAAGGATCAATTCAAATGGCAAAGCCATACGAATTTCGCGGCAACACCTATCGCAAGCTCGTCGAGTTGAATGCATGGACCAGGCTCCGCAACGAGGCCGCGCTCGAGCCTGATCTGCCGATCGTCGACCCGCACCATCACCAATGGGACGAGGAGCGCGGACGCTATCTGATCCACGAGCTGGTCGAAGACACGAGCACCGGTCACAACATCGTCGCCACGGTGTTCATAGAGTGCGGAGCGATGTACCGCGCCGAGGGCCCCGCAGACATGAAGCCGGTCGGCGAGGTCGAGTTCGTCAACGGCATTTCCGCGATGAGCGCGAGCGGCCGCTACGGAAAATCACGCCTTTGCGCCGGCATCATCGGCCATGCCGACCTCACGCTCGGCGATCGGGCGCGGCCGGTGCTGGAAGCGCTGATCGCGGCGGGCAATGGGCGATTCCGAGGCATCCGCCATGGGGTGACCTGGGATACCGGCAACGCCGCCAAGTTCGGCCGGCGCGAGGTGCCTCCCCACCAGGTGCTCGATCCCCTCTTCCGCAAGGGCTTCGCCCATCTCAAGCCACTCGGGCTTTCCTTCGAGTCCTGGCAGTTCCATCCGCAGCTGCCCGATACGGTGGACCTCCTCCGCGCGTTTCCGGAAACCAACGTGATCCTCAACCACGCCGGCGGCCTGCTCGGCATCCCGCCGCACGATGGGAATCGCGAGGAGGTCTTCAAGATCTGGCGCGCGAACATGCGCGAGCTCGTGCAGTTCCCCAACCTGACCGTCAAGGTCGGCGGGCTGGGCATGCTCTACTGCGGCTGGGATTTTCATCTCCGCGATGTTCCGCCTTCGTCGGAGGAGCTCGCCGCCGCGTGGCGTCCCTACGTCGAAACCTGCATCGAGCTGTTCGGTCCCAACCGCTGCATGATGGAGAGCAACTTCCCCGTGGACAAGCAATCGTGCGGCTACGGCGTATTGTGGAACGCCTTGAAGCGGATCACGCAGCGTTGCTCGGCGGCGGAAAAGGCTGCGATGTACCGCGATACCGCGGCACGGGTCTACCGATTGGCAGCCTGAGCCGGATGTGCGCGGGGTTCACGGGCAGCCGAGTATGACCGGGCTTGGCCGTCCGCGCACCGCCTGGGCGATCGTGCTCGCTCTCGGCTCGTTTGCGTTGGCGACTTCAGCGGCGGCGCAAACCGCTTCGACCGGCTCGGGACCGGCGTATCCGAGCAGGCCGATCCGCATCGTCATTCCGTTTCCGCCGGGCGGCAGCAATGATCTCGTAGCGCGCCTGCTCGGGGAGCGGCTGCGCGCCAGCCTGGGACAACCGGTCGTGGCCGAGAACCGGCCGGGAGGAAACAACATCATCGCTACGGAGCTCGTCGCGAAAAGTGCGCCCGACGGCCACACCTGGCTGATGGCGAACACGCAGCACGTGATCAATCCGAGCTTTTTCCCGAAGCTGCCCTACGATACGCTCAAGGACTTCGCCCCGGTCGGGCTCGCGACTTCCGTTTATTTTGCGTTGACCGTACACCCTTCGGTCCCGGCGAGCACTGTGAGACAGTTCATCGCGGCTGCAAGGGCGCGCCCCGGCGCGCTTACCTACGCCTCGGCGGGCAACGGTGCCCCTCATCACCTGGCGATGGAGCTGCTGAAATCCATGGCCCACGTCGAACTGACGCACGTTCCGTACAAGGGCGCGGGACAATTCGTACCGGCGCTGCTAGCGGGGGAAGTCACGTCGGTGATCGGCGCGATCAACTCTCTGCTGCCGCACGTGCAGACCGGGAAGCTCCGGATGCTGGCGATAGCGGGCAACCGCCGTACGCCGCTTCTGCCCGACGTGCCGACGATCGCGGAAGCCGCGCTGCCGGGATTTGCGCTCGACAACTGGAGCGGCCTGCTTGTTCCGGCAGCCACACCGCGCGCCATCATCGACGTGGTCAATGCTCAAGTCGTCAAAGCACTGCGCGATCCCGAGGTCCGGGACCGGTTGATCCCGCAGGGAATCGAGGTGATTCCCTCCACGCCGGAAGAGTTTCAGGAAATACTGAAAACCCATATGGCGAAATGGGCGCAGGTCATCAGGACTGCCCACATCAGGCTCGACCAATGAGCGTAGTGAAGATGCCTGACGACGCTCATCCCTTACCCCCCCCGCTCCCGAGCGGAGAAGGGCGATAATAGGTGCAAATACCTTGTCAGGCGAGAAGTGAGCGGACTTCGCTGGCTACTGATAGTGCCCAGTGCTTACCGCGGCTACAGGCGCTCGACGGGCTGAGCGCGCACCACCAGCTCCTGCTGAGCGAATTTGCGCTCGAGGTCGCCGCGGAAACTCTCCCACCACGCGCGGTCGAGCTGCTCGACCATGACCTCATAAACAACGATATCGTCGCGCGCCGGCTGCCCGCCTTCGTGGCTCCACAATCCCTCGGCCGGAGCGCGTGTGTACGCCGTCAGGCCGCCGAAGCGCCCTGCAAGTTCGTCGCGGACTGCGGCGTAGTAAGAGGCGGGAAATGGTTTCCCCGCGTTGTCATAGACCGGCAGGAGCAGCTGAACGAGGTGCATGCGGCCCTCAATATGAGTAAAACCAGGACTATCGGCAGCTCAACTGGTTTCCTATTTTTGTAGGACGATGGAAACGTGCCAGGCCTGGGCGCATACTGCTGTTTTCCCGCTTCTACCCTCTGGCCGCCATGGATTCCCCGCCGCTATGGCAATTTGTCCAGGACAACCAAAGCACCAATCAGGGCTGGCTGTGGATGCGCTTGCGGGCAGACAGGTCCGTAGAAGTCGTATCCAAACGATTCATAGACTACGGGGAAGCCGTCAGCGATGCGATAAGAAACGGCTTTCGGCCCCGGCAACAAGGTTATACAGTAATTGCGGCTCACGGCGTCGCCCTGTTTGAACCCGAATCCGCAGCGGCGCAGATCTCTCTCCACGACAGGCCATCGCTGACACGGCAGGCCTGCAGAATGCTCGGAGACTGGCTTGGTGAAACCATTTATGCGCAAGCGGCGGCGATGGGCAACATCCAGCTGCTGAACGGCACGACGCTCGAGATCGCAGTCCAGCGCGGATTCCAGGACGACTTCCTGAAGCACTTCCAATACGTCGGGGTGGATGATGGCTGCGCCTGCGGCAGAGCCTTGCGCTCCGGCAGTGCGGTCACCATAGAAGACGTCGAGCGCGACGATCTTTTTGCGCCGCACCGGCAAATCGCGGCCTCCGCCGGATTCAGGGCCGTGCAGTCCGTACCGTTGGTGAATGCGCATGGCAACGCGCTCGGCATGCTTTCGGTGCACTACGCAAAGCCCCTGCACCACCCGGAGTGGCGGCTACCGGAGCTCAGGGTGCGGGCACGGTATGCGGCTCAACTGGTCGAGCGGATGCTGAGGCAGCCGGTCGGATAATTCCTAGCATCCTCGAGGCCAGTCGCTCCAGCTCCGAGCTCACGTCCAGCGTCAAATCGCCTATTGCGGCGCCTTGCGCTGCGCGTCGACCAATTGCATACGCCAGCCATCCGGATCGCGGAAATTGACCGTCGTGCGGCCGGTGGCCGCGACGTAGTTCGGCGGGCGCATGGATTTCAGCCCTTTGCCTTGCAATTCCGCGTGGGCCTCCTGAGCGCTGTCGACTTTGAAGGCGATGTGGTTTACCCCGATGTTTTCTTCGCCACTGACTTGATGAATCTCGAAGATCGGCTGATTGTCTCCGGGCAGCTGCAGCTCCGCCGACGCGCCGTGGTGCGAGGTGCGGGTGAGCAGCTTGAATCCCAGTTTCTGAAAAAAAGCGACGAATTCTTCGACATCGCGGACGATCAACTCGATGTGGTCAATCCCACGGATCATGACTGCCTCGTTTCAGCGCGTTAGGAGACTTGCCGTTGCCGGAGAGGGAGGTAACCAAATGACGTGACTTTTCAGTTACTTAAAAAATAACAGAAATAGATTCCGCCCCTCGTTCCGCCATTAAGGGGACCATTTCACGCCGCGCGGGAAATAGCCCTCCGCTCAGCATAGCGCGTGCTAATCTCTTCGGCCAATCGGCAGTCAGCACTGGCCTAGTCATCCGAGCCGGCGAAGGAAACGGCCTGATCGAGCCAGGCGACAACGCAGGGTCGGGGATCCCGGCCTTTTTCTCGCTCTTGTGAAGCTTGCGTAGGCTCGCCGTTAGGCTGACTACGTTTCACTCCCTACGCGCTGAACCGCCCCCGTCAATCATTGTCTGCTGGGGTTCTACGTCTTGCGGTTCTCGACGAGCGTAGCCAGGATTGCCCGCAACGTAGCCCCCCTTTAAATGCGCCAAGGGCAATGATCGGCTAAGTAGAGTTGAGGGACCGAATGGTGGATCGCCCGAATCTGGCGCCGAGAATCGCGCCCTTGGGCCGGGACGAGTCCGTCACGCGCCGCTTCGATGGGCGAGTCGAATATCAAGGCAGACTAGCGGTTTGCCGCCCGTATCGGCACCTTTAGGGCAAGTTGATTGTTTGCGCTGCGACCGGCGGCTATCTGGAAATCAGAGCCCCAACTCATCCGGCCTGGTTCGGCGAGAACCAGGCATTCATTCGCGGCTCGGTCCGTTCAGAACATGCCATGTAAATATTGCGCTTTCTCATTGCGCAAGTGCCACCAGTCGGGCTAGTCCGGGCGCATATAATGGCGTCTATAAAAGGGGAGGATGGTGTGGGCAAGGTCGCCGGTTCGCGCCGCCGCGTTCGACCGGACACGAGGCGCCAGTCAACGCGGCGGGCATTTATCGCCGGTGCGGTGGCGTGGTCGTCGCTCGCGTGGATCGAGCCGATACGCGGGCAGCCGAAACCGAAACCCGCGATCGTGGGCTGGCTCAGTGTCAGCTCGCGTGAGTCCGATGCGGATCATCTCGCCGCCTTCAAGGAGGGGCTTGCCGCGCTGGGCTATAGGGAGGGACAGCGATACGCGATCGAGGGACGCTGGGCGGAAGGCCGACTAGAGCGGATGCAGTCATTGGCGGAAGAGCTCGCCGCGGGAAAGCCGGCGGTCATAGTGGCGTGGACTATAGCGGCGATCAGGGCTGCGGCGAAGGCTGCACCTGCGACGCCGATCGTGGCAGTCGGGGAAAGCTTCGTGGGTACGGATCTCGCGAAGAGTTTCGCGCGTCCCGGTGGCATGGTCACCGGTGTGAACACCGTCTCGAACGACTATCGAGAGAAGTTCGTAGAGTTGCTGGTGGCCGCCGTGCCCGGGCTCAAGCGGATCGGCGTGCTCGTCCGCGATACCCATGCTCCATCACAAATTACGGCACGGTTTATGGAGGGGGCGCGACGCTCGGCCGCGCAGCACAAAGTCGAGTTGCGATTCGAAGGGGCGGACACCGTCGAGGAGATCGAACCCGCTCTGTCGCGCCTCGACAAACAGGGCGTGCAGGCCCTGATCGTATACCCGACAAGTCTGTTTATCGCGGAGGCGGCC
>DATFWO010000274.1:0-3350 GCA_035259205.1 Burkholderiales bacterium | reverse complement strand
AGTTGTCCTGTTCAATCGCTGTTTCGAAATGGTCGCCGTGGGCGCCTACACTCCAATTCAGATCGGTGGCTGCTTCGAAAAATACTGGCGGCACAGGATCGCCCCGCCGCCACAGCTGCACCGGCCCATCATCAACAGCGTGGGCGCAGAACATGACTTCGGTGCTGGGATCAGCGGCGTATTTGTGCGCGCCAATCTTCTTCAATACGGTACGGCTGCGCGTCTCATAATCACGGTGCAGAACGTGCTGCGGCGCTGCAAATGGTACGACGCCGACAATAGATCGATCGGCCAGCTGCTCATGCGAAAGTGGCTCATGCATCGCACTGCTCCCGATCGGCTGCGACTTGACGTGTAAGATCCTCGAGCTCGTCGCGCGGTACCGCTCGAGCTCGTTCAACACGAATGGCTCCGGTGCGGTATTGATGATCTCCAGCACAGCAGTGGCGAGAGCTGCAGCGCGATCGCGGCAAGTCGTTACAGCCCTCCCTTTCCTGTATGAGATCGGAAACTCTCGAGTAGGCGCTTGACGACCCGAAACGCGCTGTCCTTCTGACCAGGCAGCGGATCATCGATCGCCAGCTTGGCGATCCAGCTGCCGACTTCGTATCTGTGAAAAGGCGGATTCAACCAAGTCAGCTCGAACCAGTCACGGTCGAGCCCGTCAGTCGTCGCGGTCTCCGCGTCGGCACTCGATGCAGCGTCCTCGGCAGCGAGCAACGCTTCCAGCGCCCAATAGTCCTCTTCGGTGAGCTCGCGACCGTCGATATCCTTGACCGGAGTAACGCCCGGCACTAGAGAGAACGGGCTAAACATCAGACGATCTCTCTTTCCCGGCCGGATGTCCCCTTGTTTGAAGCCTGAGGGACGTCCGGCCGTTTGCTTTTGCCGCTGACACCTCGTACCGGCCGCGCGGCTTGGGCCGAACGAAAAACAAAGAAGCCGTCTTCCCACATCTGGGAAAACGGCCGTGGTTCAGGGACTTTCCGCCGCGGATTCGTCTTTGATCTGATTCCGCAGCGCGGGGATGCGTAAGGGCTTGTAGGTCGTTCCGGCGAGCTTGAGCACTTCCTCGGTCCGGATCCGGCTTCCACGAACGCCGACGCGGACAAGGTGGAGCTTCCCGTCCTTCACGAGCTCGTAAACGGTACGTCGGCTGATCGCCAGCGCCCGCATGACCTCGGTGATCCGCATCAACAGCGGCAAGGCCGGCGCCTCGTCCGGGGTCGGTTGATTCGGCCCGGTCGCTTGCGGTTGCGGCTTGGTGTTGGTGATCATTAGCGCCCTCGCGCGTTATGAATCACGCGATCATCAGCGCACGATCTCGCACGTGAAAACAGATAGAAAAAACCGGAGAGGAAACGAATTTCTCTCCGGTTTTCTCTCTGGTTTTCTCCCCGGTTTTCGCTCTGGTTATTTTCGCTTGCGCGGGCGCCCGCCTTTTTTACGGCTCGGGTCGACTTCCGGTCGCTTGTTAATCTCTGGCAAAACTTCCGTGTCGAAGCGGTTCCTGGGCCATGGGTGGTCCCAGGTTATAGGCTTACCCTCCCAGATCAGCGGCGTGCCGTCCGGGGCTTGTCCGGTCGCGAGGCACTCGTACAGATTGTCGTTCGTGATCGGCTCCTGGCTCAGCAGCTGCACCGCCAGTTCGATGGCAATCTTGTTTTCCTCTCCCCGCTTTCGCCGGGCGGGTTTGGGTAGCTGCGGGGCGCCTGCGGATTCCGCTAGCTTGCCCGGCTGGGCAGCTGGCGCGGCGGTCGGATCCGGCGCGGCACGCACCGCCCGCATAGGAAACACCCGATTGAACTGCGGAAGATGAAACGCATTGTAGCAGGACCTCAACGCATCCGCTGCAAGGCCGGGCTCGGCGAGAAGATCGGGCTCGGCGAGAAAACGAATGAAGACGTGCGCGCGGTCGATGTCGCTGACGTCGGCCTCGTCGACGTCCCCGTTGATCGTTGCGGGGTGTTCTGATCCCATGCCGCTTTCGAACTCGCGCAGGTCCGCGAGAGTCCAGACGTCCCGGCACTGCAGCTTCAGGAAGCACCGCATCGCGACCGCGAGACTGGCGTCAAAAATGCGCTCGTGTAGCGCCAGCGCGGCGAGCCGTTCGTTGCCGTGGTACCGGTCGGCGGCCAGCCGGTCGAGCGCTTCACCAACCAACAAATCCTCGGATTCGGGCCACGGCTCGTAATAAGCTTCCGGCTCAAGCATCGATCGACACTGCCTTGTCGTTTCGGTGAAGCCCCGGCCGGTGTTGGAAGCACCGTGCCGGGGCACTTTTGTCTCTAGGCGTGCAGGCTTATCACATTGGCGTCGGTCTTGCCCTCGACGAAATCGGCCCAGGCCGCCATCAGGCGGGTGCGCTTGCTGTAGAAATCGGAGCGCCGGTATGCCGCCTCGAGCTTGTCGCCGATCACGTGGGTCAGGCAGGCTTCAATGACGTCCCTCTCGAAATTGGTCTCGTCGCTGGCCCAGCTCTTGAAGCAGGCCCGGGCCATGCCGTGCGTGGTCACGGTGCCCTGCTTGATCACGCCGTCCTTCACCATGCGGTCGCGCACCCGCAGCATGGCGCCGTCGGACATCGGCTGCCCCGGCTTGTCGCCGACGAACACGATCCCGCTGCCGTCGTCGGGATAGTCTTTGAAGACTTGAGTGAGCAGCTCGACGGCCGCATCGCTCAGCGGCACCCTGTGCTCGACGTTGGTCTTCGTCTTCGGGATCGTCCACCTGCGGCCCACCAGGTCGACGTGCTCCCGTTTCATCGGCGGCCGCTCCTCGCGGTCGTTGCCGATAAGATCGCCGGTGCGGACCGCGGTCAGGATCGCGAGCTCGAGGCAGCGGGCAGCGAGTCCCGGCCGTTGCCTGAGCTGGGCCATGAAGACAGGCACTTCCTGATAGGGCAGCGCGGCGTGGTGCCTGACCTCGCGCACCTCGCCCTTCTCGGGCAGCGCATTGGCAAGGTGGCCGGTCCAGCGCGCCGGATTCATCGCCTCGGTGCGAAGCCCGTTGACCATCGCCCAGCCGAGCACGGTCTCGATGCGGCCGCGTAACCGTGACGCTGTCTCCGGCTTGTCGTGCCAGATCGGGCGAAGCACGGAGAGCACCAGCGCGGTGTCGACGTCGGCAACCGGGACCCCGTGGAGCAGCGCGCAATAATTGTTCTTGGTCTTCTCGCCCTCCCGCGTCTCACCCAGCAGCGTCATGTGCCACTGCGCCACGTGCTTGGGGTTCTTCCACTTGGCCTCGTGATCCTTGATGTATTGGCGCGCTGCGTCGTGGAAGGTCTTGGCGGTCGCCGCCTTGGCGCGGCGCTTGGCGCGCAACGCGAGCGGATCGACGCCGTCCAG
>DATFWO010000273.1:0-2545 GCA_035259205.1 Burkholderiales bacterium | reverse complement strand
CGCACGCGAGCCGAGGCAGTGGCCAGAGCGCTCGAGCGCAGGCTTCGCGAAACCATCGAGCTCTGACGCCACGCTGTCCGCCGTAACCCCGGTCTGCTTCTGCTCGACCTGTCGTTACGGAGCGACGCGCCTCGCGATGATTCCTCTACTGCCGGCGAAGGAGAGGAAACTGCTGCCAGTCTGTGGCCGCGATGCCTGAAGGCCTCGCAGCTCCTGAACTTATGACAACGGGAATAGTCTCGAGGTATAGCACGGAGGTCAAAACCAGCCGTATTTGAAGTGATATTTTAGTACCGGCACCGAAATAACTGACAAATAAGCGCTTTCAGGTGGCCCAGTCTCGAAAAAGATCAGCGAGCAAGCCGCGAGTGCTGCTGGCTACTCGCTCCAAGGCTCGCGAGCTGTTCCTCACGGCGTTACACGATGACGTCGAAGTGATCGAAGCGGAAACGTTCGAGGCGGCCGTGGCCAGTCTGAAAGCCAACTCTCTGCACCTCATATGCTGCACCGTCCGTTTCGACGAGTCGAGAATGTTTGACTTGTTGAGATGGGTACGGGCCGAGTGTGCCCACATTCCCGTCGTGTGCGCGAGAGCGCTTCCCAAAGACCTGTCCAGGGTTTCTATCGAAGCCGTTCGCATTGCCGCGGAATCTCTCGGTGCCGCCACATTCATCGATGTGCCGGCCCTCGCCGAGCGACACGGGCAGGAAGGCGCCCGGAGGAGATTACGACGCGCGCTTCTGGAAGAGCTTGCGCGCAGCTTGAAGCCGGAAAGCTACCTCACAGCGTGACGGTGCCCGCGATGCACGTTGTGACCGTTCCACCGATCCAGATTTCAGACCCGCACCGCTCCACGTGCACTCGTCCTGCGCGCCCCAACGCCGTGCCCTGGCTGGCGACATACGTCGGAGGCGCGATGTCGGCTCCGATCAGCCATTGTGCGATGCCGGCATTGAGACTCCCCGTCACGGGATCTTCGTAGCCGCCGGCTGTGAATGCGCGAACCTCGTACTGGGCGTCCGTGCCGTCCTTTTCCCGGTCCCACGCCGCGACGACGCCGACACGCAACCCGGAGAGAACAGCGTAATCCGGACGCAGTGCGAGCACGTCTGCGCGGGAGCGCAGCAGGACGGCCAACCACCCCGGACCGTTATCCACCCAGCTCGCCCTTACGATCGCGGCCGACGTCAGGCCCAATCCCCGGGTGACCCGCTCCAGAGTATCCGCATCGAGCGGGCCGGCGCGGCGCAGTTGAGGCGCTTCGAACGAGAGCCGGCCGGCTCCGCGGCGGATGCGCACCAGGCCGATCTCGCATTCCTGCACGAGCTCGTCCCGATTCGATGTCCCGCCTGATGCGAGCCAGACGTGGCAGCTCCCCAACGTGGGATGGCCGGCGAAGGGCAACTCGCGCTGCGGAGTAAATATGCGAACGCGATAGTCCGCGCCCGCCGCTCTCGGCCTCAGGAGAAAGGTCGTCTCGCTGAGATTCGTCCAGTTGGCGAAAGCAGCCATCTGCGTTTCGGCCAGCGCATCGGCGCCGGCGACAACTGCTAGCGGGTTGCCTCGCAAGGCTTGGGTTGTGAAGACGTCAACCTGCTGAAAACTGAACTCGGCCAAGACAGCTCTCCCGGGCAGACAGATTCGAAAGAGTGCCACGAACCCGCCGGCTGTGGCGAGGCTTGCGACGCGACCTGGGCCGTAGGCCGGGAGGACGGAGGCAGCGCCGGGGGGATTTACCGGAGGAGCAGCCTATTGACGATCAGGGAAAAGCTCGCAATCGAGGCCTGCGAGCGCGTGACGCACACACGCAAGCGTCACCGATTCTTTTCAATCACAGCGAGAAGAATGCGAGCGGCGGACGCTGGTAAAGCCGTCCGCCGCTCTATCGATGCTACAGCCACTGCCCTCTTACCCACATCCAGTCGTTGCCGGCGAAACTCCAGTATCCAGGCACCCAACGCGCGCCCGCGAAAGGCGCCGGCCCGGGCGTCTCATTGACTATGTCCGGGATCGGACGGACCGCGCCGGCAATCCAGCGGCCCGGCCTCCATTCCCATCTGCCGTTCTGCCATTCATAGTGCCCGGCAGCCCAGCTGTAGCCCGTCACCGCCGGCGCGGGTGGAATCGTTTCCACCGGCGCAGCAGGCGGTTGCACAACCACGACGCGTTCGCGTTCGACGGGCTGCTGTACCACGCGCTCACGCTCGATGACCGGTTGCTGCTGGACGATCGGTCGTTCGCGCACGACTTCATGCGTGGTGCATGCGCTCGTCACCGTAACGAGTGCTCCAAGCGACGCGACTTTCCATGGAATGCTCATAATGGATCCTCCTACTCATGCGGGAATTTCCCGCAGTTCAGGTTCGACTGCGGGGTATCGCCGATCGTTCCGGGATCGCTTCCCGACTGTTGCCGCATGACGACAGCACGGCAGCCGCAGCCAGCAAATGGCATGCCAACGCGCGCTCCCTGGTCTCGCAAGATGGCTTCATCTGGCAAGCACGAGAGCCGTTGAGCCGTTAGTCTTGCGCGACGACCGCGAAAT
>DATFWO010000272.1:0-51662 GCA_035259205.1 Burkholderiales bacterium | reverse complement strand
TCTTCTACCGCCGCAGCGAGCGCGGGCTCGTCCAGCACGGGACCCGGGAGTTGAATGCGAAGGACACCATTCCGCTGGGCGCTGCCGTCATTCATGCGGTGACCAACCCGCTCGACCAGATCACGGGCGCCATCCACGTCTATGGCGGGGATTTTTTCGCGACGCCGCGCAGCGAGTGGGATCCCGAGACGTTAGCGGAGCAGCCCTACAGCGTCGAGCGCACCATGCGCGCCTTCGAGCAAGCCAACAAGCGGCTCGCCGAGCTGCGCTCGAAGTAGAAGCGCCTCCTCTGCGCTGATTCCACGATCCCGATACCGGTTTTCCGTCCGGGCAAGTAGCATTCTGGCATGGCCGCTCGCATCGGATACCTGCTGCCAACCCGCGAGGCCGTCATGGAAGGCCGGCCTGAAGCCGAGCCGCTGCTGGGCCTCGCCGAGCGGGCCGAGCAGCTCGGCTACGATTCCGTCTGGGTCGGCGATTCCCTGCTTGCCCGCCCGCGCCACGAGCCGCTGACGCTTCTTGCCGGCGTCGCGGGAAGGACCAGGCGCGTGCGGCTCGGCACGGCCGTACTATTGCCGGCCCTGCGCAATCCCGTGCTGCTCGCCCACCAGGTCGCCACCCTCGACCAGGTCAGCTCGGGGCGGATCATCCTCGGCGTCGGCATCGCGAGCGATGTTCCCAATATCCGAGCCGAGTTCCGCTCCGCCGGAGCGCCGTTCGAAAAGCGCGTGGGCACGTTGCTGGAAGGCATGCGGCTCTGCAAGGCGCTATGGACCGGGGCTCCGGTGGATTGGGATGGCCGGTGGCACGTCGAGCGGGGCGTGATCGGCCCGACGCCGCACCAGCCTGGCGGGCCACCCATCTGGGGCGGCGGCTCGGCACCCGCTGCGCTGGAGCGGGCAGCGCGGCATTTCGACGGCTGGTTTCCGAACGGCCCCGATGCAAAGCGCTGGGGCGAGCAGTGGCGCCAGGTGCAGGACATCGCGCGTGCAGCCGGTCGCAACCCGGAAGCGCTGCAGGCGGCGATCTACCTGACGCTCGCCGTCGATGAAAACCCGGACAGGGCCGAGCAGCGCGTCAACCATTTCCTGTCGGCGTATTACGGCCAGCGGCCCGACGTACTGAAGAAGCGCCAGGCCTGCTTCTCCGGTCCGCCCGGGGCGGCGGCCGAATGGTTGAACGGCTACGTGCAGGAGGGCGCCCGCTACCTGGTCCTGCGCTTCGCCGGAGACCACGAGCGGCACCTGGAAACGATAGCAGGGCTGCGTACCGAGATTCTCGGACGGTGATATAGATGGCTGCAGAAGAACGATGGAATATACCCCGAGCTTGCTTGTCATTTGAGCGTCACGCTGCCCCCGCAGCGGGGCGCAACAGCAGCGCTCCCTTTACCGAGAGTGGAGATCCCAGATTCTGCAGCCAGTCAGGACTTGGAAGCAGTGTGCTACTCGGTTCACTTACGTAAGGCTTAGAACCTATTTCATAACTAGGCGCGTGATGCGTTGTGGCCAGGACGGACCGTATGCGAGGCGCACGGCGCAGGCCATATGTCGATATGGTCAAGCCGGGCAACAATGCAGACGACCGTCCTGGCCGCAACCCGAAGGGACGGGGCGATCTGGGCGCATCTCTTTGTCGGGAGCCCTCGCAATATCGACATATTGCTTCGGACTCTCCTCCTCGAACTGCATCCCACCTTGCCTCCGTCGCACACGTGCCTAGTTATGAAATAGGTTCTAGTGCCAAAAAATGTTTTCGCTGTCAGCGAATTTCCGGGAGATCGTCATGAACAAGCCTATAGACGCAGCAACATCGAGACCGCAGGGCATGAAGTTGCAGAAATCCTTCGTCAGCACAACGCCGTATTCCCCCGGCCGGCGCCCTTTCTTCAAGTACCGCGACCTCGGGCTCGAAGACGCGAGCGGCGGGCGCATGCGCGCCTACCAGAACAGCTCGATCGCCGGAATGACGGAGCCGACCGGCTGGCACTACCACACCTGCGAGATGCAGTTCGTCTACGTGCTCAAGGGCAAGCTGACCATTGAATTCGAGGACGGCACGGTTGCGACCTTCACTGCCGGGGACTGCTTCTTCATCCCCGGGGGCGTGCGCCACAACGAAATCTACGTGTCCGAGGACAAGGAAGCGCTGGAGGTATCGGTGCCGGGCAAGATCGGGACGGTAAACGTGGAGCGGCCGGCGGAGTTGCCGGAGCAGTTGAGAGAAGTGAGCAACGAGCGGCCGTAGCGCTTGCGGTCCGCGCTACGCGGCCGCAACCTTGCCGCGAGTCGAGCGCGTCACCTCGTCCTGCAGATCGCGGACGGTCTCGCTGACCAGCTGCGCCAGCTCGTCCACCTCGCCCGCATTGATGCAGAGCGGCGGCGCCAGCCGCAGCACGCTGTCCTTCGCCATTGCGATGTAACCCTTGTCGAGCGCGCGCGTGTTGAGGCGCGCGACCCGCTCCCGGTCGAGCGGCCGGTCGCGGCTCCCGGGATCGGCAAAGTCGATCGCCACCATCAGCCCGCGCGAGCGCACCTCGGCGACGACCGGGTAGTCGCGCACGCGCCTCTCGAGCGCGGCGTGCAGCCGGGCGCCCATCGCCTCGGCGTTTTGCACCAGGTTTTCCCGCTCGAGGATCGCGATGTTCGCGAGCGCCGCGGCGCACGCTACCGGATGGCCGCAATAGGTGTTGGGGTGGACGTTTTCCTCGCGGCTTTGCTCGGGAAACGCCGCCGCGAGCTTCTCCCGCGCGATCGAGGCGGAGAGCGGGATGTAGCCCGAGGTGATGCCTTTGGCGACCGACATGAGATCGGGCACGACGCTCTCGTGATCCACGCCGAACCATTTCCCGGTGCGGCCGAAGCCGGTGATGACTTCGTCGGCGATCATCAGGACGTCGAGCTCGTCGCAGACATCGCGCACGCGTTCCAGCCAGCCGAGCGGCGGGATGATGCAGCCGCCCGAGCTCAGACAGGGCTCCAGAATGACGGCGGCGACCGTCTCCGGGTCCTCCTCGCGTATCGTTTCCGCCAGACGGTCCGCGCATCGCCGCACCAGATCCTCGTCGGTCCCCGAACCCCGGTCCCATACCGGATACGGCGCCGCCACCTTGCGGAAACCCTGCCAGGCGAGCGGCTCGTAGGCGCGCACCATGTCGGGCTGCCCGCAGATCGCGAGTGTCGCCAAGGTCGCGCCGTGGTAGCCGTAGGTGAGCGAGACGACCTTGTACTTGCGCGGCCGCCCGACCTTGAGCCAGTAGACGCGCGCGATCTGCATGGAGCGCTCGTTGGCTTCGGAGCCGCTCACCGCGAACAGCGTGTAGTCGAGATCTCCGGGCGTGAGCTCGGCGAGGCGGGCTGCGAGCCGCGCCGCGGGGGGATTGGAGAACTGGCGGGTCGTCGGGTAGTAGGCCAGCTTCGCAACCTGTTCGCGCACCGCGTCGGCGATCTCGGCGCGGCCGTGGCCGACATTCACCACCGCGAGCCCGGCGTAGGCGTCGAACAATCTCCGTCCCTTGCGGTTCCAGACGTAGACGCCCTCCCCGCGCTCGATCATGAGGTCTTCATCGGACCAGGACGGATGGTCCTGTGTCTTGTGCGTCCAGAGATGCTTGATGAGGTCGGCGTCGGTCATATAGTCATCCACCGTTTAGTCGGACATCGATTGTTGAACTCGGCAGACCGGGAGGAGCGGCGGCCCGGAAGATCGCGACCACGCCCTCCCGCGCTCCCGTCTTAATCCAGATGCAACCGGTACGCTTTGGCCGCGGCGCCGTGGAACAGCGCGTGCTTCTCGTCCGTGGAATACCGGGACGCAACGCGCTTGAAGGCGTTCCACAGTACCGGATAGTCCACCGACTCCCGGTCCGGGGGGAAATTGCTCTCGAACATGCAGCGAGCGGGACCGAACTTGTCGATGCAATGCGCGAAGAGCGGCCCCCAGGCCGCGGCCAGCCGCTCCGAGGACGCAGGAGCCTCGAGCTTGTCGAAGCCGAGGCCGAGATAGGACATGCCCAGGCCGCCGAGCTTGACGAAAACGTTCGGGCACTGCGCCAGCTCTGCGATCCCCGACCGCCACTGCGCGATCGCTTCCTCCTTGCGGGCGAGGTAGGTGCGCGTGTGGGCGATCAGGCCGCCGATGTGGTTGAGCACGATGGTCGTGTCCGGGAAGGCGCGGGCGAGGTCAGCGAGCTCCGGGTGCTGGGGGTGATAGACCATCGCGTCGAACGAGAGCTGGCGCTGCGCCAGGGTCGCGAAGCCGGCCCGGAAAGCGCGATCCTGCATGAGCCCGCGCGGCGGCTTGTAGCGACCGGTGTTGAGATCTTCGTCGGCGTCCCACTTGGTGATAAAGCGGATGCCGCGGAAGCGTCCGCCGGCGGCCGCCATCTGGGCGTCGAGCGCTCGCGCAACCTCGGCGCCGGCCCGCAGATCCGCCGTGCCGACGATGCCCGCGCAGACCAGAGTGCTGCCGTAGCTGCCGCTCGCCGCCATCGCGGCCACACCGTTGGCGAATTCGACCTGGCCGACCGGCACCATCAGCTCGGGCCCGGTCTTGCGATAGAACGCTCCGCACTCCACGAACACCGAGGCGCGGATGTTGTGGCCGCGCTGCACGTCCCCGAGAAAATCGTCGATGAGATAGCGATTCCCCGGGCGCTCCCACAGGTGGTGGTGCGGATCGACGATCGGAAGGTCAGGCTCGAGGATCTCCTCCCGATGCAGGGACAGCCACTTCGCCCTGCTCGCGTGCTCCGTCATGAGTTGAGATGGTAGAGCCTGGCCGCGTTGTCGACGAGCACCTGGCGCCGCTCCTTCTCGGGCACACCGTCAAAGCTGCGCGCGATCGCCCGGCGGCTTTCCGGCCAGGTGGACGTGGCCTGCGGGAAGTTCGTGCTCCACAGCAGGTTGTCGAGGCCGATGTGATGCCGGGTCTTGAGCCCCGTCGTGTCGAACCATCCGACGATATGACATTGCCGCTTGAAGAGCACGGACGGCAGCAGGTCGTAGCCCTCCGTCTGCAGGCGCTGGCGCTCGAACTGGTGGTCGGCGAGCTCCAGCTCGTAGGCGCCCCACGCAAGCGAGGTCTCGGCAAATATTACTTTCAGCTTCGGAAAGCGCTCCAGGATCCGTGCGAACAGGAAGTTCGCCACTACCAGCACCGCGCTAACCGGGCGCGTGATCGCTTCCATGGCGGACGCGATTTCCGGCGAGAACCCGGCGTAGGGCGGGAACTGGATTTCGCGCGTCACCCCCGAATGAAAGCACACCGGCACGTCGAGATCCTGGCAGGTCGCCCACACCGGATCGTAAACGGGCTCGTTGATGTGCGGCAGCTCGCGCAGCATCATCGGCACCGACGGCAGGACGACGCCCCGGTGGCCTTTTGCCACCGCGCGCTTGATCTCGCTCACCGTGGCCTCGATCGGCGCCAGTGGGACTATGCATTGGGGGATGAAGCGCGGGCTCGCAGCGCCCCATTCCTCGATCAGCCAGTCGTTGTACGCCTGGACGCACGCGAGCTCCAGCTCCGGGTCCGCCAGGCGGCCGAAGGTCTCGCCGGCCCGCCCCGCGACCGACGGATAGAGCACTGAATAGTCCACGCCATCGACGTCCATCGCCGTGAGGCGCTCGCGGGGCGTGTAGGTAATGCGGGGCACTTCCTCCCAGCGCTGCGGCTCCTGGGCGCGGTCAGGCATGGCTGCGCCCGCGAGCGCCACGCCCGACAGATCGATTTTCTTCCCGTCGACCACCCAGCGCTCGGTGCCATCGGCCTGGCGCTCGACGTGCGGAATGCGGTCGCCCCATTTCGCCTTCGACATCCGCTTTGTCCAGACCTCCGGATGTTCCTGCACGTGATCGTCGGCGCTGATGAATCCGTATTTGAGTTGCATGAGCCTGTCGGAAATGACGGTTGTGAACGTTGGAGATAAGGAAAGCCCGCCAAGCTGCTAGTTAAGGCCGTAAGTTCGAACCGCATTGCCGTAGCACAACTTGTTGCGCTCGGGCTCGGGCACGCCCTTCAGACAACGCTCGACAAACTGCTTCGACTCCGGGAAGGTCGACGTGGAATGCGGGAAATCGGATTCCCACATGATGTTGTCCATGCCGATCACGTGGCGCAACTCGATACCGGCGCGCTCGTACCAGAAATTCATGCTCATCTGACGCTTGAACAGCTCGCTCGGCCGGGTGACGATGCCTTGTGTCCACAGGTGGCGGCGCTCCCACTCGTGGTCGCAGGTCTCGAGCATGTAGGTCACCCAGCCGATGCCGGTCTCGGCGCACACCCAGCGCAGGCGCGGAAAGCGATCCAGCACGCCCGAGAAGATGAGATTGGGGATGAACTGCGCCTGCACCGAGAACCCGCCGGCGGGCCCCATCGCCTGCCCCTGGTTCGGGGTGTAGCCCTTCCAGCGCGGCACCCGGAGCGCAATGCCCGCGCCCGCGTGCCAGTGAATGGGCACGCCGAGGTCCTGGCACGTCGCCCACAGCGGGTCCCACCACGGGTCGTTGAAGTGCTTGAGGCCCTTCTTCACCATGCTCGGCTCCGCCAGCATGACGATGCCGCGATGGCCTTTCTTGACCGCGCGCCGCGTTTCCTCCGCCGCGGCCTCGATGGTATCGAGGTACGGAATGATCGCGAGCGGGATGTAACGATCGCTCGCCTGGCGCCATTCGGCCAGCGCGTCGTTGTAGGCCTGCACGCAGGCGAGCTCGAACTCCGCGTCACCCTGAAAAAACGTGGCGCTCTGCACCGGGTCGTTGGGAAACAGCACCTCGCCGTCGACTCCGTCGCGGTCGAGGGCCTTCAGGCGCTCGGCGGGGTCGTAGACGACCGACGGCACCTCGTCCCAGCGCTGCGGAAAAGTCTTGCGCAGGGGATCGCTCATCACCGTGGGACAGTTCACCGTGCCGCGCTCTCCCACGACCTTGCCGTTCACGAACCAGCGCTCGACCGGTTTGTCGGAGGCGCGGATCATGTGCTCCTTGTCGGTCGTTTCCCGGAGCTGGGGCATCTTGTCGCCCCACTTCGCCTTCGACATGCGGCTCGTCCAAGTGTCCTTGTGCAACTGCGCGTGCGAATCGCAACTGATCAGCCCGTACTGGATCTTCATGGCCCGAAACTCCTTCTGGCTAGAACCTGTTTCAGCAAGTATAGGCCGCCATCGCCCAACCCGGAACGTAGGGGCTATCGAAAAATCGATCCACGTTCACCCGCGCCCCGCCACCTTGCAGACCAAGGCGTGGACGTCGGACGGGGGCGCGTCGCCGCTCCAGGCGACGTACTGGTCAGGCCGGATCAGGATCAACCGCGACTCGTAGCGCTCAAGCTGGCCCCGGCGCGTGTCGCGTATCGTCTTGAGCGGCACGCCAAGCGACTTGGCCGCCCGTTCGAAATCGCGCACCATGCCGTCGTCGGCTTCGAGGGCGAGGAGCGTGTAGCCCGCTCCCAGCGCCTCGAAGACATTGCGGCCGGTGGAAAGCGGCTGCGGCGCAAGATGGTGGCCGGCCCTGGCCTTGAAGGAATGCGAGCCGTGGGCGCTCGACCGGCCCTGCGGCGGACCGGCCACGACCGGCGATCCCTCGTAATGCGGCTCGTAGCTCTGTACCCGCGCCCCGCCCTCAGTCTCCCGCGTCTTCCATGCCCGCTCGAATTCCGCGCGGTCGCGTTGCGGGTTGTAGCGGGCCAGGAACGCAGCGTCCGTCGCAATGCGCGCGGCGATGAAGTCCTCGGCGACCTCCTTGAAGATCGGGCGCCGTTCCTCACTGTATGACGGCAGCAGCGCCGTGCCGCCCCAGCCTTGCAGGGTGGCCGCGAGCTTCCATCCGAGATTCGCCACGTCTTCCAGGCCATTGTTGAGGCCGAAGCCGCCGTATGGCGGGTGGCTGTGCGCGGCGTCGCCGGCGATGAACACGCGTCCTACCTGGTAATTCTCCGCGACGGCGACGCGCAGGTCCCAGAACCCGACGTGGTCGAGCTCGCATGCAAACTCGAACCCCGCGGCTTCGCGCATCGGCCCGCGAAAATCGAAGCCGTTCCGGTCGGACCCCGCGGGGACCGGCGCGTGAAAGAAAAACCCCTCACCGATATCGATGCGGCCAAAGAACTGCCAGTATCCGTTCAGCTCCGGGCGCATGACTCGATAAGTGGAGCGCTCGGGAAACCGCTTGAGGCCTTCGTGCAGCTCGCGCGAGCGGAACACGACCAGCACCATGAGCTGCTCGAAATCGGTTCCGCCGCGGGCGATGCCGACCTGGCTGCGGACGAGCGAATGACCGCCATCGCAGCCCACCACATAGTCCGCCTCCAGGACGTCACGCCGCGATCCCCTCTCCTCGGCTACGGCGACGCGCACGCCCGCGTCGTCCTGAGCTATGGTCTGCGCGGTCCAGCCGAAGCGCGGCTCGACACTCCCGAGCGCAGCCAACTTCCCGCGCAGCACCGCTTCCACGCAGTACTGGGGCAGCCGCTCGTTGTCCTGGGAGTAATATGGCCGCACGACCTCGCGCCCCGGCGCCGCGTGCCAGTACTCGCTCATCAGGCTGCCGTAGGCAGTGACTTCGCCGATCGGGTAGCCGGGAGGCATCACCCGCGCGGCTCGTATCTCGTCGACAACGCCCCAGAAATAGAAGTGCTCCAGAGTGCGCTGGGTAAGATTTTGCCCCTTGGGAATTTGCTGCAGCCCGGTGCGGCTCTCCACGAGTACGCAGGAAACACCTCGCAGGCCGAGGTCCACGGCCAGCGCGACGCCCACTGGTCCGCCGCCCACTATCGCTACCTGGTAACGTTTACCTTGCCTCATGAAGCGATTGTAGGCGGTTGCGCCGCGCTACCAGGATTTTATCGCGGCACGCGCGAGTCAATAGCGCTGCGCGGAAACAGACGGGATGACAGCCAGCGAAAGCGCGTGCGCACCGGCGCCAGCCGGGCGTAGCCGCCCGGCTCCCGCCCTCACGACGTATCTGTTCCAGTACCGGTGCGGATGTACTTCTACTGCGCCCGCGCCTTGAGGGCGTTCATCTCGGCCTCGGTCCGTACGGTCATGACGGCCATCTGGCTCGAGCGGTAGACGGGCATGATCACGTACAGCTTGCCATCGCGCTCATGCAGGGCGATATGGCGAATCTCCGTACCGCGCACCGGCAGGTCGAACAAGGTCCACGTGTTGGTGCCGGGATCCAGCCTCACGATGCGGTCCGAGGTCCACAGATTTCCCCACACGTTGTGCTTGCTGTCGACCGCGATGTGGTAGGGCTGCATCGTCGGATCCGGGAACGGAATGATTCTGGTTTCCAAGGTCTTGGTATCGATGCGCGCAAGCGTCGAGCCCCAGGAGTTGCCGACCCAGAGGACGTCGGCGTTCTTGTCGGTGCCCATGCGGCGCGGCCCCTGCTGCCACGGAACAGGCGTATTGAAGCTCAAGCCGCTGAAGTTCTCATAGAATGCGCGATCTTCCGGCTTGAGGCGATCGATTTCGGACTGGATGGAGGGAAGCTTGACCTCGATCGCCTTGCCGGTCGCGACGTCGCCCTTGCCGATCGTGTCCAGCGCCATCTGCGCCCACCAGCCGTTGCCGTCGCGGTCGCCGGCCGCTCCGTAGGTCGCACCGTTGCCCCGGGCATTCTTGGATGGAGTGATCGACTTGAACTCGGTAAAGCGCTCGGTCAGCGGATCGAAGCGCACCGCGCCGTTGGGGGTCGAAGCCCAGATCTTGCCCTTTCCGTCCACGTCCATGGTCACGGCTCCGCCCAGGGGCGACATGTCAGACGGCGTCTGGTAGATGGTGATCTGCTCGGTCGCGGTATCGAGCTTGCCCAGGCCGCGGCGGCCCGTAGTCACGTCGAACCAGAAGTTGCCTTGCGGGTCGCGCACCAGCCCGTGCGCCGTGGCGGCCTGCCCGTTCGTGGCTTCCGCTTTCAGGAACCTGACCTCGCCCGTCACCGCGTCAACCTTGCCGATCGTGACGCTGCGATTGGGGTTGTTGACGGTGAAATAGAGATTGCCGTCGAAGCCCATCCCTCCGTCGTGAGGGAGCTCGCCCAGCTTCGAGGTGGTGCCGATCGACCAGTCGGTGCCGTCGTTTGGATTGTACCTGGTGCCGATCCCGGCGTCGGGATTGAGCGGAAGATCGTAAAGCGTCCAGACCACGCGGGCCGCCTCGCCGCTCGGGCGCGGGCGCGGCGCAAACTTCATCGAGGATTCGCCCGGTCCACGCGCGCGGGCGAGATATGCGGCGAGCTTCTGCTGGTTGCGCTCGAGAATCTCGTTGGGCTTCGCCGTGGGTCCGGGATAGGCGCCGCTGTTGCCCACCATCTTCATCAGATCGATGATCCTGTTCCATCCGTCTTCGTCGAAGCGGAACTGCAGGATGAAGCCCGGCGGATGGCAGGCCGTGCAGTTGTTGGTGAATATCTTCTTGATCTGAGCGTCCTCGGGAGTCGCTTCGGGCAATGCCGCGGTCATCATCTCGCTCGGCAGCTGGCGGATGCGCCGCTCCGGATCCGTCATCGTCCGCAGCACGAGATTGTGCCGGCGGCGGGCGGCCAGATCGACCGAGGTCTTGGTCGTCTCGAAGCCGAGCGCCTGCGCCCATACGCTGTACTTGCCGGCCTTGAGCGGCGGGAAGTAGTAGTTGCCCGCCGCGTCGGTGTAGACGCTGGTCGTGATGGTCGAGCCTTCCAGCTTCGCGGACACCGTGACGCCGTCGAGCTTCTGGCCCGACTGCGAGGAGACGGCGCCGGACAGCAACTGCTCGGCCGCCTGGGCTCCCGACGCGAAAACCAGTCCGGCTGCACCTGCAATCAGGATCGTTCGCATCTTGTGCATGGCGATACTCCTCCTTGAGACCGTTGGCTCAGCGCGCTGCCGGTGCTGCGGGCGGCACGGGTACCGTTCTTACGTAAGCAATGATGGCGTCGATTTCCGCCGGCTGAAGGTGATACTTGAAGGCCGGCATGCGCGGCGTGCCGTTCACGATGAACGCTCTCATAACATCATCATTGCCGGCGGCCGCCGCCTTGTTCAGCGGCGGACCGTAGGTCTTCGCGTTGAGAGCGACCGGCAGGTGGCACACACCGCACGACTGAGCCAGCAGCCTGCGGCCGAGGAGTTGAGTCTCGGTGAGGCTGCCTCCGTCCTGCTGGGCCGCTACGCCCTGCGCCCAACAGGCCCCCAGAAAGATAACGATCGACGCGCCGCGGTTCATACTGTGGATCCCCGCCAGTATGTCAGGCGATTATAACTCCCAGAACCTATTTAGGTTCCACCCCCGGTCACCGCAGCAGGCGGGAACCTGCGATACACGGTTGATCCCCGTCGGCTCAGGACGCCTTTCGATAGCCGCTCACGTCGGGAAAAGGCGGCTTGCGGCCAGCCTGCAAGTCGACTTCGGCGCTGTTCAGACAAATCTGCAGCATCGAGAAGTAGCCGACCGAACCGATCAGATCCACCAGCGCCTGTTCGCCGAATATCCTTCTCGCCTCGTTGAAAGTCTTTTCGCTGACAAAATGATTCTCGAGCGCCTCCATCGCGAAGTTGTAGTATGCGCGCTCGTCGTCGGCCTTGAAGTTGGGCTTCTTGCCGGCGGCGAGATCACGGATGACGTCTTCGGGTATGCCGGCGGCCAGAGCCTTGTCCACGTGCGCGTTCCACGAATACTGCGCGTCCCAGTAGCGCGCCGTGACCAGGATGCCGAACTCGCGCAGCTTGACCGGCAACGCGCAGTCGAAACGCATGTAGTTGCTGATGGCCGATACCTTCTCGAAGAGCTCGGGACTGTGGAGCCAGACGTCGTAAGGCCCGGTCACGTAATTGCGCCTGACGACGTGCTTGTCGTAGACCTCTTTTTGCTTCGGGGTGAGCTTCTCGTAGCTTAGCTTCGGCAGGCGCATACCGTTCTCCTTGGTGTCGGGGTTACGTGGTGAAAGCAAGTCATGACGCGGCGTGTTCTCCGTGCGGCACGGTTAGACCCAATCCCACCGGTGAACAGCCCATGCCAACCGCGCCCGGACTTCCCCCACGCTCGGGACAGCGCATTAATACATCCCGACCGGCGCTTCGCCGGCCGGCGCAAGAGGCCGATGTTCGCGAGCGCTTCTGTTCTTCGAGCCGCGCGATCGCTTCCCGCGCCGTCGCTCAAAGACCCAGGCGCCGCTCGAAATCGCCGACACTCGCAGCGAGCGCATCCAGATTAGGCACCTCGCCTTGTGGCGTCAGGTGGTTCACGACGTCGGGCAGGATATCACTCAGGCCCGCCGAGGCCTGCTGCTCGCTCAACCCGGCCTGCGACGCGATCCGCGCCAGGCCGTCCCGGCCGAACACCTGCGACATGACATCGGGCGACACCGGCATGTTCGGGCCGGTGCTGACCCAGGAGCGCGCCTGCTCGCCGAATCCAGCGCGCTGGAACTGCTCCAGGAGTGCGCCGAGGCCGCCCATGCCGGACCCGGCCGCGGACGCGCCCTGCCCCTTGTTGAGCATCGCGAGAACGATCGGGAGCAGGGCCATCGCCGTGCCGGCCATGCCGCCACCCGCTTGCGCCGTCGGCCGCTGCTGCTGCCGCATTGCCTGGCCGAGCCCGCCCTGTGACATGGCGCCCGACATGGCGCCTCGCAGAAGTTCGTCGAGCAATCCCATAATCGCCTCCTTTTGGAGCGCTAACCGGATGTTGCCGGCATTGACGCCTTCTTCGCCGTCGCCCTTCCGGCACGCTCGGGTGGTTGATAGTGGATCTGCAGTGAACCGCGGTCGCTACGATCTGGTAGATCTTGGAACTCGAGCCGCTCATCGAAACTTCTGTGGGACAGGCAGCTCGTAACTGCAAGGGTACCGTATGCCGCCCGGGAAATCGTGTCAACGAGCCGGGAGAAGATCTTCCTCCGGCACGGCTGCACCCGGATGTGTGCAACGTTTCTCATAGTACGTTCGGTAGCGCTTGTATTCTTCCAGGATGCGGCGCAGCTCCGCAACTGTCCTTTCGTGAAGATCGACGCGCAGGTCGATTTCGGGCGCATACCCGCGGTCGACGACGCGTATCCAGGCGGAGCGCTCCGGGCGGTGGCGTCCGTTCGACATCTGACCGCCCGCATCACGACCGCCTTCCAGGGCCCTCAGCAATCTCTCTTCGAGCGGCGCCTCGGGCTGCTCGAGAAAACCGCGGACGATGCCCTCGACGGTTTGCGGACCGGCCAGGCCGTTGCCGTAGGCGGCGTAGTACGGACCTACGGTGTGGCCGGCCCATTTCCCGACACCGGCGCCGGTGTGCGCCACGACATTGGACTCGCCGTCGATGATACCGATCTGCCGGTAGTCGAAATCCGGGTCGTCGGCTTCGAGCACGCGCATGATGCGGCGCGGCGTGTAACCCTGCTCGAGCAGGTTGAGAACCATCGGATCGACATGACGCAGATAGTACGCTTGCGATTTGCTGATCCCGACGTTCGGGCGGATGCTCTCGCTGCGGCGGCCGCACGCGATCGAAAAGGTGGTCGAGCCGACGCCGAAGCGGCCGCTGCGCGGGCAGCGCGCGATGATGGAATAGGTCATCCGGCTTCCCTTGCCCGCCCGGCCTTCAGCATATCCGCGAATTCCATCGCCGGGATCGCGTTACGCGGATTCCGCGCGCGTTCTTCGTAGTACGCGATCGACGGCATGTAATCGCCGTAGATGCGCCTGAGCTCCTCGATCGCCCGCTCGTGCAGGTCGACGCGGATGTCGATTTCGTTGTACGTGCGGCCCCCCCACACGATCAATGCAGCCGAGCGCTCCGGCAGGCGACCGCGAGCGCCGGCCATGCCGCCGACACCGCCGGCGCTTTCAAGCGCCGCCAGCAGCCTTTCGTCGAGGCCCGCCTGCGGCGCCGCCTCGAACCCCGTCACCAACGCGTCCAGCACCTGCTCGCCGGCGAGCATGTCGCCGAGCGCGGCGAATCCGTTCCCCGTGCGGCACCCCGCCCATCCCCGCACCCGGTCCCCTGAGTACGCGGCCGCCTGGTTCTCACGATCGACAACTGCGACCTGGCGGTATTCGCAATCGGAGTCGTTGGCGAGAAGCTCCGCCAGCGCCTGCTTCGCGGTGCGCCCCTGCGCGAGCAAGCTGATCGCGAGATAGTTGTTGCGCGGATTGGGAGCGCCTTGCGTGAGAGTCGCGCCGGTATTCGCGCGCAGCGCACCGTCGCAGTAGAGCCCGGCCGCAATAGAATAGCTGGCGATTCCGATGCCGAGCTGCCCGCTGCGTGGGCAGCGGGCGATCAAAGCGTAAGCCATGCCTCACTCGTTCGGGGTCCAGGGAGGAGTCGAAGCGTAGCACAAGGCCGGAGCTCGAAGATCGCGGCGCGGCGTGCTTGAGAGGCGAATGCAAGTGTCCGGGATCGACTTCGTGCTGCCCGGCATTGCGCCGTCGATCCTCACTCAACCTGCGCACCGCTGTCCGCCACGAGCTTCGCCCATCTCGCGGCCTCGACCTTGAGGAATTCATGGAAGAGCTCGGGGGTCTCCTGCCATGCCGGATCCTGCCCGACGGCGCGCAGGCTCTTCTGGACTTCGGAGTTCTTCAGCACGCGGAGCACCTCGCCGTGGAGCTTCATCTGGATCTCGCGCGGCAGCGCCCTGGGCGCCGCGATGCCGTTCCATGCCACCAGCTCGTAGCCCGTCACGCCGGCCTCCGCGATCGTCGGCACCGCGGGCAGCTCGGCCGAGCGTTTCGTGCCCGATACGCCAAGCGCGCGCAGCCTGCCGGCCCTGATGTAAGGCAGCATGCTCGCGATGCCGGGAAACGAGACCATCACCTGGCCGCCGAGGAGGTCGGAGGTCGCAGGTCCGCTGCCGCGATATGGAATGTGCGTCATCCGGATCCCGGCCATCTTGCAGAACAACGCACCGGTCAGATGCTGGGTGCTGCCGTTTCCCGACGATGCGTAGTCGAGCTGCCCCGGCCTCGCCCTGGCGAGAACGATGAGCTCCTTCACCGTCCGCGGCGGCAGCGACGGGTGGATCACCAGGACATTGGGAGCGCTCGTCACCTGGGTGACCGGCGTGTAATCGTTGAGCGGATCGTAGGCGAGCTTTTTCTGCATCGCCGCGGCGACGAAGTGGGTATTGGCGATCCAGAACAGCGTGTAGCCGTCGGGTGACGACTTAGCAGCCAGCTCGGCACCGATCGTCGAGCCCGCTCCCGGCCTGTTGTCTATCACGACTTGCTGGCCGAGAGACTCGGACAGGCGCTGCGCCAGGATGCGGCCCTGCACATCGCCCGCGCCACCCGCCGAGTACGGCATGATGATGCGGATCGCTCGAACCGGGTAGGTCTGGGACGAAGCGGCAGCCGCGAGTACGGTGCCGCACACCGCGAGTACGAGGGCGCTGCCGAGGCGAGTCCGCCTCACTTCATCACCTATTTCGAGCTCAACGCCTCGGGGTTGAGCACGTTTGTGGGCTTGCCCGAGAGCCACGCCTCGATATTCTTGACCGACTCGCCGTAGAAATCCCTGAAGACGTCCGTGTTCACGTAGCCCAGATGCGGCGCCAGAGTGACGTGCTCCATGCTGCGCAACGGATGGTCGACGGGCAGCGGTTCGCGCGCGTAGACGTCGAGCGCGGCATGCGCGAGCTTGCGGCTCTTTAACGCGTCGATCAGCTCCGCTTCATTGACGACGGGTCCGCGCGAAGTATTGACCAGTATCGCGGAGGGCTTCATGCGCGCGAAATCGGCCGCGCCGATCAAGCCGCGCGTGCGATCGCTCAACACGACATGGATGGTTACGAAGTCCGAAGTGGCGAACAATTCCTCCCTGCTCACGTAGCGCGCGCCGCACTCCGCGGCCCGCGCGGGCGTGAGGTTCTGGCTCCACGCCACGACGTCCATGCCGAACGCCTTGCCGTAGCCGGCCACGCGGCTCCCAAGCCGCCCCAGCCCGATCACGCCGAGGCGCCGTCCTTCGAGCACCGTGCCCGCGCGCACGTTCTCGTGCCAGCGCCCGGCGCGCACGCCGCGCTCGGCGTTGGTGAGATCGCGCGCCGCGGCGAGCAGCAGCGTCCACGCCAGCTCGGAGGTCGACGCGCCACCCTCGCCCCCGTGGGTATTGCAGACCGGAATGCGCCGTTCGGTCGCCGCCGCGATGTCAAGGCTGGGCGCGCGCCGCCCGGTCAGGGCGATGAACCTCAGTTTGGGCAGCCGCTCGATCAACGCCCGCGTGAAATGCGTGCGCTCGCGCAGCAGGTTGACGATCTCGAAGGGGGCCAGTTGCGCCGCCGCATCGTCCACCGACGCGAACGCGGTGTCGAATACCGTGATTTCGACGCCGCGGCTCCGGATACGCCCCCAGTCGGCGCTCGCGAGCGCAACTTTCATGTAGTCGTCGAGGATGGCTAGCTTCATAAACCGTCCCAGGCGTAGCGTCTCAGATAAATCGTCTCAAGGTCAGATGGCGGCAACGATGGCGTCACCCATCTGCGTGGTGCTCGCTCTCCCGCCCAGGTCCGGCGTGAGGTGCGTCGCTTCCGCGATGACGTTCGCCACCGCCGCATCGATGAGCTTTGCCGCCTGCGTCGCCTTCGGCTCGCTCTTCCTCCGCCCCAGCCACTCGAGCAGCATCTGGCCGGACATGATGAGCGCGTAGGGATTCGCGATGTTCCTGCCGGCGATGTCCGGCGCCGAGCCGTGCGTCGCCTGTGACATGGCAAGGCGCTCGCCTACGCAGAGGCCCGGCGCGAGCCCGAGACCGCCGACGACTCCCGCGCCCTCGTCGGTGAGTATGTCGCCGAACTGGTTGGTGGTGACCACCACGTCGAACTGCTGGGGATTCATGACGAGCTTCATCGCAAAGCCATCCACGAGCACCTCGTCGAGCTTCACGTCCGGGTATTCCTTCGCGAGCTTGCGGCATTCTTCCGCGAACATGCCGCAAGCGAGGCGGTAGACCGGCTCCTTGTGCACCGAAGTGACCTTCTTCCGCGGCCGCGTGCGAGCGATCTCGAAGGCTTCCCGCGCGACGCGCCTCGATCCGGTGCGCGTGATGACGCGCGACGCGATCGTGATCTCGTCATTCGGCCGGAACTCGCCCGCTCCGGCGACGACCGTGTCGGAGGACTGCATGCCCTCCGTCACCTCGCGCAGGAATACGATGTCGACGTCCTTGTGCACCGACTTGATGTTGGGATAGGACCTGACCGGCTTGATGCTCGCGTAGAGATCCAGGCGCTTCCTGAGGGGCGGCATGATCCAGGTCGGGTCGTTGCGAGGGTAAGCGCCGTGTCCGATGGGCCCGCACAGGAATCCGTCCGTTTTCTCCAGCGCCTCGACCGTGACCTGCGGCATGGTGTGGCCGTGCAGCTCGTGCCCGCGCTTGCCGATCGGATGCTCGCTCCATTCGATTTGCAGCCCGGTCTTCTTCGCCGCCGCCTTCATCACCTTGACGGCCTCGGGGACGACTTCGAGGCCGATGTCGTCTCCAAGCAAGATTCCTATTTTCAGCATGCTTTTCCCAACAAAGAGCGTCCAGGATATTGCGTCTTAGATGAAGCGTCTCAGCTATCTGGGACGATTTTCCGAACACCATGTCACTGCGCCGCGACCCGCGCCGCGCGCCCCGTGAGCCGGATGATGTGCAGCCCGGTGCCCGCGCGGTCGGCACTGTAGATGAGGCCGCGATCGTCGACCTCGACGTTGTTGGTCTGTATCACCTTGACGCACGCCGGAATGATCTTCGGATCCCCGTCCGGGTGGCTCACTCCGTCCGAGCAGAAAGCCATCGTGTACTTGTTCGGCGCGGGAATGAAATAGGCGACCTCCTCCACCGCGAACGGGTTCCGGATGTCGAAGATGCGCGTCCCCGCGTTGAACCAGGAGAAGACGGCAAGCTTCCCGTAGTAGGGAGGATAGAACGATTCGTGGCTCGCATGGTTGCCGAACCGTCCGCCCCGGCCGCAGAAATCTCCCGGCTGTTCGGGCACATGGAAGGTCGCAAGAGGCCATGGCGTCGCCTCATTGGTGATATCCAGCAGGAAGCCGAGGTGGGGCGCGGGCCGGTTTCCACCGGGACCCGGCCTGCAGTGCTCTCCCCGCCCCTGTTCCGAAGCGACGATCATGAGGTCGCGCTTTTGCAGCACGGTGTGGCCCTGAAAACCGGGTATCGGCACGCCATACAGGGGCAACGTGGTGTGCGCGCCCTGGTCGGGCGACATGACGATGTAGCCCACCTGCGGCGCGAGCATTTCCTCCGCGGTCGGCTTGAGCGCATTGGTGAACTCGGTCAGCAGCTTCTTGCGGTCGAGAATCTGGATGACGCCGTTCGCGCCAGTGCCGTAGGCCGCGTAAACGCGGTTCTTGGCGACGCCGGCCGAGATCGGCCCATGGATGTTGACGCCCGCGCGGGTGCCGATGAACGACTTCGCGTCCGGCTGCTGACCGAGCAGTCCGAAATCGCGGATATAAACGGGCTTCGCGGGATCGCTCAGATCGAAAATCTTCATGTGATTGCCCCGCCAGCCCTCCGCGGAGTTGTTCCCGACGAGATAGGCAATTCCCGTATCGCATTCCCACCAGCTCTTGTGCGTGCCGGTGAGCCCGTCCACCACGGTGGTCAGCAGGACCGGATGGGCTTTGTCGGTAACGTCGTAGATCTCGTGCGCCGTCGAGCCGAGCGCGCGCAACAGGTACCACTTGCCTTTCACCCCTTTCGGCAGAACGTCTCCGCTGCACACGCGCACCATCTGCGCGCCGCCGGCTTCGTCACCGCCCTCCGCCGGGCCCGGAATATGAGCAAGGTAGCGGGGCTTTGCCGGATTGGTGACATCGACTATCGAGGTTCCATTGCCCTCCACGGCGCCCGTGAGCGGATTCGGCATCTTGCCCGTGTGATGGCCGACGTAGGCGATGTGGCGCCCGTTTTCGTTGATGATGATGGGCTGGTAGGCCGAACGGCCCTGCAGATCGCTGTGCCCGGCCAGCACCGTGTTCCATGCCGATTGCTGATTCGCAGGCCTGGGAGCCGGCTGCCGGCTGGGCGGGCTGCCGTTCAACATCACCGTCGGGATGGTCGATGCATCGGGCGGGTAGCTTTGAGCCGCGCCCTGCGAACCGGTGCCGAGTGTGACGGCAAGCGCACAGGCGACCAACAGTGCCTTCATATCTTCTCCCTCCCCTCCATTGGACCCCAGGTTCTAGAGAGCTGCGGCTACTGCACTGCCCATCTCGCCGGTGCTCGCCTTGCCGCCCAGATCCGGCGTGAGCCGCTGGCCTTCCGCGATGACTTTGTCCATGGCGGCGTCGATGAGCTTCGCCGCCTGCGTTGCCCTTTCCTCTCCGCGCTTCCTGCCGAGCCATTCGACGAGCATCCTGCCGGACATGATCATGGCATAGGGATTGGCAATCCCCCTCCCCGCGATATCGGGCGCCGAGCCATGCGTTGCCTGGGCCATGGCCTGCCTTTCCCCGACGACGAGCCCCGGGGCGAGCCCGAGGCCGCCCACCAGTCCCGCGCCCTCGTCGGTCACGATGTCCCCGAACTGGTTGGTCGTCACCACGACGTCATACTGCTGCGGCTTCATCACGAGTTTCAGCGCGAAACCGTCGATCAGGACTTCGTTGAACTCGACATCGGGAAATTCCGCAGCGACCTTGCGGCATTCGCGCGCGAACATGCCGCACACCAGCCGGTAGACCGGTTCCTTGTGGAGCGCCGTCACCATCCTGCGTCTGCGCGTGCGTGCGATCTCGAACGCCTCGCGCGCGACGCGGCTCGCGCCCTTGCGGGTGACCACGCGCATGCCGATCGCGATTTCGTCGTTGGGCTGGAATTCGCCGCTGCCCGCTACCACCACGCTGCCCGACATCATGCCCTCGGTCGTCTCGCGCAGGAACACGATGTCGACGTCCTTGTGCACCGACGGGATGTTGGGATAGGACTTCACCGGTTTGATATTGGCGAACAGCTCGAACTTCTTCCGCAGCGGCGGCATGACCCACGTCGGATCGCCGCGGGGATAGGCGTTGTGCCCGATCGGACCGCAGATCCAGCCGTCCGTCTTCGCCAGCGCATCCACTGTAATCTGCGGCAGCGTGTTGCCGTGCAGCTCGTGCCCGCGCTTGCCGATCGGCAGCTCCTGCCACTCGATCTGAAGCCCGGTCCTGGCGGCCGCGGCCTTCAATACCTTCACGCTTTCCGGCACGACTTCCAACCCGATGTCGTCGCCCAGCAGGATGCCGATCTTCAACACGCCGTTTCCTCAAGAAGTGACTGATGTATCGCGACTGGTGGTGCGTGACTGGAACTGCGCGGCTGGTGATGCGCCAGTTCGACCGAACCGAACTCCGCCAAAAAAAGCCAGGGCGTTAAGCCTCCGCCCTGGCCCATCTCCGGGTCTGCCTGATCAGTTCGCGACCGTGAACTTCTTGACGCCAATCGGCTTGTCGTCGAGAAACAGCTCGACCTGATACTCGCCAGGCGGCCAGCCATCCGGCTTGCTCACGTGAAATTCGCTCGTCGCCGGGCCCGTCGGTGTGATGGTCTGGGTGTCCTCCTTGACGACGGCCACCTGCGTGCCCTTGTGGTAGGTCCACTTCGCCTTCAAGGTCGCGCTGCCGGTCCCGGTGGTGTCTACCGCGACATAGAACGTGTCGCCCTTGCCGAAAGTCTCGGTTGCCGCGCTGACTTTCTTGTCGGCGCCGACGGCCTTCCCCAGTCCGATCGTGCCCGCAGCGACCCCGGCGGGCGCGGGAGCGGGAGCAGGTGTCGGCGCGGTCACCGGCGGCGGGGGCGGCGGAGGCGCCGCAGGCTTGGGTGGCTCCTCTTTCTTGCCGCAAGCCGCGAGCAGCACCACCGCTGCGGCCAGAACGATATGCAGGAATCTCTTGCCCATGGTCTCGGTTCTCCGTTGGCGTTCGTGACGGCCGTCCCCCCTACTTCGGGGGAATCTTCAGCTTCTGGCCGGGAAAGATCTTGTTTGGATCCTTCAGGATGTCCTTGTTCGCCTCGAAGATACGGTTCCAGTCGTTAGCGTCGCCATATTCCCTTTTGGCGATCTTCGACAGGCTGTCTCCGGACTTGACTTCGTAGATCTTCGGCGCCGTCGAACTCGAGCCGCTCTGGACGTTCGAGAAATCCGGCATCTGCTCTTCGCTCATGAGTTACCTCCGTCTATGGGATGGAACTTCATGCTGAATGAACCAGCTTCGAACCCACGGCTCCCGGATGCCGCGACAGATTCGGGAGATGCGGCGAGCTACGCGCTGGTGCCCGGCTTCTTCGCCAAGCCGTAAATAACCAGCAACAGGATCGCACCGATGACGCTGGCGATAAACCCGGCTTCCTCGTCCGGCCTGTAAAACCCGACTGCCTGGCCGAGGTAGGTTGCGCCAACCGAGCCGGCGATGCCCAGAAGCGCCGTCATGATGATGCCCATGTTGTCCTTGCCCGGATGCAATGCCCGGGCAATCAAGCCCACGACCAAACCGATCAGCGCAACCCACAGCCAATGCATGATGGGATCCTTTCCGAACGGATGGAACAGGCACCAGTATATTCCCGCTACGGGGTGTCCGTGCAAGTACGCATATCAACTCTCGTCTGGTTCAAGCCACTCATCGAGCTTTTCGCTGCACTCAACCAGTTGCCGCACCTGTCACTCGGCTCTGAGCCCCGCTGCCCTGATGAGCGGCCACCACTTCTCGATCTCCGCCTTCTGATACGCGTACAGCGCTTCCGGAGTCTGCTGCTCGCGCGGCGGAATTTCCTGTCCGAGATCTGCGAATCGCTGGCGCACCATCGGGTCGGCCAGGGTTTCGACGATGGCCGCGTTGAGCTTCATGACGATGTCGCGCGGCGTTGCCTTTGGCGCCCAGATGCCGTGCCACACCGCGGTGTAAAACCCGGGCAGGCCTGCTTCATCGACGGTGGGCAGTTCCGGCATGGCCTCCTGGCGGTTCTTCGCGGCAACGGCGTAGGCCCGCAGCTTGCCCGAACGAACCTGGCCGACCGCGCTGGAGATCTGGGTCACGTAGATATCGATCTCGCCCGCAAGCAGCGCCTGCAACGCAGGAGCGGCGCCCCGGTACGGAACGAACTGCAGCTTGACGCCGATCCGGTTCAGGAAGTCGATTCCTGCCATGTGCGACGCGCCGCCCACTCCGCCCGTTCCGATGAGCACCTTGTCCTGGTTTGCCTTGATCCACGCGATCAGCTCCTTCAGGTTCTTCGCCGGGACGGCGGGCTTGGAGATCACCATCTGGGGGTTGCTTGCGATCATCGCCAGCGGCGCAAAATCATTCAGCACGTCGAACGGCAACGTGTAGTACGCCCCGTTCACGACGTGCGTACCCCAGTGCCCGATCACCAGCAGATACCCGTCGGGCGCTGCGCGGACGACGCGGGTCGTGGCTATGGTGCCGCCCGCTCCGGTGGTATTGTCGACCACCACAGTCTGCCCCAGCACCCTTCTCATGGGCTCGCTCATGATGCGCGCGAGCGTATCGGTGGGCCCGCCTGCGGAAAACGGCACCACGACGGTGATCGGCCGCGACGGATAGCTTTGAGCCATGCCGGCCGGGGCGGCACCCAGAGCGACGACCAGCGCACAGACAGCGCGCAGCGCTTTCATGTCCTCTCCTTTTCAGACAACCGGGGTGATGGGCGATGACAGACTGCACGGTGCTGAGGTGCAGCCGTCAGCCGCTCCGCTCGAGACACCTTACTTATTCACGGTGAAGGAGGCAATGACCTGCTGGTAAGCCGCCTCGAGCCTGCTCCAATCCTTCGTGTAGGCCTCGCAGTCCAGGGCGAAGCCGCGGCCATCGGCGAGGACATGGACGCGGCGCGACGTTCCGCCCGGCCCGATCTCTGCCAGCACGTCGTTGCCGACGATGCCATTCGGCAGGTTTATCCGCTTGCGCGCCACGACCGCAAACCTCTGGCCCCGGTCTTTGAAGAAAGAGCCGTCGCTCGCGAGCATGAAATCCGTGAAATCATCCACCGTGCCGAATCGATCCACGGGGCCACTGTTGATGCTGCACAACGCATTCTCGGCCGCCGAACGGATGCGGACCAGGTCTGGATCCGTGCCATCCACCGTCCAGCCGGCGGGATAGGAAATCGACCACCGCCACGACGTATTGACGTACTTATTCATTTCCAATGCTGGCCGCTGAGGCTCCTGGCCACGGGCGGTTGTAATGGAGACCGCGAGAACCAGAACTGCGCACAGCACCGTGCGCGCTGCAAGGCCTGTCACGTATCACCGATCATTTGTTGTGTCATGCCTACTGCCGTGACTCGTCGCTCAGATGGAGCTGCGCGATGACCTTCGACAGCTTTCCGACCTCCGAGTTGAGAAACGCCCGGAACTCCTCGGATTGGCTGCCGATCGCCGTCGAGCCCATTTCCGTTAGACGTTTGCTGACCTCTGGGGTTTTGAGCGCCGAGGCAACGGCGTTGTGTATGGCCGCGACCGTTTCCCGAGGCGTGCGCGCGGGCACCAGCAGGCCGTTCCAGAGGCTGAACTCGTAGCCGGGATAGCCTGATTCCGCGACCGTCGGAACGTCGGCAACGAGGGCGATCCTCTTCTTCGATGTCACACCCAGCGGGCGCAATCGGCCCTGGCGGATGTGCGATACCGCCACGACGAGCGGAGAAAAATAGACGGCGGTCTCGCCGGATATGATCGAGATCAGCGACTCGCCCCCGCCTTTGTACGGGACGTGCCTGAGATTCACGCCCGCCTCCGCCTTGAACAGCTCCGCCGCCAGGAAGGTTACGGTGCCGAGGCCTGCAGACGCGTAGTCGAGCGCGCCGGGCTTCGCTTTCGCCAGCTTGACGAGCTCGCCGATCGACTTCACCGGCAGCGACGGGTGGACCACGACCACGTGCGGCGACGAGTCGACCTGCGTCACCGGCACGAAATCGCGCAGGAGATCGTAGGCAAGATTCCGGTACATGCTGACGTTCGCCGCCTGTGCGTTGTTGATCATGAGCCAGGTGTAGCCGTCGGGCGGGGACTTGGCAACGATCTCCGAGCCGATATTGCCGCTCGCGCCGGCGCGGTTGTCGACGATTACCCGCTGGCCCAGGACCGCGGGCAGCGCGTTCGCGACAAGGCGGGTGACGGTATCGGCGCCCCCGCCGGCCGAGCTCGGCACGACCCAGCGTATCAGCTTCGCCGGATACGCTTGCGCCCAGGCGATGGCAGGAGCTGAAAGCGCTCCTGCCAGAACGGCGATCGAGACGCTGAGCCGCACGGCTTCCTTTCTCTCTGCGCGCAAACCTACTTCCCGTCGTGCGATGCGATTGCCACGACCGCGGGCTTGCCCGAACGATTGCTCCACGCGTGGTTCGTGCCGCGCTGAACGACGATTTCGCCCGCCTTCATCGGCACCTCCTGCGTGTCGAGCACGAGCACGATCTCGCCTTCGAGGACCGCGCAAAGATCCAGCGTGCGCATTTTCTGCATGTACGGGTGCGGCGCCTGCGCCGAGTACGTCGATGCACTGGGCGCACCCATTGCCGAGAAGTACGCCTTGACCTCGCGCTCGCCGACCTTCCCCTTCCACGCGGCGTCCGGCGGGTACGTGAAAACGTTCATCACCGACCCTTTGCGCGGCGGCACGAGCACGTTGGGAAGCTGCAGCGTCTCGTAGACGATTTTTGCCGGAAAGCCGTCTACAACCCACATGCGGTGCAGCGCAAACCCCGGCCGCGCGGGATCGGCACGCACGTCCGGTGAAGCCGTGTCGCCGACGAGGCTCGACTTGCCCGCCTCGCGATCGATGGCGACGATGCGACGCTGCGGCTTTACGCCCGCGGGGAGGTTCTGGTTCTGGGGCGGGCGCATCGGCTTGTCGTTGCCCTGAGCCGTGCCGGCGTCGCCGTCGACGAATGCCGCGTCGAACATGTCGAAGGCCATCAGGCACCCCGTCTTCGAGCTGTCCCACAGGTGCCACGCCCCGACGTCGATGACGACAGCCCCCGGCTTGAGCGTGAGCGTGCAGTCGTCGAGCTCCATCACGCGCTCGCCCGACAGCAGGATCCCGTAATCGACCGATCTGGTCTTGTGCATGTACGACCGGTTGTAGTGGTTGCCGCCACCGCGGTCCCACGTGCGGCCGTGCGGCTCTGGCGACTTGTACGGCTCGTTCGGCGGCGCCTCCGCGGTCTTCGCCAGCCAGTGCACGACGCGCAGATGCCCTCCACCGACGGGGCAGGGAAACTCGTCGTTCCACTTCCCCGCGTCTTCCGCGCCGTCTAGGGGCGGCGGCGTCTCCCGCCACACCCAGAAATCGGTGTGGCCCCTCGCTTTGATCTGCGTTTCGTGTGCGCCCGGAGACGGGCCGTCCCACATCACCTTCGATTTGCCGCGCTCGTCATTGCCGGTCACGACGCGCCGTATCGGTGTCAATGCCATGTTCTACCCTTCCCTGCTTTTCCTCGTTCGGTTCGGATTGTGATCCTATTACATTGAAGAAGACCCCTTCGACGTCAGATCCCGTATTTTGTCACTGAGTCTCAACAGCCGCGCGGCATTGCCTTCCAGAATCGCTTTCCTCTCATCCGGCGTGAGCCCCGGAATGCGATCGACGAATTCGACCGGGCGCGGGTAGCCGGCATCCATGTTGTAGTCGCTTCCCACCAGGATGCGGTCGATACCGACCATTTCGATCAGGTAGCGCATGATCTGCGGATGATGGCTGATCGTGTCGTAATAGAAGCGCCGCACGTAGCTGCTGGCCGGCTCCTTCATGTGGCCCAGCTCGCGCTTGCGCGTCGCGACCCCGTTGTCGAAGCGGCCGATGAGCCAGGGAAAGCTGCCGCCTGCGTGCGGCAGCACGACCTCGAGGCGCGGGAATGCGTCCAGCACGCCACCGAACATCAGGTCCGCGGCCGCGATCGCAGCTTCGTGCGGATTGCCGATCAGGTTGCGCGTGTGGTAGCGGGCCAGGCGCTCCAGCCCGCAGGGATTCACCGGATGGAGGCACAGGGGCAAACCGAGGGCTTCGCATTGCGCGTAGACCGGCCAGAACGACTGGTCGTCGAGATTCGAGCCGTTGACGTGCATCGACATGTACACCGCGCAGATGCCAGGGAGCGTCGCCGCGCGCTGAAGCTCCTTGAGCGCAACCTCGGGCGCCTGCATCGGCAGGGTCATCGCACCGCGGAAACGCCGTGGGTATTTCGCGTAGGCCGCCGCGCAGGCGTCGTTGAACGCCCGCGCCAGGCGCGCTCCGAATTCGGGCGGTGCCCAGTTGATCATCGGATTGGTGAGCGAGAAGAGACGGATGTCTATCCCGGCCTCGTCCATGGCTTTCACCATGCGGTCGAGGTCCACCATGTCCGGCGGGAACGAGGACACGAGCGCGACGCCGGGAATCGTGATGGTGCTTACGCCCTTGTCGTTCTTGCCCATCTTTGCGCCGTTGGCGTTGCCTTCACGCTCGAGCAGCTCTACCCACTCGGGAGCGAACCAATGCGCGTGGACGTCTACAACGGACATGTCATGTCCTCAACTACCGGGAGATGGTGAGATCGGGAACTCGGGAGAAAACCCGTCCGTCTCCCGCCCTCCCGCTCTCCCGCACTGCCGATCATGAAAGCTTCAAGAGGCGCGCCGGGTTCTCGCTCAATATCATCTCGCGCTCGCGCCGTGTGAGGCCGGGGATCTGCTCCACGAAGTCGACCGGCTTGTTGAGCGCCATGCCCTGCGGAAAATCGGTGCCCATCGCAATGCGGTCCACGCCCACCAGATCGATGACGTTTTTCATCAGGCCGGGATGATGCGTGAGCGTGTCGTACCAGAAGCGCCGCAAATAGGCGCTCGCCGGCTGTTTCATGTGCTTGAGCGCCGGGCTGACTCCGATCCCGTAGTCGAACCGGCCGATCAGCCACGGAAAGGTGCCGCCGGAATGCGGCAGATAGACTTCCAGCTTCGGGAATGCGTCCAGCACTCCGCCGTAAATCAGGCTTGCGGCCGCGTATCCCGACTCGTAGGGGTTGCCGAGCACGTTGATCATGAAGTACTCATTCATCCGCTCGGCGCCCGTCTGATACAGGTTGTGCAGGAACAGCGGCAGGCCGTACGCCTCGGCGCGCTCGTAAACCGGCCAGAACTGCTTCTCGTGGATGTTCTTGCCGTTCACGTGCATCGCCATGTTGATGCCACGCAGACCGGGAAGCTTCGCAGCGCGCTCGAGCTCCTGCACCGCCAGATCCGGGGCGTGCATCGGCAGCATGATGGTGCTCACGAAGCGCTGTGGATGCTTGAGGTGCGCCGCCGAGCCGGCATCGTTCGTCGCCTGGGAGAGCTTCAACGCGAACACGGGCGAGGCCCAGTACACCATCGGGTTGGTCATGGAAAGCGCGTACATGTCGACTTCGCGCTCGTCCATCTCCTTGATCAGGAGATCGAGGTCTGTCATGTTGCGGCGCATGGACGAGGTCTGCGTGCCGCCGGGCACGGAAAGCACCACCGGATTGCCCGCCTTGTCCGTTCCCATCTTGGCGCCGTTCGCCGGCCCCTCCTTCTGCATCAAGGTGACAAATTCCTGCGGATACCAGTGGGCGTGCGCATCGATCACCCGCGCGTAGCGCCTCCCGGCTTTTTGAGTTTCCGTCCCGGCGCATCCCGCGAGCGCCGCGCCGCCCAAGGCCGCGCAGGCGGCGAGAAATTCGCGTCTGGCTGTCATGACCTTCCTCCCGAAAGAGACTTGAGTATGGTAAGCGGTAAGCAGTGCGCGGTCAGCGGCAAAAGCTTCCCGGGCTCAGTCTCTCGTTATGGTGTCCGGTACCTAGTCGCTGATCTTCAATAGCCGCCGGGCATTGCCGCCCAATATCATCTCGCGCTCGCGCTTCGACAGTCCGGGCACGCTCTCCACGAATTCCACGGGGCGCTCGTACTGCATATCCTGGTCGTAGTCGCTGCCGAGCACGATGCGGTCCGCGCCCACGAGCTCGACCAGAAAGCGCATGATCTCCGGGTGGTGGGTGATCGTGTCGTAGTAGAAGCGGCGCAGGTAATCAGTCGGTTTCCGCTTCAGGTGCTTGAGCTCCGCGCGGACCTTGAAGCCGCGATTGAAGCGGCCGGCGAGCCAGGGAAAGGCGCCGCCCGCTTGCGGCAGCATGACCGTGAGCTTGGGAAAAGCGTCGAGCACGCCGCCGAGAACCAGGGACGCGGCAGCGAGACCGGTCTCGTACGGGTTGCCGCACAGATTGCGCATGAAGTGTCGGGCTATCCGCTCATCACCGCAGGGATATAGCGGGTGCAGGAAGATCGGGAGGCCCAGCGCCTCGCAGCGCGCGTAAACCGGCCAGAATTCCTTTTCGTCGAGGTTCTTTCCGTTGACGTGCGTTGCCAGATAAACCGCGCGCAGCCCCGGGAGCTTTGCGGCGCGGTCGAGCTCCCGCAGCGCGAGCGGCGGCGCCTGCATCGGCAGCTGGATGGTCCCGATGAAGCGCTGCGGATGAGCATCGTGAATCGCCGTGCAGGCATCGTTCCACGCTTGCGCGAGCTTGAGTCCGAATTCCGGCGATGCCCAGTACACCATGGGATTGGTGAGCGAAAGCGTATAGGTATCGACCCGGCGCTTCGCCATGGCCTTCAGCAGCAGGTCAGGCTCTATCATCGGTGGCTTCATCACCGACTTGGGCAGCGTATCGGGCAGCGAGAAGACCGGATAGCCCTCCGATGTTCGATCCATGGCGGCGCCATTCGCCGCCGCTCCCTGCTCGAGCAGGGCGATGAACTCCCGGGGATACCAGTGAGCGTGCGTGTCGATTACCGGCATGTGATCGTGATCCGTGACTGGAGACTCGAGACCGGTCTTGGTTCCTTGCCACCCGTAGTCCCTGGTCCTCGCTCCCTCGTTTCCAGTCTCACGCCGCCGAAGCCGCGCCGCTGCCGGCGATGCGGCCGAATACCAGGCCCGACACGAGCCCGGTACCCGCCGGGTAGTTGAAATAGAAAAGTCCGCCGACCATCTCGCCGGCGGCGTACAGCCCCGGAATGGGGTCGTAGCTCAAATCGAGCACCTGGCCGGTTTCATGGTTGATGCGCAGGCCGCCGAAAGTAAAAGTGATGCCGCAGGTCACGCCATAGGCTTCGAAGGGCGGCGTATCCAAAGTGTTCGCCCAATTCGATTTCGGCGGCTCTATGCCGACTGTGCACCGGCCGTCCCGCACTGCCTTGTTGAACGGCACGTCAACCCGCACTGCGGCGTTGTACTCGCGCACCGTCTTCAGAAACGCCTGGGGATCAACGCCCTCCATCTTGCCGGCGAGTTCTTTCAGCGTGTTGCCGGTGAAGCGCGTCACGTTCCGGCCGCCGTATTCCTTGGTGAGCAGGGGTTTCACCTTGGCGTCGAACACCTGATAGGCATATTGTCCGGTCTGCTTGAGCACTTCGGCGCCATATTTCGCATAGGTGTAGTTGTAGAAGTCGGCGCCCTCGTCCACGAAGCGCTTGCCCTCTGCGTTAATCATGATCGAAAGCGGATAGCTGTGCCGGTACGGGTCGTGCGAGCGCTCGACCACGCCGAATTCGGGCGCATGACGCTCCCAGGACACCGCGTGGCGCCCCGACCAGTTGCCGCAAGGGCAGGCGCCGATCTCGAGCGCCATCTTGAGGCCTTCTCCCAGGTTGTGGCGGGTGCCGCGGACTTTCGCGAGCTCCCAGCCCGGCCCCAGGTAGCGCGTGCGCCATTCGGGATTGGCCTCGAAGCCGCCGCAGGCGAGCACCACCGCGCGCGCGCGGTACTCAACAGGTTTGCCGCGGTTCTTGGCCCTCACGCCAAGCACGCTCACGCCGTCGTAGATCAGCGAAATCGCGCGAGTCTCGTAGAATATCTCAACGCCTTTCTTCTCGGCGGTTTTCGTGAGATCGGCCACCAGGCCCGCGCCGCCGCCGTTCACCGTGAGGGGGAAGCGCCCGAAGAACTTGCGCTTGCCGTTGACGATTGCCGATTGCGCGCCGTAGTTCGGCACGAAGCTCGCTCCCTGGCTGCGCAGCCACACCATGCCCTCGAAGCTCCGCGTGATCAGCGTCTCGCTCAACTGCGGGTCGGTGCGGTAGCTCGTCACGCGATAGAGGTCGTCGTAAAACTCCTCGATCGTATTGCTGTCCCAGTCGGTGTTCTTCGCTTCGTCCTCGGGAATGTCGGTGAGCTGCTGGAGCTCTGCGACGGTGCTGTACGCGAAGCGCATGACCCCGCCCGCGAAGCGGCTGTTGCCGCCGGATTCGTCCACCGATGCGGCTTCGAGCATGGCGACCGAGACACCGGTATCGCGCGCCGTCAGCGCCGCGCACAGCGCCGCATTGCCCTTGCCCACGACCACTACATCGTAATCATGATTCCTTTCCGCCATTTGCTCCCCGAATGAGAAATCACAACAAGAACCTATTTCATATATAGGCGCGTGATGCGTTGTGGCCAGGACGGACCGTATGCGAGGCGCACGGCGCAGGCCATGTGTCGATATGGTCAAGCCGGGCAACGAAGCAGACGGCGCGCCGCAGGGAGGAGCAGGGGCCCCGATGTTCTTCCGGCGATGCGACCCCGCAGGTGCGCAAGCACGCGTTCAAGTGCGGCGCTGTGGCCCGCTCCCGGGTCGCACCTACGCGTATATACGCGCAGGCACTGCTCCGCCGTCCGCGTGCCCTGGCCGCAACCCGAGTGGGACGGGGCGGAGAGCAACGGCCGATGCCGTTGCTCAGCGCCCTTGGGCAGGTGGACGAAGCGCAGGCGGCAAGCGCCTGCTCAGGGGCACATCTCTTTGTCGGGAGCCCTCGCAATATCGACATATTGCTTCGGGCTCTCCTCCTCGACCTGCATCCCACATTGCCTCCGTCGCACACGTGCCTACATATGAAACAGGTTCTAGCCACGGAACTTACGGACAAAATCAAGGCAGAGCGAACCTGGGTCGTCAACTTTCTGCGACGATCTTCGCCGCTTTGACCACCCTCTTCCATTTTTCCACGTCCCGCCTGATCCGGTCCAGAAACTCTTCCGGCGGGCCCCCTGCCGCGTCCATCCCCTCCTGTTCCAGCCACTTCTGCATGGCCTCCGTTCCCAAGACTCTCGCGACTTCCCGGTTCCACCGCGTGAAGATCTCTCTAGGCAAGCCCTTCGGGCCCCATATGCCGTACCAGTGCGTCACTTCATATCCCGGGACCGACTCGCCGACCGCGGGCACGTCGGGCAGTACGCGTGAGCGCCTGGGCGTAGTCACGGCGATGGCACGCAGCCGTCCCGCCCTGATGTGCGGGATGCTCGGGACGAGGCTGCTGAAGCTCGACTGCACCTCACCGCTCAGCAGTGCGGTCATGACCGGGCCGGTGCCCTTGTAGGGGACGTGGGTGAAGTCCACTTTGGTTTCCAGCTTGAACAACTCGCCGGCTAGATGTCCGAGACCACCGGTACCCGACGAGCCGAAGTTGTACTTGGCAGGGTCCGCCTTGATCGACGCGATCAGCTCCTTGATGGTTTTGATCGGCACCGTCGGGTGCAGGGTCACGACCAGTCCCGTCGTTCCGATCAGGATGATCGGCTGGATGTCCGCGACGGAATCGTACGGCAGCTTGTGGAGAGCGGCGTTTGCGCCGTAGCTGCCGGAGACCAGGATCAGCGTGTAACCGTCGGGGTCGGCGCGCACCACCATTGCGGCACCGATCGTGCCGCCGCCACCGGGCCGGTTGTCCACGACGACAGACTGCCCGAGCGACTCTGATACCTGCGGCCCGATGAGGCGCGCAAGTATGTCCGTGCCCCCGCCGGGAGCGAAGGGGCTGATCAGCCGGATCGGCCTGGACGGATAATCCGCCGCCAACGCGGTCGAGGCGGCAATGGCAACCAGAGCCGTCGCGATCGATGCCAGCGCGGCTTTCATTTTCCTTCTCGGTAACAGCAGGCGTGCCGCAATCTTCAGAACATTCGACCACGGCCCGGGCGTGGAGCTTTTGACCTGGATCAACACTTCAGCGCACCGCTTTCCGTAGAGGACGGCGTTGTCGTGATACGTGCTATGCTTTGCGCATCACCATACAGCAACGGGGATGGTCATGAAATACCGCAAGCACGAAGCCAAGGAATACGCGAGGAAAATGCTCCACGGGGTGTGGACCGCGCTGCCAACGATCTTCACGAAGGACGACAAGCTCGACGAGGCCGGCAACGCCGCCAACCTGGAGCATTGCATCTCCAAGCTGAACCTCGCGGGCCACTACTGCATCGGCAACGTCGGCGAGTTCTGGGCGATGACCAACGAGGAACGCATGCGGCTGGTCGAGATCAACGTCGAGACGATCAGGGGACGGATCCCGCTGATCGCGGGCTGCCACCACCAGAACCCATACGAGGCGGCGAAGCTCGCGCAGCACGCCCAGTCGGCCGGGGTTGATTTTGTCATCATCCTCACTCCGTACATGGCGGCCCGCAACGACGACGCGGTCTACGAATATTTCAAGCTCGTGTGCGACCGGGTCGACATCGGCGTCATCCTGTTCAATACCGAGCAGACCTACCCGATCTCGGCGAAGCTCGCGAAGCGCCTGGCGACGCTGCCGAACATCTGCGGCTTCAAGCAGGGCGTCGGCAAGCCCCAGCCCACCACCGCGCTGCGCGACGCAGTCGGCAAGGACATCGAAGTCAGCGTGGCGGACGAAGCGCCGTTTGTGTACAACGTCGCAGTCTGCGGCGACCGGTGGCTGTTGAACTACTGCCCCCACCTCTATCAGGTTCCCGGCTACACCCCGGTCAACGACTACTACCGCGCGGCGGTCGCCGGCGATATGAACAAGGCGATCGAGCTTGCCCGCAGCCTCAATCCGCTGCGCTCGGCGCTGGCGAAGTGGATACCCGGCTACGGCGGCGCGGGGCGCCTTGCGATCGCCGAGCAGAAATTCTGGATGGAGTGCATCGGCATGGCCGGTGGGCCGGTGCGCGCGCCCTGCTCCGAGATGACCGAAGACGCCAGGAAAGAAATGCGTGCAGATCTCGAAGCAACCGGGCTCCCCGCGAAAGCCCGGGCCGCGAGCGAGACGAAACGGCGCGCGGCTTAGACCTCCAACCGCCAGTGCGGGAACCGGCTGCGTGCCGGATTCCGCGCGCGTGCGTTCGATCGCACTACCGCCGTCGATGACCCGGAGCTTGTGGCTGAAGCTCCGGGGAGGCACGCGTGCAGCGACGCGAGCTGCCGTTGTCAGTTTTTTAGAATCGACTAAATACCGCTTTGTCCCGTAAGCCATTGATCCACTGAGGTGAGGGCCTGTGGGGGCCACCTGAGTGTGCCGCCTTGCACGCTCGAATTGTCAATCTGTTTTACACGCCGGGCGGGATCTGACTTCCGTGCAAAAGTCACCATCGTTATTTATCTAATGGAATTAAAACGGCTATTCGCACTGAAAAACGTCTTGGCACACAAGTTGCTGTGTAGGAGGTCACTACCCACTCACACTCTAGGATATTCATGAACAAGACGTTTCCGATTCTTACGGCGAGTTTGATGACGTTTCAGCTTCACGCGGCACCGATCACATTCACCGGCAGCTCAGGCTCTCTTGCGGCATCCGTCACATTCAGCACGTCCGGCACGAATCTTCTGGTCACGCTCACCAACACCAGTACGGCTGATGTAATGGTGCCGGCCGACGTGTTGACCGGAGTTTTCTTCACGATCGCCGGCAATCCGACCCTTACGCCCGTATCGGCGAAGCTGTCTTCCGGCAGCACGGTGTTCTTCGGCCCCACGGGCGGCGGCAACGTTGGAGGGGAATGGGGATACGTCAACGGCCTCTCGGGCGCGCCCGGTGGAGCGGACGAAGGAATCAGCAGCTCGGGGTTGGGAGGGCTTTTCGGCTCGGCAAACTTCAACGGTGCTGATCTGCAAGGCCCGCCGTCCGGCGCACTCGATGGCCTGCAATACGGGATCCTCTCGGCAGGCGACAATACCGCCACTGGCAACGCACCAGTGACCGGAGGATACGCGCTGATCAAGAATTCGGTCGACTTCGAGCTCTCGGGCCTCGCTGTTGGATATGACCCCGCCCAGCTCATCTCGAACGTGAGCTTCCAGTACGGTACCGCGCTCAACGAACCCAATGTGCCCGGTGACGGCGATGGTTTCAGGCTCCAGCAGACCGAATTGGTGCCCGAACCGGGCAGTCTGGCCTTGCTCGGTCTCGGTCTCGTGACCTTCGGTGCGACACGGCGCAAACGGCGCGGCTAGTCGCTCCTATGCCTGAACGAGAAACGGCGCCCGGGGCGCCGTTTTTTATTTCCGCCGCGGACGTATCCTTTCAGGTCTTGATGCCGACGACGTGCGCTTGAATCTTGCCGTCTACCGCGCCGCGCCCGAACCGTCGGGCGACGGCCTCGGCCGCGACATCGGTCGCTTCCGCCAGCCGCGTGGCGTCCCTCGCCTCGATCTCGTTCCGTAACGGCGTTCCCTGGCAGTACGCGATGGCCGGGATCCGGGACGATTGCGCCCGGCTGCGGGCGGTCAGCGTGACAAAGTCGGGGACGGCGGTGAATCCGCCCTGCGCCAGGTCGCGTGCGATGCTCTCACGGTCGTGGTAGCCGTGGGCGATGCGTGCCAGGAAGCGCGGCGGGTCGTCCGGGAAAACGGTTGCCAGCGCCGCGGTCACCGCGTCCGCAAATTCATTCTCCTCGATCCGATCCCATACATTGAACATGAAGACACCGCCCGGCTTGAGCACTCGACGCGCCTCGGAATACGCTCTCGCCTTCTCGGAAAAAAACATCACACCGCACTGGCAAACGACCGCGTCGAACGTGCCGTCGTCGAAGGGCAGCTGCATGGCATCCGCCTGGCGCCACTCGATAGGTCGCCGGGCCCCGACCGCAGAAGCGCGGGCTATCATCGGCTGATTGAGGTCCGTGGCGACTATGGACACGCTCGCGGGCAGCGCGGACGCCATCGCTCGCGTTGCGACACCGGTGCCGGCTGCAACTTCGAGTACGCGCGTCAGGGGCCTGCGCGCCAGCCGGCCCGCGAGATCCACCGCGTACGGCTCGAAGATCAAGGGAACGAGATACGTGTCGTAGACCTCCGGAATCGAACCGGCGAATAACCTGTCGGTGCCGTGGCTGCTCATCCTGTCCGGGCGGGCGTCAGGAAGCAGCGCGTTTCGCGGTCTTCCGTCCCGGCACCGAAGCGCGCGCGGCCTCGCCGGCGTCCTTGAGCTTGCCGATTTCCCAGCACAGGCCGATCAGCTTGTCGGTTTCGGCCTGCGCAAGGATGCCTTCGGTCTGGCCGCGGAACTTGGCTTCGAGGTCGGCGTCGCTCATCGGCTTGCCCAGGCTCCCCACGGCGTGCTCGACGTACTTTTCCAGCGTCCTGCCATTCCTGAGCCTGATCGCGATGCGCACCTGGTCCTCGTGTATGCCCTGCTCGACCGCGGCGCTCACCTTGTCGCGCAGCGCGATCACGCGCGGGTCGCGCGCGACGGCGTCGCTGTATTGCGGTTCCCCGCCGGCGCCGTGGATGATGGCGACCGCCGTGGAGTGGTAAACGCTGAACTTCGCTTCGAGACCGGTCTGCGGCGCTTTCTTGCCAGTCAGCTCGAGCACCAGTGGATGCACTCTGAGCGCGATGCTCTCGATCTCCTCCGCATCGAGCTTGTGCTCGTTGCGCAGCTGTATGCAGCCGTCGATCGCCGGATGTTCCACGATGCCGCACGCGTATGGCTTGTACGTGTTGAGCGAGATCTCCCAGGTTTCGCCCAGCCGGCCAGTGATCTCTGCGGGCTTGAATTCGGTAGACAGCACGTGTGCGAAACCGCGCGCGGCCTCTATGCCCTGGTTCGAGCTGGTGAAGTCCCTGGCCGCGAGCAGCGCGGCCAGCATGCCGTTGCGCGCGGCGTTGCCGGGGTGCATCGGCTTCACCATCGTGCCGAACATCTCTCGCAGCCCCGAAGACTGCGTCGCGGCGATTCCGAGCGCCCACGTCATCCGCTGCTCGTTGAGACCGAGCAGACGCCCGACAGCGGCCGCAGCGCCGAACACGCCCGCCGTGCCGGTAATATGCCAGCCCACATCGTAGTGGGCCGGATAGACGGAGTTGCCGATGCGGCACTCCACTTCCACGCCGAGTATGAACGCGTGCAGGAAGTCCTCGCCCCTGACCGGCGTCTTCTCGGCGAGCGCGAGGATGGCCGAAGCGACCGGGCCGCTGGGGTGGATGACGGTCTTCAGGTGCGTATCGTCGAAATCGAAGATATGCGAGCTGGTGCCGTTGATGAGCGCGGCCAGCATCGCGTCCACCCGCTCGCCGCGCCCGAGCACGGTGGCCTGCGCGGGCCCCGAAAACTCCGCGAGCGCGGCGAGCGCGCGGTCGATCGTCTCGTGCCGGCAAGCGCCGACCGCGCAGCCCATCCAGTTGAGGAAAGAGCGCGCCGCCTCGTGCCGCGCGCCCTGGGGGATGTCGCGATACTGGTGGCCGACTACGAAATTCGCGAGCGTTTTGGTGATTTCCATTGCAGCTCCTGTCAAGGGTCATGGGTTATGGGTCATGCGCAACCAAACTCCGGCGAACGCCGGTCGTCGCCCATCACCCATCACCCATCACTTATCACTGTCTGAACCGCACCACGAGCCGCGCCGGATGAGACTCCGGATACGACTCGCCCGGGCTTCTCACCGTCACGCGGTAGGTGCCGGCATTGGCGATGTCCTCGGGCGGAATCACGGCTTCGAGCTGATTCCTTCCAACGAGCCTGGTCTCCAGCGGCTTTCCGTCGAGCAGCACCACGTGGTAGGGCCACATGCCGCGGCCGGCGACTTTCAGCACGGTGCGGGTGCCCTGCGTCGCCACGTCAGGCGTGATGGCGATCTCTCGCGGCAGCGTCTGGTAGGCGTCCGATGACGGAATCGGGTTCTTGTACCTGCTGAAGTGCGTATCGACGAGCTTGCCGTCCATGATCAGCATCTTGACGTTCTGCGTCACCCAGATGTCGTCGAGCGGGTCGCCCTCGATGATGACGAGGTCCGCGATCTTGCCCGGCTCGACGCTGCCATAGTCCTTGTCCTTCTTGTAAACCTTGGCGACGTTGAGCGTCGCTGCCTGGATCGCCGTCATCGGCGGCACGCCCGCCTCGACATCCATCACCAGCGCCTGGTGGAGGAGCAGCCCCGCCATGCCGCGGGGCGGGTCGGAGCCTTCCTTGAGCAGGCCGCCGGCTGCGACGAAGCGTCTCGTGAATTCTTTCGCCTTCTCGTAGCCGAGCTTCGTGCGCTCGAGCTGCTCGGGCGTGAAGCGCTTGAACAGCTTGTCGTAAGTGTTGTCGACAACGGCGCGCAGCGTCGGCGGGAAGTCGGCTTCCTTGTTGTCGAGGATCTCGTTCTCGCGCGCGCGGAAGCGCTCCCTGCTGGGCGACAGCGGGCGGAACCATTTCGCCACCGTCGGCGTCCAGGCCACCTTGTTGTCGACCATGGTCTTGATGATCTTGTCGAAGTTCTCGACTTCGTAGAGTGCGGCGGCCTCCTCGGCCTCGACCTTGCCGGCAAGGCGGTCGGCGGCGATCCTGCGCCGCTTGTCGACGTCCGCAATCGAGCTCCAGCCGACCGACCAGATGTGCTCGATCGAATCGACGCCCGCCTGCGCAGTCCCGATTGCGTCCCAGCTGTGCACGGTGACGGCGAGGCCGGTTTTGTGCGCCTCCTCGGCGATCACCTTGAGCAGATCGGCGGAAATGAATTCGTTGACCTTGAGGAGGTCGTAGCCCGCCTCTTTCTTCGCGCGCACGGCGGCGCGCGCTTCTTCCGGCGTCTTCACGATGATGTTGCCGCGCCATTCGCGCGAGTCGGGAGCGTCGGTCTCGGTGCGCGAGCCGCCGATTGCCTGGCCGGAAACCCACATGCGCGGGCCGCGGATCTTGCCGAGCGCGACACCGTCGCGCTGCGCCAGCGCCCAAGGCCCGTCCTGGAAAATCGCGATGTAGGTACAGGTGGTAATGCCAAGGTGGAGGTAGAGCTCGCCGAAGAAGTCCTCCCAGTGGCAATGGCCGTCGAGGAAGCCCGGGAGGAGATGCTTGCCGGTGGCGTCGATCACCTGCGCGTTGGGTGGAACCTGCACCTCGCCACGCTTGCCGACGGCGCGGAAGCGGCCGTTCTCGATAACGACCACCGCATCGGTGACTGGCGCGCGGCCGGTGCCATCGATCAGCGTCCCGCCCTGCACAACGAGGGTCTGTGCGCCGGCGGCGGGGCCGAGCAGCGCGGCAGCGGTGGCGGCGACCGCGAATAGTTTCCTGCGCGGCGTTTTGCCCGGGCTCATCGAAGATATTTCCGCTCCCACGCCTCGATCTCGTCGAGCTTCAGCGCTTCGTTGTACTCCTTGAGGCCCAGCATGCGGGAGCGCACCGCGCTCGTGTTGCCATCGCGCCTGAGAGCGGCGAGCGCTTCGCGTATCGCGTATCCCGCCGCCCCGCGCGCGAGCCCGGGGTAAATCGCGATGCGGAGGCCAAGCCGCCCGATTCCTTCCGTGTCGAGGGCGTCGAGCTTCCCTCCCGCGTCCATGTTGACGAGGCACGGCGCGTCCACTTCCGACGTCACGCGCCTCAACTCGTCGAGTATCGTCGGGCAACTTTTCATCTCGACGAAAATCACGTCGGCGCCCGCTTTGCGAAATGCCCGGCCGCGCCGAATGGCTTCGTCGAGCCCGCGCTCCTCGGCCGAATCGGTGCGCGCAATGATGATGAAGTCGGGATCGCGACGGGCAGCGACCGCCGCCTCGATCTTGCCCACCGCCTCGGCGAACTCGATCACCGGCCGGGCGCCTGGAAGCTGCCCGCAGCGCTTGGGCGACGCCTGGTCCTCGATGTGGATGGCGGCAACCCCCGCCGCCTCGAACTCCTCCACCGTCCGCCGCACGTTGACCGCGTTGCCATAGCCGGTGTCGGCGTCGCAAATGAGCGGCAGGTCGGCGCACGCCGCGATCCGGCGCGCGTGGCCGGTGATCGTAGTGAGATCCACGAGCCCCACGTCCGGGCGCCCCAGCAGGCTCGCCGAGACGCCGTTACCGGTCAGGTAGACCGCCTCGTAGCCGGCCTGCTCGACGAACCGGGCGCCGTAGGCATCGTAGACTCCGGGCGCGATGATGACCGGCCCCGAAGCGAGCCGCTCCCGCAATCGCCGGCGAACGCTACCGGTCACTTCGCCTCTGTGGCTCGTCACGCTTTTTCGACCCGATTCAGAGCCGCCAGTCCGGATGAGCTTGCAGAAACGGAATCAACCCGCCTGCCGCGAGCAATGCCTGTACCGCCGCGGGAAGCGGCGTCACCTCCCGCGAGATGCCCCGCGCCGGTACCCTGACGCATCCCCCGGCAAGATCGACTTCCACGTTGTCTCCCTGAGCGATGCCCGCAATGTCGCACTCGATCGCGGGCAGCCCGTTGTTGATGCAGTTGCGGAAAAACTGGCGGCCGAACGAACGCGCAACGAGCGCCGAGACGCCGAGCACACGCAGCACTTGCACCGCCTGCTCGCGCGACGAGTTGATGCCGAGATTCGCGCCCGCGACGATGATATCGCCGGGCGCGACCCGCGCGGCAAATCCGGGCACGAGTTGCTCGAATACCCGCTGCGCTACGTAGGCGTTGTCCTTCCCCGGGAAATATTTGCTCGAACAATGAATGTCCGTATTCACGTTGTCGCCGAGCAAATGCGCCCTGCCGTGGATCAGTGTTGTCATCTGCACATCCAGATCAAGGGCCATTGAACCGCAGATAGACGCAAATACACGCTGGTACAGTCACAATCAATAAGGACCACGTTACCGCGGATGCCGGAAGCAGCGCAGGTCACAATTGAAAACTATCTTGCATCTTCAGATTTTCATCTGCGTTTATCTGCGGCTCAATAGAAGTTCACGCAGCCTTCGAACCTGCTTGCCAGTCGCCGCCTGCGACTGCGCGCGGGTCGGTGATGCGCCCGGTCAGCGCGGAGGCGGCGACGGTGGCGGCCGAGCCGATCCAGATTTCGGAATTGGGGTTCCCCAGCCGGCCCTTGAAATTGCGATTGGCGCTCGAAATCGCGACGTCGCCATCGCCCAGGATGAGATGGCCCGTGATGTTGACGCAGGTACCGCAGCCGGCGGCCTCGACCGACGCACCCGCCCGGGTCAGCGCTTCGATCAAGCCTTCGCGCGCGGCCGCGAGATACACCTGGCGCGATGCCGGCGTGACGATCATGCGCACGCCCTTGGCGACACTGTGGCCCTTCAGTATCGCCGCCGCCTGGCGGATATCGTCGAGCCGGCCGTTGGTGCAGGTGCCGATCAGCGCAAAGTTGATCTTCTGCCCCTGCACTTCGGGCACGCCGACCACGTCGTCGATCTCGTGCCTGCGCGCGACCTGCGGCGCCAGCGCCGCGACGTCGATTTCGATGCGCTCAAGGTAATTCGCGTCGGGATCGGCCGTCACCGGGTGCGGCGGACGCGCCTGGTGCGCCTCCAGCCACGCGAGCGTCTTCTCGTCTGCCTCGAGCAGCGCAGCCTTGGCGCCCAGCTCCGCCGCGTGATTCGAGAGCGTCATGCGATCGTCGATTGCCATCGCGGTGACCGCCGGGCCGATGTACTCGATCGCGCGGTAATTCGCGCCTTCGGCACCGAAGCGGCCGAGCATGGCGAGCGTAATGTCCTTCGCCCATACGCCCGGCTGCAGCCGGCCGTTCAACCCGATTCGAACGGTGTGCGGCACGCGCAGCCACAGCTTGCCCGTCTTCATCACCGCCGCTACGTCGGTGCCCTCGACGCCGGTGCTGAAGGCGTTGAACGCGCCGTAGGTGACCGTATGGGTGTCGGTGCCGACGATCAGATCGCCGCACGTCACGTGCCCGCCTTCGGGCATCACCTGGTGGCAGATGCCGTCGCCCACGTCGTAGAGCACGGCGCCCTGCTCTCCGGCAAACGCACGCATATCCCGGTGCGTGTTCGCCGCCTCGATGTGAGGCGCCGGGGAGTAATGATCCATCACGAACGCGGTTTTCGCGGCGAACGGCAGTCCGCCCGTGCGGAACCTGGCCGCCATCTTGAGCGCGTTGCCGGCACGGCCGTCGTGAACCATCGCGAAATCGACGGCCGCAACCACGATATCGCCCGCCGCGGCGGGCTTCCCGCCGGAATGCGCGCCCAGAATTTTTTCAGCGATCGTGTAACCCAATTCGTTCCCCGGATGGCTCCGACACCATCGAGATGCGGCGAGTTAGGAGCGTGATAATGGCGATTCTACCAGCGATACCTGCGTCGGCCGCTGTAGCTTGGCGCGGGCTGCAGGTTGTGCTATTAAGATTCCGTCCGGTCCCCGCGAAATCCCGCCTCGCGAAGGAAATCCGTAGTGCCTGAAAAGAACGAGCAGTCGCTTACTTCTTATGTCGCCGATTTCATTACCCGCACCCGCGCTGCGGACATTCCCGCCGACGTCATGCGACTCGGCAAGCGTTCGATCCTCGACGGAATCGGACTGGCCCTCGCCGGCAACGCCGCGGAGTCCGGACGCATAGTCCGCGATTATCTCGGCACTCTCGGCGTGCCGATCGACGAGGGATGCACCGTGATGGGCAGCGGACTCAAGGTGCCGGCTCGCTTCGCGGCATTCGCCAACGGGATCGCCATACACGCTGATGATTACGACGACACGCAGCTCGCGGTTGCGAAGGACCGCGTCTACGGACTTCTGACCCATCCCACCGCGCCGGCGCTGCCGCCGGTTCTCGCCCTCGCCGAGCGCGACGATCGCCCGGGGCGCGAGGCACTCACCGCGTATCAGATCGCCGTGGAGGTCGAGACCAAAGTCGCGGAGGCAATCAATCCCCGGCACTACGATCACGGCTTTCACTCCACCGCCACCATCGGCACGATAGGCGCGACCGCCGGCGCCGCCCGCATGCTGGGATTGACCGGCAAGCAGACGCGGCGCGCTTTGGGCATAGGCGCGAGCCAGTCAGCCGGGTTGCGCGAGAATTTCGGCACCATGACCAAGCCCTTTCACCCGGGGCGTGCGTGCGAAAGCGGCATCGTTGCCGCCGAATTCGCAAAGCTCGGCTGGACCGCGACGGACAGCGTCCTCGAGGCGAATCGCGGGTTCTTCAAGGCCGCGGGCGGCGGCTACGATCCGCCGGCGATCGAAGGCAAGCTCGGCAATCCCTGGACTTTTGCGTCCCCCGGCGTCTCCATCAAGCCGCATCCGAGCGGCTCGCTCACCCACCCCGGGATGGGGCTGATGCTCGATCTCATCCGCGCCCACGACATACGCCCGGGCGAGGTCGCGCACGTGAAGGTCGGCACCAACCGCCACATGCCGAACGCGCTGATCCACCACCGGCCCGTGAACGAGCTGCAGGCGAAGTTCAGCATGGAGTTCTGCATGGCAATCCTCCTCATCGAGCGCAAGGCCGGTCTCGCCGAGTTCACCGATCGCGTCGTGAACCGACGCGACGTACAGGCAATGATCGAAAAAATCGAGTTCGGCGTGGACGCCGATGCGGAGGCCGCCGGCTACGAGAAAATGACCACCATCCTCGAGATCGAGCTCGCGGACGGGCGCAGAATCGGCGGCCGCGCTGATTTCGGCAAGGGCAGCCCGGCAAACCCGATGACCGATGCCGAGCTTGCCGAAAAATTCCGGCAATGCGCGGCGTGGGGCAAGCTACCGAAGGCGAATGCCGACAAGGTTATCGACTTAGTTTTGAACCTCGAGAAGCTCAAAAGCATCCGCGAGCTGACCAAATTGCTCGCGGTAGGCGGCGCAAAGAAGTCCATTCGTAAGCGAAGCGCACGACACTAGTCACGAGTCACCAGTCACGAGTCACTACCATGAGCAAACCCATTATCGGCCTGATGCTGGGCGATATGACCGGCATCGGACCCGAAATCTCCGCCAGGCTGCTCGCCTCCGGCGCGCTGAACGAGATCGCCCGCGTGGTGGTCGTCGGCGATGCGCGCGTGCTCGAGCTCGGCATGCGCGACGCCGGTATCAAGCTTGGCTACTGGCCCTGCGCAAGGATAGAGGACGTGCGCTGGCCATCGGAGAGCGTGCCGCTGGTCGACCTCGGCAATATCGATCCAGCGCGCATTCCGCGCGGCGAGGCCTCTGCGGACTCGGGCCGCTTGAGCGGCGACACGCTAAGGCAGATGATCGAGCTCGCCCTCGAGGACAAGCTCGATGGCATCTGCTTTGCTCCCCTCAACAAGGGGGCCCTTAACGCCGGCGGGTGGAAATTCCACGACGAGCATCAGATGTTCGCCAAGCTGACGCATCATTCCGGGTTCTTCGGCGAGATGAACGTCATTCCGCAATTCAGCACGTTCCGTGTGACGTCTCACGTCGCGCTACGCGAGGCCGTGGACCTGGTCACTCCCGAGCGCGTGACCGCCGCCGTCCGCCTGGCGGATGCTACGCTGCGCGCGATGGGGCACGAGCGCCCCCGTATCGGCGTCGCCGCCCTGAACCCGCACAACGGCGAGAACGGGCTCTTCGGCGACGAGGAGATCCGCATCATCCGCCCGACGGTGGAAAGACTGAGCGCCGGCGGTATAGCCTGCAGCGGTCCCATTCCGTCGGATACCATTTTCGTGCGCACCCTGAAAGGCGAATTCGACGGCGTTGTCATGATGTACCACGATCAGGGCCAGATCGCGACGAAGCTGCTCGGTTTCAACAAGGGCGTCACCGTCACTGCGGGACTGAAGACGGTGTTCGCCACACCCGCCCACGGCACGGCGTACGACATCGTCGGCCAGGGTCGCGCCGATCCGAGCGCCCTCGAATATGCATTCAGATTGTGCGCCCGGCTCGCTGCGAATTCGAGATCACGGGCCGGCGCGACCTAGCCGCGAGCCTGATTTGCCTATTGGATACCGCGGATGACGGCGATGAAGCCCTTGTGAAGGCGTTCCACGCTCGCCGCTTATTCAGAAAAATCTCAAACGAGGAGAGCACTTTGAAAATCAAAAGAATCGTCGGCAGAAGAATTCTGCCAATAGCCTGCAGCGCGCTCGCTGCCTCGATGATCCCGGGCAGCGGTGCGCGCGCTGCAGACTGGCCGACCAAGCCGGTACGCTTCGTTGTGGGGTTCGCTCCCGGCGGCGGCACCGACACCACGGCGCGCGCGATCGCAGCCAAGCTCTCGGAATTGCTCGGCCAGCAGGTGATCGTCGACAACCGCGCCGGCGCCACCGGCAACATCGCGACGGAAATCGTGGCGCACGCCAATCCCGACGGCTATACGCTGCTCATGGGCACGATTGCGGCGCTCTCGGTGAACCCGAGCCTTTTCGCCAAGCTGCCATTCGATCCGGAGAAGGATCTTGCACCAATTACCCTGGCCGTGGATTCCACCAACGTATTGGCACTGCATCCTTCGGTGCCTGCCAACTCGGTGAAGGAGCTCATCGCGCTCGCCAAGGCCAAGCCGCTCAACTGCGGCTCATCCGGCGTGGGCGCCACCGGACATCTCGCGCTGGAGCTCTTCAATACCATGGCGGGCACAAAAATGACCCACGTCCCGTACAAGGGCGGAGCGCCGGTCATGATCGATCTCCTGGCCGGAAACATCCATCTCGTGTTCGCCACTGCGACGACCGCCATGCCGCACGTAAAGAGCGGCAAGATCAAGGGCATTGCAGTCACCACTATCAAGCGCTCGTCCCTGTTGCCGGACATGCCCACCGTGTCCGAAGCAGGGCTCAAGGGCTTCGATGCCAACAACTGGTACGGGCTGCTGGCGCCCGCGGGCACGCCGCGGCCCATAGTCAATCGTCTGAACGCCGACGTGACCAAGGTGCTCGGCATGCCGGACGTGAAGCAGTTTCTGTTCAACCAGGGACTCGACGCGCATCCCACCACGCCCGAGGAGTTCGGCGCCTATATCAAGTCCGAGACCAGGAAATGGGCCAAGGTGGTAAGGGATGCTGGAATCAAGGCGAACTAGCGCCGTGAACGATGGGCAGTGATCGGTGGCGGACTGCCGTTTTACTGCCCTCGCTACGCATTACAATGTTGTTGTTTCCAAGCAGGAGATGAGTCATGGGCCAGATTCTCGGACTCGGCATCACGCACTACCCTAATCTCGCCACCAAGATGAACATGAGCTGGCGCATTCAGAAGTTGCTGGAGGATCCTGCGCTCGCCCCGCGATATCGTTCGGTGGACAACTGGCACCCGACCATGCGCGAGCAATGGGGCAACGACCGCGGGCAGGCTCATTCGGACCAGCATCGCAGGGACTTGATCGAGCAGTTCCGCAAGGTGCGCGCCGAGCTCGATGCGTTCAATCCCGACTTCGTGCTCATCTGGGGCGACGACCAGTACGAGAATTTCCGGGAGGATTGCGTACCGGCCTTCTCCATCCTGGCCTACGACTCCGTGAACATCCAGCCGTGGAAGGCCTATCGCCGTGGCCCCAACGCGTGGAACGAGCCGGACGACAAGACCTTCATCGTCCGGGGCCACCGGGCGGGGGGGAAGTACCTGGCGACAGCGTTGCTCAAGGGGGGGATCGACGTCGCTTACGCGTACAAGCCGCTGCACCATCCCCTCGGCCACGCGTTCGCGAACTCGGTGCTGTATCTCGACTACGACCGCAAGGGGTTTCCCTATCCGGTCGTTCCGTTCGCCGTGAACGCCTACGGGCGCTGGGTGATCGCCGCCCACGGCGCGCCCATGCAACCGTCCGAGGCCGCGCAGCTTGGCGATCAGGAAAGCGAGCTCGACCCGCCCGCGCCGCAGCCGTGGCGCTGCTTCGAGGTGGGCGCTGCCGTGGCCCGCGCGCTGCAATCAAGCCCGTGGCGGGTGGCCGTCATCGCATCCTCGAGCTGGAGCCATTCGTTCCTGGTGCAGAAGCACGCGCGGCTGTTCCCCGACGTCGAGGCGGACAAGCGCTACTACAGGGCGCTCACGGAAGGCGACTGGAAGTTGTGGCGCGGCACTACCCTCGGAGAAGTCGAAGACCGCGGACACCACGAAGTGCTCAACTGGTTCTGTCTCGTCGGCGCCATGCACGAGCTGGGTCGCGACCAGCCCGACGACTCGGCGTTCCTCGAGTCCTGGATCACGAATTCCGACAAGGTGTTCGCCGTTTACCGGCCCAACCACGTACGGCGTGAGTCGTGAGCGGTGATCGATGATCGGTGACCGGTGACAAGCGAACGGGGAACTCGTCACCCTCGCGGCAGATGCCGCGTCCCGAAGAAGGCCGACAGTTCGTCGTAAACGAGATCCGGCACTTGCTCCGCCGGATAATGCCCGCACGGCAACGGGCGTATGCGTTGAATGTTCGTGCAGTAGTTCGGCCAGGCCTTGCGCGGATCGAAGAATTTTTCGGTGTGGCTCTGCTCGCCCCAGTAGATCGCCGCCGGGCAGTCGATCCGGCGCCCCGCCTCGAAATCGGCCTTGTCCATCTCGAAATCCACGGTGACGGTAGCGCGGTAATCCTCGCACACGCCGTGGAGGTTCTCGGGTGTGCAGCAGCGCGCGTACTCCTTCAGTGTCTCCTCCGAGAAGCCGCCCTTGCCAATCCCCATTTTCGTGAGCTTCTTGAGGATGTAATAGTCCTCCTTGCCTTCCATCAGCTTCTCGGGAATGTCGTAGGGCTGCGCCATGAAGAACCAGTGATAGGAATTGAGCGCCCAGCCGAGGTTCACGTGGGTAAGGACGTGGTGCGTGGGCAGGACGTCGAAGCTCGCGAACTTCCGTATCCTGCGCGGATGGTCCAGCGCCATGCGGTGCGCGGTGCGGCCGCCCCGGTCGTGTCCGGCGACGGAGAATTCCCTGAAACCAAGGTGTTCCATGACCTCGAGCTGGTCCTGTCCCATGCGCCGGAACGAGTAGTTGCCGTGGTCTTCCTTGCCGCGCGGCTTGCCGCTGTCACCGTAGCCGCGAAGATCGGTCACCACGACGGTGTACTCCCGCGCAAGGCGCGGCGCGACGAGATGCCAGTGCACGTGAGTCAGGGGATTGCCGTGCATCAGCAGCACCGGCTCGCCTTTGCCGCCGACTCTTCCCACGATCTTCACTTCGGGATCCGACGTCTGAATCTCGAACCGCTCGAAGCCTTCGTACATCGGACTCCCTTTCAAGGAGTGGGGGTTGACGGATGTTACAATCGCGCCTGCATCGAAACAATGGTGACGCGAAGTGACGTGGTGACGAGGTGGCAGTACTTCGCTCCATCATCCCTCCGCCCTCATCCCTCATCCCTCATCCCTCATGAGACTCCTCGTCCTTCCCGGCGATGGCATAGGGCCGGAGATCACGGAGGCGACGCTCGCCGTGCTCAATCGCGCCAATGCGAAGTTCAAGCTCGGGCTCGAATGGGACATGCGGGAGATCGGCCTCATACCGCTCAAGCAGCAGGGCTCGACCCTGCCCGACGCAGTGATGGAGGCCGCGCGCAGCGCCCCGGGCATCATCCTTGGACCCGTCGATCACCTCCAGTATCCGGCGCGCGAAAAGGGCGGGATCAATCCATCGGGCGAGCTGCGGGTAAAGCTCGATCTCTTCGCCAATATCCGCCCGGCAAAGTCGCGCATGGGCATGGGACTGACCGGGAAACCCGTAGACCTCGTGATTTTCCGCGAATGCACCGAGGGCTTCTATGCCGACCGCAACATGTTCATGGGACGCGGGGAGTTCATGCCGACCGAGGACATGGCGATAGCGGTGCGCAAGGTGACGGCCCGTCAGTGCGAGCGCATAGCGCGCGTTGCGTTCGAGTGGGCGCGCCGCCGCCGCAAGCAGGTGACCGCGGTGCACAAGGCGAACGTGCTCCACATTTCGGACGGCCTGTTCCTGCGCGAGGTGCGCAGGGTCGCCCGGGATTATCCGGATGTCGTCCTCGACGAAAAGATCGTCGATGCGATGGCTGCATTGCTGGTGCGCGACCCGTCGCGCTTCGACTGCATCGTCACCGGCAACATGTTCGGGGATATCCTGTCCGATGAAGCTTCCGAGATCTCCGGCAGCCTCGGGCTTGCCGGGTCGATCATGGCCGGAGACGACGCGTGCTGCGCGCAGGCCCAGCACGGTTCGGCGCCCGACATCCAGGGCCAGGACAAGGCCAACCCGACCTCGCTCATCCTGTCGGCGGTGATGCTGCTCGAGTGGCTGGCCACGCGCCACGACCGGCCCGAGCTGGACCAGGCGGCCAAGGCGATAGAAAGCGCGATCGACGCCTCTTTGAAGAACGAGGACACGCGCACCCGCGATCTGGGCGGCAGGCTCGGAACGCAGGCGTTCGCGAAGCACGTTGCCGGGTTGATCGCGTAGCGCTACAGCGCCGCCGCTCCGGTGCCGCATGCCGGGGGCATCATATGATGCTATGCTAGGTGGACGCTGCGCTCGATGCAGCGCCTGCTCCATGCCTGCTCCAACCCAGTCCACCGACAGGAGGCATCATGGATTTTTCCGCCCTGATCCAGTCCCTGCAGAACAACCTCGGCACCCATCTGCCGAACATCCTCGGCGCACTCGGAATCTTGATCATCGGCTGGCTGCTCGCGGTGATTGCCCGCGCCGGCTCGGTGCGCCTGCTCGGCATGCTGCTGGTCAACCAGCGCATACGCGAAAGCACCGGTCAAGCGCTCGATGTGGAGAAGGCAATCGCGGTCGGGGTGTTCTGGCTGATCCTGCTGGTCACGCTGCTCGGCATGTTCAACGCGCTCGACCTGGCGCTCGTCTCCAACCCGTTCCAGCTGCTGGCGAACCAGATCTTCAGCTACCTGCCGCGGCTGATCGGCGGCACCTTGCTGGTGCTGATCGCATGGCTCGCCGCGAGCATTCTGCGCGTGATCGCCTCCAAGGCGCTCGCCGCAACCAATTGGGACGACAAGCTGTCGCGGCAGGCGGGCATGGAGCCGATGAGCAAGAACGTCAGCGACGTCCTGTTCTGGCTGGTGATACTGCTGTTCATTCCCGCAATCCTGGGAGCCTACGATCTGCAGGGGCTCCTCGCGCCGGTCCAGAGCATGATCAACAAGGCGCTTGGCCTGGTGCCCAACGTATTCGCCGCCCTCGCGATCGGCTTCGTCGGCTGGCTGGTGGCGAAGGTGATGCGGGGGCTCACCACGAATCTGCTCGCGGCAGCCGGGATCGACAAGGCCGGGCACACTGCGGGGCTTGACTCCTCGGTGCAGCTCTCCCGGGTGCTCGGAACCTTGGTGTTCATCTTCATCTTCATTCCGACCCTGATCGCTGCGCTCGATGCGCTGCAGATCGAGGCGGTGTCACGGCCGGCGACCGACATGCTGGGACAAATCCTGAAGTCCGTGCCGCATATCGTCGCCGCTGGCCTGATTCTGGTCGTGACCTGGTACGTCGCGAAGTTCGCGTCGGCGCTCGTGAGCCGGCTGCTCAACGGGATGGGTTTCGACACGCTGCCCGAAAAAGTGGGGCTGAAAGGAATGTTCGGCGGGCAGTTGAGTCCCTCGGGCGTGGTGGGCATGGTGATCCTGTTTTTCGCCATGCTGTTCGCCACCGTGGAAGCCGCCAACCAGCTCGAATTCACCCAGGTGCGCGAGGTCGTCACGACCTTCATCAAATTCGGCGGCGACGTGCTGCTCGGAGCGGTGATCCTGGCGATCGGTTTCTGGCTCGCCAATCTCGTTCACTCGGCGATCGCGCGCAGCAGCGGCGAGCACGCGCAGAACCTCGCGCGCATCGCGCGGCTGGCGATCCTCGGCCTCGTGATCGCGATGGGCCTGCGCGCGATGGGCATCGCCGACGACATCGTGAACCTGGCGTTCGGGCTCACGTTCGGCGCGGTGGCGGTCGCGGTTGCGCTGTCGTTCGGGCTCGGCGGGCGTGAAGCCGCGGGCCGCCAGATGGAGTACTGGCTCTCGAAGCTGCGCAAGTAGACCCGGGGGAACTCCTCATCGGCCCGCGGGCGCCGTGCGCTGCGGCGGGCCTTTGAGCTCGACCACGTTTCCTTCCGGATCGGTGAGATAAAGCGACGGGCCCTCGCCCTCGGCTCCGAAGCGCGTCTTGATCTCGCCCGCGGTGATGCCGTTCGAAGCGAGGTGGCTCACCAGCGCAGTCGCGTCGAACGGCTCGATCCGCAGGCAGAAGTGATCCACGTTCCGTCCTTCCGGCCCGGCGGCGGCGCCGCCCTTTCTTCCCAGCTCGCCATCCACTGCCACCAGGTCGATCATGGCCTCCCCGGCCCGCAGGTGCGTGAGCCCCAGATCGTCGCGCACGCGCTCCACGCGGCAGCCCAGCACCTCGCAGTAAAACCGCACCATGCGCCGTGCATCGCGGACGCGCAGTACCAGATGATCGATGCCGAGTATCTGGATCACAAGCGATAGCGCTTCGTCACTAGTCGCCCATCGCTGCGGCAAACGAAAACGCCACCGGGACGCGGTGGCGTTTACCGTGGCAGCGGCGCGCTACTTGTCGATTCCGCCCAGGCACAGGTATTTGACCTCGAGAAATTCTTCGATCCCGTACTTCGAGCCCTCGCGCCCGATGCCGGACTCCTTGACGCCGCCGAACGGCGCGACCTCCGTCGAAATGATGCCGACGTTGATGCCGACGATACCGGACTCGAGCCCCTCGGCCACGCGCCATACACGGCCGATGTCGCGGCTGTAGAAGTACGCGGCAAGGCCATACTCCGTGTTGTTCGCGAGGCCGATCAGCTCGTCCTCGGCCTTGAAGCGATACAGCGGCGCGACCGGTCCGAAGGTTTCCTCGTGCGTGATCTTCATCGCCGGCGTGACGTTGGCGAGCACCGTGGGCTGGAAGAACTGGCCGCCCTTCTCGTGGCGCTTGCCGCCGGTGAGGACGCGCGCACCCTTGGCCAGCGCATCGGCGACGTGCTCCTCCACTTTCTCGACCGCCTTCGCCTCGATCAGCGGACCCTGCACTACGCCGGATTCCAGCCCGTTGCCGACCTTCATTGCCGATACCTTGTCGGCGAGCTTCTTCGAGAAAGTCTCGTACACGCCGTCCTGCACGAAGATGCGATTCGCGCAGACGCAGGTCTGCCCGGTGTTGCGGAACTTCGAGGCGAGCGCGCCTTCGACGGCCGCGTCGAGATCGGCGTCGTCGAATACGATGAACGGCGCATTGCCCCCGAGCTCGAGCGAGACCTTCTTCACCGTGCTCGCGCACTGCGCCATCAGCTGCTTGCCCACTTCGGTCGAGCCGGTGAACGTGAACTTGCGCACGAGCGGGTTGGTCGTCAGCTCCTTGCCGATGGGGCCCGACGAGCCGGTGACGACGCTCAACACGCCCTTGGGTATGCCGGCGCGCTCGGCCAGCTCGCACAACGCCAGCGCCGAATACGGCGTCATGCTCGCCGGCTTGATGACCATGGTGCAGCCGGCGGCGAGGGCCGGGCCCGCCTTGCGCGTGATCATCGCATTGGGGAAATTCCACGGCGTCACCGCCGCGCACACGCCGATGGGCTGCTTCAACACGACGATGCGGCGGTCGTTCGCCTGCGCCGGGATCGTATCCCCATAGACGCGCTTCCCCTCTTCGGCGAACCATTCGATGAAAGATGCGCCGTAGCCGATCTCGCCGCGCGATTCGGCGAGCGGCTTGCCCTGCTCCACGGTCATCAACACCGCGAGATCCTCCTGATTCGCCATCATCAGGTCGAACCACTTGCGCAACACGGCGGCACGCTCCTTCGCGGTCTTCGTGCGCCACGCCGGCCACGCCGCGTTCGCG
>DATFWO010000271.1:0-4251 GCA_035259205.1 Burkholderiales bacterium | reverse complement strand
GGGCGCCCCAAACGAGCGCTCCAGCACCACGTTGCGGCCCTTCGGCCCCAGGGTCACCTTCACCGCATCGGCCAGTATGTTCACCCCCGCCACGATCCGGTTGCGGGCGCTATCGTGAAACTTGACGTCTTTCGCTGCCATGACTGCCTCCTGATTAATGCACTATTTACCTTCGATAACGCCCATGATGTCTTCCTCCCGCATCACGAGCAGCTCGTCACCCTTGACCTTGACCGTTTGACCCGAGTATTTGCCGAACAGAATCCTGTCGCCGACCTTGATGTCCAGCGGACGTACTTTGCCGTCCTCGAGAATCTTGCCTTTGCCAACGGCCACAACTTCGCCCTGGTCGGGCTTTTCCGCAGCCGAATCGGGAATAACGATGCCGGAAGCAGTCTTGCGCTCTTCTTCCAGCCGCTTGACGATCACGCGGTCATGCAAAGGACGTATCTTCATAAGTAGTCTCCCGTAGGGTATCTTGAAAGTACGACGGTCTAGCACTCAAGTCTGTAGAGTGCTAATAATACTCGATTTGCGGGCGTGAAGACAACAGCTTACATGCGGACGTGCTGGGCCTGCCAGTGTAAGTTAGCGCGAACTAACTCAACCGGAGGGGGCCCCGGAAGGGACCGTCGAGCTTAAGCTTCGGGATCGGATGTAGCGGTAAGCGGCACGCCGAACCGGTAGATGGTTCGCCGGCGGCGGTCGCACGTCGCGGGGATGGGGCGATGCGGGCAGGGCGGCCGCCGCCGGCCGCCGCTGCCGAGCGTGGCATCGTCGGCGTAATCTGCCCATATGCCTCCACTCACCGGACGGAACACCCACAACAAATAGCCGCGCGCCGCAGCAAGCTGCACTAGGTCATCGGCATCCGGTGCGTCCGCGACTACGATCTGGCTGCCCTTCATCCCGAACGGGCAAGCGCCAAACGCCTGCAGGCACTCCAGCGCCTCGGACGAATCCGCGCCGGGCCTGAGACATCCCGGCCGCTCGGCGCGAGCGACGTCCCAGGCGCCCAGTTCCCAGGCAGCTTCCATCGCGGCTCGATCCACCGTATCAAGATCTCGCCAGCGATCGTTCAATTGCAGGGCAGAACTCGGCACGGACGTAAAAGCCACTGTCTCGGCCGCGTCGACTTCAGCGAGCCGTTCCCTGATGAAAGCGTGCCAATGGAGGGTGAGGATAACCGGTGTATCGGGGCAGGGCACCGCCGCGAGGGTGATACCGAACAGCGGCAGCTTCGTGGACGATATCTGGTCCTCGATCCGTTCAAGAATCTCCATATGCTGGCGACCTCCTAGTTCTTCAGGCCGTTTTGCCGTCAGCAGCCTCCGCAGACTGCCCGAATGCTAAACTCCGCCCGAGTGTCTGGAGCAAGAAAGGTACCAGTTCATAAGCCACTAACGCCGCGGAGGAAACCCCGGTTGACCGGGGCAAAAATGCCGCTGGAATGTCGGTCTGCGGCGACAATCTAACGGTTGGCGCGGGGCGCTGCACGGCGCGCGTGACGTAAGGCAGACTTCCGTGGGTGAGACTTGTTACCGCTTTTCTAGTACAACGACGATCGAAATGCAAGGCGCGATGGTCCGCATCGCTGTAAACGGTCGCGGATACTCGCGCTCGCGATGACTCATGCCTGGAAAGCACGGTCCAGCTGCGCGCGTCGGTAGCACTCGTAACCCGCTGCTGCTAGAGCGCAGCCTGTGCGCAATCTGGCACCCGTGCACGCAGATGAAGCACCATGAAGCGCTGCCGCTGGTGCCGGTGGCGCGCGGCGAGGGCTGCTGGCTTTACGATTTCGACGGCCGGCGTTACCTCGACGCCATCAGCTCGTGGTGGGTCAACCTATTCGGACATTGCAATCCACGCATCAACGCCGCTCTCGCCCATCAGCTCGGACAGCTCGAGCATGTACTGCTCGCCGGCTGCACCCATGAGCCGGCGGTGAATCTCTCCGAACGGCTGTCGAGCGCGACCCATGGCGCACTCGGCCACTGTTTCTACGCGAGTGACGGCGCTTCAGCGGTCGAGATTGCGCTGAAGATGAGCTTTCATTACTGGCGCAACTGCGGCCGTCCCGACAAACGGCGTTTCGTGAGTCTTGCCGGAAGTTATCACGGGGAAACCCTGGGCGCCCTGGCGGTAACCGACGTCGCGCTCTTCAAGGACACCTACGCTCCGCTCTTGATGACGAGCAGCCAGGTCGCAAGTCCGGACTGGCGCAATGCGGAGCAAGGTGAGGCAGCGCGCGATTACGCTGTGCGCTGTGCGCGCGATCTCGAACGCCATCTCGAGGCGCATCACCGCGATACGGCAGCGCTCATCGTGGAGCCGCTGGTGCAGGGAGCGGCGGGGATGGTGATGTACGACGCCGAATACCTGCGGCGTGCACGCGTCTTGTGCGAGCGTTACGACGTGCACCTGATCGCCGACGAAATCATGACCGGCTGCGGGCGCACCGGTACGTTTTTCGCGCACGAGCAGGCCGGCATCGCGCCGGATTTCCTGTGCTTGTCGAAAGGGTTGACGGGCGGATACCTTCCCCTGTCGGTAGTACTTACACGCGACGCGGTGTACCAGGCATTCTATGACGATGCGACGACCCGGGGATTTCTCCACTCGCACTCCTATACCGGAAACGCGCTCGCATGCCGGGCCGCACTTGCGACGCTCGATATCTTCGATACGGAAAACGTCATCGCGTCCAACCGCGTGAAGGCCGCGCGCCTGAATGCCGCCGCAACCAGGCTGTCTTCCCACCCGCGGATACGTCATTTCAGGAACACCGGCATGATCTGGGCTTTCGACGTCGATACGCAGGACGCGGAGTTTTCCCGGTGGTTCCACCAGCTGGCGCTTTCGCGCGAATTACTGCTGCGACCGCTCGGCACCACAGTCTATTTCATGCCTCCCTATGTCATAGCCGACGAGGAAATCGACCTGCTCGTGGAGCGTACTGCGGATATGCTCGATGCGCTCGTTGCGTAGGCTGCGCAACAAGCGGAGGATCCGCTTTGGCGAGCGTGAAAAAATCGCAGCCGGACTCGACGTACGACAGCGCAAAGGAATGAAGAAAATACCCTTGTTCCGCACGAGCGTGCTGCTGCGGTTGTTTCTCCCGGTCCTGGTCACGCTCCTCGCGCCGGCTCCGGCCGGGGCGCAGGGCTCGAGCTTGCCGCCCGCCGTGGCGAAGGCCCTCTCGCAAGCGGGGATCCCCGAGAGTGCCGTGGGAATCTACGTCCAGGAGATCGGTGCCGATCGGCCACTTGTTGCGGTCGGCGCCGAGCGTGCGATGAATCCGGCTTCGACGATCAAGCTGCTTACCACCTACGCAGCGCTCGAGTTGCTGGGGCCGGCGTACTTCTGGCAGACCGAGGCGTACGCGGCGGGAACGCTCAGCCAGGACGTGCTCACGGGCGATCTCGTGCTCAAAGGTTACGGCGATCCCAAGCTTACGCTGGAGAATTTCTGGCTGCTGCTGAGGGACCTGCGCGGCCGGGGCCTGCGCGAAATCCGCGGCGATCTGGTGCTGGACCGCAGTTATTTTGCCACCGGTACCTACGACCCGGCGCAGTTCGACGAGCAGCCCACCCGTCCATACAACACGGGGCCGGACGCATTGCTGGTGAACTTCAAGGCGGTCCGGCTGCAGTTCGTGCCCGATGCGGAAGCGCGCACGGTACGTATCGTCATGGAACCTGCGCTGCCGCAAGTCCAGATCGTCAACCAGCTCGTGCTCGACTCGGCGCCGTGCGGCGACTGGGTCACACGCCTCAAGCTCGACGCGCAGGGGGCGGCCAATGCGGCGCGGTTTCAGTTCGCAGGCCACTACGCGCGAGACTGCGGCGAGCGCGCGCGCAACTTCAGCGTACTGAGCCACCAGCAATACGTGCTCGCGCTGTTCACCCAGCTGTGGCGGGAGCTCGGCGGCGTGTTCGCGGGAGGCGTGCGCGAGGGCGCGGGAACACGCGATGCCCGGCTCATCGCAAGCCTGCAGTCCCCGGCGCTTGCCGAGATCGTGCGCGATATCAACAAGTACAGCAACAACGTGATGGCGCGGCAGCTCTTCCTCACGCTCGCCGCCGAGCTGGTCGGCACGCCGGCGAAAGCGGAGAACGCGACGCTCGCCATCCGGCAGTGGCTGACCCTGAAGAACATCCGCGCTCCCGAACTGGTCCTGGAGAACGGTTCGGGGCTTTCGCGCGACGAGCGGATCAGCGCGGGCAACATGGCCGCGATCCTGCAGGCCGC
>DATFWO010000270.1:0-7530 GCA_035259205.1 Burkholderiales bacterium | reverse complement strand
GGACCGGGATACCTATCCGGTGCGCAGTCTGCGCCACTCGGCGCGCGCCAGGATCCCGCAGACCACGGCGACAACAGCGAGGGCTGTTACCAGGAGCCACTCTGCTTCACCGCTACCCTTGTCGGGCTCGAACGCGAAGAGCACTTCGAACCAGTCCGGCACGGCCGCAGTAAGCGCAGCAAGCAGAGCGCAGGCAATGCCCAGACCGACCTCGATCCGCAAGCGGAATTTGCTGCTGAATTGCATCATAGCTCGCTCCTTGGAAATTCAAACGGCTGCTGACGATCCAGAACAGCTGGTGGTATTCCACCAGCGTAGACCCACGACCGGCAGGAAGCAATAGGCAGTCATACCGGGGCCGCCCGCTTGGCCGGTCGCTGATTCACAAAGGCGCCTGCTTAAGCGCTGGTCGTGATGCTTGATTGATATGGCTTGGTGGTCTGTCCCCAAGTGCCTGCTCAGGGAAAGAGAAAATGCGCAAGATCGGCGTTGCGGGTGAACCGCTCCGCGGGCGGCGTGGATCCCTTGTGGTTGTAGATAACGAGCGGCACGTCGGATTCGTGCAGCGAACCGTGCGAGCGGTAGCTCGCCTCGAGCGCCTCGTGCTCGCCCGCAAGCTCGCCGAATACCGTGTCCCGGTCGCCGGTGACCACGAGCTCGCCGATGCGCTCGGGCATCAGCGCGAACTCCCGTGCGGCCTCCTCGCGCGTCCTCACCGCTTCGATCCCGTCGAGCTGCAGAATGCGCTGCCTGACCAGCGGGACATCGTCGATGGAGTTGAGCCACACGTAGGCGGTGCCGCCGAAGGTGCGGTGGTGCTTGACGTAGCGGTCCTTCTCGGCGGACAGGGCGTAGCGGACCGGAACGCCGCGCGAACCCAGCGCCTTGTCGAGATCCCAGCAACGCTTCTTGTAGTTCATGCCGTGGTCCGCGGTCAGAAGGAACGCCGCGTCGGGGGCGGCGTCGGCGGCCTCCCCGATCAACGCATCGAGGCGCCGCAGATGCTCCTGCGATTCCTCGCGGTCGGGTGCCCACATGTGCATGGGGTAATCCGTGGTGTGCACGTAGAGCATCCCGATGTCGCGCCGCGTCCTCAGCAGATCGACCGCCACCTCCCACAGCCAGTAGTTGATCTCGCGGCTGTAGATATCGGGAGGAGCGCCGTAGCGCTCGACGAAGGCGGCGGGCGGCGCCTCGGCGGCGACCGCGATGTCGGTGCCACGCGCGAGGAGATTGATGGTTTTCTTCTTGCAGGTGAGCAGTGCCGACTTGACGCCGTGCCTCGAGGCGCGCTGGCTGATCGTGGGCTTGAGCAGGAAATCGGCGCTCTCCATGTAGTCGGCCTCGCCGGTCTGCTCGTTATAGTACGAGTTGCCGGTGAGCCCGTGCTCGCTCGGCAGCGCGCTGCAGCTGATCGAGACGTTGTTGACGTTGGTGACGGTCGGCATGATCGCCCTGACGTCGCGCCGCAAGCCGGCATCGACCATGTGCTGAAACGCCGGCATGGGCTGCGCGGCCGAATAGTCGACGCCGAAGCCGTCGATCATCCCGATCACGATGCGCTGTTGTTGAAAGCTCGAATCCATGGTGCGTTCTCCTTGTGCGTTATCCGATGGCGCCGGTCACGAAGTCGCGCACCGCGGGGTGACGCGGCTCGAGCAGCATGTCCTCCCGGGAACCCGCCGCGATGATCTCTCCCTCCTGCATGAAGAGGCAGCGATCGGCGATGCGGCGCGCCTGGGCGACGTTGTGCGTGACGATGACGATGGTGAAGTCGCGCGCCAGCTCGCGCACGAGGTCTTCGATCACGGCGGTCGCGCGCGGATCGAGCGCCGAGCACGGCTCGTCCATCAGCACGATCGACGGCAGCACCGCGAGCGTGCGCGCGAGGCACAGGCGCTGCTGCTGGCCGCCCGACAACGCCAGCGCGGAAAGATGCAACCGGTCCTTCACTTCGTCCCACAGCCCGACCCGTTCCAGCTGTCGGCGGGCGTGGTCGGGTCCGCCGGCGAGTCCGTGATAGCGGGCGCCGAAGAGGACGTTGTCGAGGATAGACATCGGGAACGGCGTCGGTTTCTGCTGCAGCATGCCGACGTGCGTGCGCACCCACCCGGGGGAAACGCCGTCATCGTAGGCATCCGTCCCATCGAGCAGCACGGTGCCGGCGGCGACGCTCGCGCCGGGCACCAGCTCCAAGGTGCGGTTCAGGGCGCGCAGCAGGGTGGACTTGCCGCAGCCCGACGGCCCGAGTATCGCGGTGATGCAGTGCCGCGAAAATGTGGCGCTGACGTCGCGTAGGCGCGGTGTGCCGTGGTAGCACACCGTAAGGCCGCGCGCCTCGAGGGCGTGGTCCGCCGGGGACGCGCGCTGCGCGGATGCGAGCGAGGGAACCGCCAGGTCCATGCTAGACCTCCCTGCGCCGCTTGAGCGCGAGCACCACCACCGACACCATGACGATCAGCACCGCGAGCACCAGGGCGGTGCCGAATGCATAGGGCCTGGCGCCGATTTCGCTCGTAACGAAATAGAGATGTGTGGGCAATGCCATCACCGGCTTGAATAGTCCGAGAGGCTCCTTGGTGAACACGGTCGCCGCCGTGTAGAGCAACGGGGCCGCGGCCCCCAGCGCATGGACTGCCGCGAGGACGATCGCGGTCGCCACCGCAGGCCACGCGATCGGCCACGCGACTCGCCGCAGCAGATAGGCATGCGAAACGCCCAGGGCGTGCGCTGCTTCCCGCAGCGCGGGGTCCACGGCGCGCAGCGCCTCGTGGGTTCCGATCAGTATCAACGGAAGCATTACGAAGCCGAGCGTCACTGCGCCCGCGATGAGCGAGATCTTGAATTGAAACGCGACGACCAGCAACGCGTAGCCGAACATGCTGTAGACCAGTCCGGGCACCGCTGCGAGCGATTCGACGCAGAAGCGGGCGACCCGCTCCACGGCGGCAGAGCGGTTGAATTCCGCCAGGTAGATGCCGCCGCCGATCCCGAAGGGAAGCGCGAAGGCAAGGCCCAGCCCGGCAAGGGCAAGGCTGCCCTTGATGGCAGGCCAGATGCCGCCGGTGCCGTCGAGCGAGCTGCCGCGCGGCACGCTGAAGAGAAACTCCCACGTTACCGCGGCGAGGCCGTGCCACACGAGGTAGCCGATGATGGCGGCGGGCACCAGCACGCCGAACGCGCCGGCGCTCCAGGCGAGCGCGCAATACATCGCATCGCTCGCCCGGGTGCGGCGATGGACACTCCCACCGGTCGCGCGGCGCGCCGGAAGAACGCTCGCGGGGGAATCAGTTCTGCCCGGCACCGAGCAATCTCCGTTTCAGTTGTCCCACCAGAGCGTTGATGGCGATTACGCTCACCATCAGCAGCAGCCCCGCCGAAAAGAGCGCGTAGTAGCGGTCCGAATGAATCGCGGACTCCCCGAGATCGGTCGCGATCAGGGCGGTCAGCGGTTGTCCCCGCCCGATCAGGCTGTCCGGCACGACCGGCGAGTTGCCGGACAGCATCAGCACGGCGAGAGTCTCTCCCAGGCCGCGGCCCGTGCCGAGTATGATTCCGGCGATCAGGCCCGGGGCCGCCTTCCGGAGCGTGATGCGCGAGAACGCGTACCAGCGGCTGACACCGAGCGCGAGGCCGGCGAGGCGCAGCTCGCGCGCGACGAGCGAGAACGATTCGGCAGCGGTGGCAGCGATGAAAGGGAGGACCATGAGCGCCAGGACCAGCGCCGCGCACAGCACCGTCTCCCCGGTCGGGAGCCAGAGCTCCATCAGCGGCACCAGGGTCGCGCAGCCGACGAAGCCGTAGACCACGGCTGGCACGCCCGCGAGGACCTGCAACGCCGGCTCGGCAACTGCGCGCGCCGCCGGGGGCGCGACCTCGGCCATGAAGATGCCGATGGCGATGGCGAGCGGCGTGGCCAGCGCCACGGCGAGGCCGACGATGAGGAGCGTCGCCATCCAGGCGTGGCCGATGCCAAGCCGGTGCGGCTGGCCGGTCGGGTCCCAGCGATCGAAGAGCAGGAAGCCCGCCAGCGACACGTCGCTCGATGGCGGAATCCGCGATTCCCAGAAGATGTAGCCCACGACGAGCGCGAGCAGCAGGACCGCGCCCGTGAGAGCGACGAGCGAGCCCTGTCTCAGCGCCGCATCGGCAAGGGACGTGCGGCGCATCTACGGCTTCGCCGCGCGCACCGGCACGAATCCCATCTCTTTCACGGTTGCCTGGCAGTCGCCGAGCACGTAGTCGATGAACAGCTGCGCCCGGCGCGGAGGGCTGGGCCTGGCAACGATCAGCATCGGGCGATTCAGCGAATACTTGCCGTTTACGATGTTCTCCTGGGTGGGCATCACCCCGTCGACCGCGTAGGTGCGCAACTGCCCATCGCCGCCCACGGCGCCCGCAGACACGAACGCGATGGCGGAATCGTTGGTCTCGAGCTTCTTGATGAGCGCCGCCGTCGAGGGGAACTGCAGGCGCGAGGCGGCGAGCCGCTGTTGCTTCATTACGCGCTCCTGGAAGATCTCTGTCACGCCGCCGCTGGCGTCGCGGGTGAGCAGTACGACGGCTTTGGCAGGCAGCCGCCCGTCGATCTGCGAGAAGCGGTCCTTTTGACCGGAGAACACCGCGGCGAGCTCTTCGGTGGTGAACTCCTGTTTCGTCTTGGCAAGCGGGTTCGAAGTGTTGGTGGCGATGGCGACGGCGTCGCGAGCGAACACGTGCGCCACCGGGCCGCCGAGCGCCTGGATTTCGGAGTCCTTGAGATCGCGCGACACCAGGCCGAGGTCGATCGTCCCGTTCATGAGTCCCTTTACGCCGAAGCCTGACCCACCGCCCGTGACGTAGACCACCGCCTGTTCTTTCGCCAGGCTCGAGTCGGCCTTGTCCCACGAGCCATACTTCTCCATGAAGTGCGCAGCGCAACTGGAGATGATCGGCAGCGCCGTAGTCGATCCGCCGACGCGAATCGAGCCCTCTTGGGCATGGACGGAGGCGCCCGCAAGCACGAGCACCGGCAGAGCAAGGCTTACGAGGCGTTGCATGAGAGGCCTTCCTGCAAAGGGCCGCATCGGGATGGTTACGACTTTGCCATCGGCGCATGAACGTTTTGCGACAATTTGGTGACAGACTGCGGGTTTCCGCGCGCCCGGTCCGACTTGGTGCTCCCACCACCCCGTCACCTTCGGTGACACCCCTCCTCTGGCAGGAGGGGAATTTTGCAGGTCGCTTTATCTGGGACGCTTTATCTGAGACGCTCTATCTGAGACGCTCTTTTCAAGAAAGGTTTTCAATGAAGGTTTGCGTAGTGGGTGCCGGTGGAGTAGGAGGCCTGCTTGCTGCGGTGCTGCGGCGGGCGGGAGTCGATGTCAGTCTGCTGGTGACCGAACGGCACCTGGCGGCGATCAGGAAAAATGGACTGGCTTTGATTACACCGACTGGTCGATTCAGCGTCGAAATTCAAGCTGAGACCGATCCGCGTGCGATCGGGGCCTGCGACGTCGTTGTGGTGACCGCGAAGATGTGGGCTCTCGAAGCGCTGGCGCCGACGCTCAAGCCGCTGCTGGGGACAGACACCGCCGTCATTCCCGTCCAGAACGGCATCGATGCGCCGGGGATACTCGCCAAGGCTCTCGGCTGGGAGCACGTCGTCTACGGATCCGCGTCGATGAACGCCGCCATCGAGGAGCCCGGCGTAATCCGTCAAAAAAATCCCCAGTACGGGTTCACCGTGGCCGAGGCGTCGGGGCGTGAGTCCGCCAGGTTGCTCAAGGTCAAGGAGACCTTCGCGGCCGCGGGTGTTCCGGTCGAGATCGGCACCGACGGACCCGCCGTGCTGTGGGACAAGTTCATCGGCCTGGTTGCGAACAGCTCGCTGTGCGCACTGCTCCGGTCGCCGATGGGTGTCGTGCAAAAGGACGACGACTGCTGGGCGCTCTACTCCGCGGTATTCAACGAAGCCGTTGCGGCGGGGCGTGCGGTCGGCATTTCCCTACCGCCGGAGAAGGCGGAGGCCCGGCTCGCGCGCGCGCGTACCTCGCCGCCGATGGTGATGCCCTCCATGGCGGTCGACCTGGTGGCGGGCAATCGCCTGGAGTATCCGTGGCTGGGTGGACGAGTGAGGGAGCTGGGAAGGGAGCACGGCATCCCTACCCCGGCGAATGATTTCATCTGGACTGCCTTGAAGCCGTTCCTGGCTGGAGGGCGCCAGTAGCCTGCTTCGCCGGCCCGGCGGCCATTCGCGCGCCGCCCCTCATGACAGAAGGGGAATGCCGGTAAGGCCCCCCGCCGCCTCCCTGCGTTGGAAGGCCGTGCGCATCGTACGCGATTGGGTGAGAATTATGCGAACCCATCCGTCGTCGGTTTCGCCGTGCGGGGCATGGCGACGGTTGGCGCGGCGGCCGGTCAAAGAGCACGGGTCGATGCTCGGGCGCGCCCACAGATCAGAGGGAGCATGGCATGAAATTTCTCCGCGTTGTGTTGACGCTCGTGGTGCTATGCGCGGCGCCGCTCGCCTGGGCAGCCGAGGAGCCCGACCACGCGATTCACGAGGAGTTGCGCGGATTGCTGCGTGAAGTCGTTACCGCCTTCAACACCGGCCAGTACGACAGGATGCTGCCGTTTCTCACCGAGAATATCGAGGCAACCAGCATTACGCAGGAAGTGATGTCCAGCCGCGCCGATGTCTCCAGCTACTTCAAGGAGTGGTTCGGGCCGACAGGCTACATGCGGAAGATGGAAATGAAGATGGACGCCGACAAGTTGACCGAGCTGTCCCCCGACAAGAGCTGGGGCCTGGTGCGCGGCAAGGCGCTCGAGCACTACGAAGCGAAGGACGGCGACGTGTTCGACTTCGTCACTCGCTGGACCGCGGTGATGATCCGCGATACCGACGGCAAGTGGCGCCTCCGCGCCATCCATTTCGGAACCAACAACCTGGACAATCCGGTGCTCACCAAGGTGAAGAACACCCTGGTTCGCAATGGCCTCGTCGGGGCAGCCTTGTGCCTGCTCGTCGGCCTGCTGGTCGGCTGGTGGATCGGCCGGCGGCGCGGCAGTGCGCCGGCGGCGTAGCGCATTGGGGGCGGCTTGTCGCTCCACACGCTGAAACCGCAGTTTCAGGCTTCGCTGCGTCCGTTCGCCCGCTCGCTCGCGGGCATCGGCGTCACCGCAAACCAGGTCACGATCGCGACCACCTTCATCTCGGTTGCGGTGGGAGCGCTTGTCGCGGAGATGCTCTCCGACCCTCGATGGTTCCTGCTCATTCCGGTCTGGATGTTCGTGCGCATGGCGTTCAACGCCATCGACGGAATGATGGCGCGCGAGTTCGGCGGGAAGAGCCGGCTCGGCGCATATCTCAACGAATTGTCCGACGCCGTTTCCGACACCGCGCTTTATCTGCCGTTCGCGCTGCTGCCGCCGTTCTCGCCGCTGTGGATCGGCATCGTGATCGTGCTCGCGTTGCTGAGCGAATATGCGGGCGCGCTCGGGCCGCTGGTCGGCGCGTCGCGGCGCTTCGATGGCCCGATGGGCAAG
>DATFWO010000269.1:0-27394 GCA_035259205.1 Burkholderiales bacterium | reverse complement strand
TGGAAAGCCATGGTCACAGCGGATATGGAGACGGGTCATCGTAACATGAGGCATCGATGCGCCTTTTTCCAGAGGCCCCGCATCCAATGTCTGCCCGAGACCGTAATTTCCTGCGCGGCCGGATACCACGCTCCCGTCGATTCGGGTGAGCTAGCGCCCAAAAAAAGCGGGCGCGACTCGAGTCGCGCCCGGAACGTACCAAAGGAGGAAGAAGGACGGGAAAGCCTCCCGTGCCTTCGCTGCGCGGCTCGAGCAAGAGCGATGCCAGAAATCGAAACCGATAGTAATCAACATGTTAACTCGGTACCGAGGTGCGCGCCCGTGATAAGATGCGCCAATGTCGATCAAACCGTGCCGTTCGCTGCACCAAATTGATTCACGTGGACGTGCGGCGCCCGGAATTTTGTAAATGTGTGTAAAGGTCATAGCGCCGTTACGGCGTCCTGGTATTAAATGGGCGCCGTCGAGCAACCGCGCAACCGCAAGCGCGCGGACCGAGCGATAAAAGCGGAGGAAGCAGGGCCATGAAGATAGCGATTTCCGCTGCGATACTGCTGGCAATGGCCGATGCCGGTATCGCGGCCCCGGATTACACCGATACGGCGCAGGTCATCGCGGCTACGCCGATCATCGAGCGCGTCAGCGAGCCGCGCACCGAGTGCTTCACCGAGCCGGCGAGCGCTCCAGCGCCCCCACGAGATCGCAGCCTCGTGGGACCTGTTGTGGGCGGCGTGGCAGGCGCGGTGATCGGCAATCAGGTGGGACACGGCAGCGGCAGGGCGGCGGCCACCGCTGCCGGCGCCATAGCCGGGACCATTATCGGGGATCGCGTCGGCAATTCGGACGCTCAGACCGCGGGCACTCAGCCGGTGCAGCGCTGCCGCACAGTCGAGACGGTGCGCGAGGTGGTGAAGGGCTACAACGTGGTCTATCGCTACAACGGGCGCGACATCACGACGACCATGCCCTACAACCCGGGCAGCGTCGTTCGCGTCGCAGTGGGCATCGCGGACGGGCCGCCAGCTAGCCCTCCTCCTGCCGCCCCGGCGGGTTCGAACGTGCGCGAGGTGTCGACGAGTGCTCCTCTGCCTCCTCCGGGCTATAACTACCCGCCACAACCACCGCCCGCCCCGTCGGGCAATACGGGTGGATATCAGTACCGCTATTAGAACCGGTGATGGGTGATGAGTGACGGGTGACGAGTAGTGCAGGGCAGCCGATCGGCTGCCCTTCGCTGTTCACCGTTCACTATTCACCGCTCACTGCTCACCGTCCCTAGGCGTATTCCCCCGCCCGGCCGTAGGCGAACACGCCCGTCAGGAAGCGCGTGACCCCGTAGCACGCCCAGGTCGCGATGCGTACCGGCAGCGGCTGGTGCGACCACCGTTCGTGCTTCAACTGCGTCGCGTCCTGGTCCATCGCCCGCACGAGACTGCCCCGCAGCCGCTCCGCGAAGGCGGAATCCTCGACCACGACGTTCGCTTCGCGCGCAAGCACCAGGCTGAACGGATCGATGTTGGATGAGCCCACGGTGCTCCAGTGCCGGTCGATCACGGCTACCTTGGCGTGCAGGAAGCTCCTGAAGTACTCGTGGATCTCAATGCCGGCTTCGAGGAACGCCCCGTAGAGAGCGCGCGACGCGTAGTAGAGAAGCACATATTCGGCGCGCCCCTGCAGCAGGAGCTTGACCTGCACCCCGCGCGCGGCTGCGTCCATCAGGGCCCGCCGGAAGGAAAGTCCCGGGAAAAAGTACGCATTCGCGATCAGCACCTCCGAACGCGACCGCTCGATCGCCTCGAGATAGGCCTCTTCGATCTCGCGGCGATGTCCGATATTGTCGCGCACCAGGAAGGCCGCGCGCTGGTTCCCCCGCCGCACCAGGTCCGGCACGAGCGAGGACGTTTCCGGCCGCCGCGCCCGCAGCTGCGTCGCCGAGACGAGCTTCCACAGGCGCTTCACGAGCGGATATATGCCCGCGACGAGCGGGCCTTCCACCCGCACCGCATAATCGAAGCGCGGGGGGATGCCGCGCACGGCGTCCGCATCGTCCAGGATGTTGATGCCGCCGACGAAAGCGGTTTGCGCGTCTATTACCGCGAGCTTGCGGTGCAGCCGCCGCAGCCGCGAGCGCTTGAACGTCCACGGCGAGACCTGCGGGCGATAGACGAGAAAATGAACGCCTGCGGCCTGCATCCCGTCGATCAGATCGCGGCTCAGGTTCTGCGATCCGAAGCCGTCGACCATGACATGGGTGGAGACGCCGCGCTTTGCCGCGCGTGCCAGGGCCGCGGCGATCGCCCGCCCGGTGCCGTCGCTTTCGAAGATGTAGGTCTCGAGGTGGATCTCGCGGCGCGCCGCGTCGAGCGCCTGTCCGAGAGCGGGAAAATACTCCACTCCGTTTTCGAGGAGTGTGATGCGGTTGCCGTCGACGAGCTCCATTAGAGGAGCGTCAGCGTCGTGGTAAGCACGGCATGATCGGAAATGCGTGCCCAGACCCGGCCGTGATGCGCGTGCGCGTCCTCGACCCTGAGGCCGCGCACATAGATCCGGTCGAGGGACATCACCGGGAGCGCCGCGGGGAAGCTGCGCGCCGGCCGCCCCTTCATCAGCTCGAACACTTCGTGCAGATTGAGTGGATGCGCAAGCTGATGCGTCACACGGTAGCGCCAGTCGTTGAAGTCCCCCGCAACGACGAGCGGCGCCGTGGGCGGCACGAGTCGCTCGATGCGGCGCCTCAGCTTCTCGATCTGCTGGCCTCGATGACGGCCCCACAGTCCGAGGTGCACGCAAACGCAATGCAGCGCCTCCGGCCATCCCGGCGGACGGATCTCGCAATGCAGCAGCCCCCGCCTTTCGTAGCCATGGGAGGACACGTCTTCGTTGTCCCAGCGCGCGATCGGAAAACGCGACAGGATCGCGTTCCCGTGATGTCCCTCGTCGTATACCGCGTTCCGGCCGTACGCGTATTCGCTCCACACGGTATCCGCGAGAAACTCGTATTGGGGGGCGGCCGGCCAGTTCTCGAACCGTGCCGCGTGCCGATCGTTGGCGCCGTGCACTTCCTGGAGAAATACGAGATCCGTTCCCAGGGCACGCAGGTTTTCGCGCAGCTCGTGTATCACGAGCCTCTGGTTCAGGAACGAGAAGCCCTTGTGGATGTTGTACGTCGCAACGCGCAGCGTCTGCATCTTTACCCCGGTGACCAGTGGGCCGTGACTGGTGATCGGCGATCAACCACGGAAGCAACGTCGAGAGAGCTTGTCATTTGTCGTCGTCTGCTGCTCACAGTCACTGCTCACCGGTCGCCGAATTCGAAGTAGCGCTCGATCAGGCCCGGATCGTCGAAGTGCCGCCTGCCGACAAAAGCGGTCGCGTGCCTGCCCCATTGCCGCATCGCGCCCGGCTCAGGCACGCCCATCGGCCAGTACCAGTAGCGCTCGTCCCGCTCGCTGCCGGGCACGATGCCGTCGGAGCGGAACACGCTGCGGCGCCCGCCATCCGGCAGCGGCCGCGAGCGCAGTGTATCGTCCTCCGCAAATGCATACTCGATCCCGCTCCGTGCCTGCGCTTTTGCGTACGTCGCCCGTTCGAGATAGTGCGTACCCGACGCCAGCCGCAGCACCACTCGCATGTCGGGCTCGAATCGAGGAAGAGTTTGCGGCGCGAATCCAGTCTCGTCCAGCGTGTCCTGCTGCGCCCTGGGCGCGGCCCGTACAGTGGGAAAGAACAGATGGTAGCAGCCGCACAGGTGAATCGAGTCGTACACCCACGGCGCGCCGTCCGGCCCCAGGGTAACACGCCACAGGACGCCGTCGAGCTTGCCCGCGAGCAGATCCCGCTCGGACGCCTTCGGGCGAGCCGGAAACCATATCGAGTAGTTGAGCTGCAGCAGCGGCTGCCCGGCATAACGCGCGTGCGACATCCGGCGATATACCACCGGCCGCCTGGACAAGATCTCGGGCGTATCAGACCTTCCCCAGCCCAGCTCCCCGGGCTCGTCCGCATCGCCAGCAATATCGACCACAAATTCAGGAGCGAAAACACGGAACAGCAACTCGAGGTCGTCCCGGCGGGGATCGGGGATGCCGAGGGCGTTGGCCGAAGCTCGCGCAAGCAGGGCCGTGATCTGCTCGCGGGTGAGCCATCCTTCGGGCGGAACATACGTCTGGAGCCTGCCCTTCACCGGGAGCGCGTCTAGGGATTGTGCGTAAACCGCGCGCATCTCGTCCTCCCAGCGGCGTATACCTGCCGCGAACGGCACCCGGGTGATCCAGTACAGCCCGACGATGCGCTGCCAAGTGACGTAGTCGTCCGGGACACTGGCCGCCTTGCGCAGCGCGGCGCGCCGCTCGGGATCCGCTCTGTCCCACGCTGCCAGCCGCTCAGCGCACTCCGCGATCGCAGGCTGCGGCCACGCGTAACGCGCGTCGATACCCCACAGCTCATGGGCCAGCTCCTCCGCCCGGTCAGCGCCGAGATTGGCGAGCTCGACGCCATAGCTGTCGATTCCGGCCGCCGTCATGCGGTTCAGCCATTCCGCAAACTGCTCGTCGGTCAGGTCTTCCGGGGAATAGCTCGCCAGAAAGCGGTTCACTCTCAGGTGGGGGAAATCCGCGACCCGCGCGAGCATTCCGTCGGCGACCTGGGCCCGGCTGACGGCTTCATCGACGCGACGGAAGACTTCCGTGCATGCCGCGCGGTCGTCTCGCGACGCAGGCACCGCGGCGCATCCCGCAAGGAAAACCACCGCCAGCAGCGCCAGCAAGCGGTGAGCGGTAAGCGGTAAGCAGGAAAGGCCGATGAACCGCAGGCTTCGCCGATCTCGTGTTATCGGAACGCAATGGCAGCCTTTGGGTTCGCTCTTCACTGCCCACTGCTCACTGCTTGCCGCTCGCTTCGGGGGGCGCAGCCCGTTGCCGCCTGACGATCTCGTCGACCAGCGCGCCGAAAGTGACCTCGACGTTGCGGCGCAGCACCCAGGTGCCGATCAGGGGAGGCACATAGAAATCCGGCATCATGCGTCCCGCGTAGCGCAGGCGCACGCGGCCGTCCTGCGATTCCAGCGTATAGGTGCCGGACATTTCCTTGAAGTTTCCGGCCACGGCCCGCGAAACCACCTTGCTGTATGGCGTCTCGGTCACGGCGAGCGTCACCTCGATCGGATAGCTGAACAAGAGCAATCGCGCCTCACCCTTTTGTTCGAGGGAGATGCCGCTTTGCGTGCGGGCGATCACCCGGCTCATGCGCATGTTCGGAATGAAGTCCGCGAGATGATCATAATCGGTGAGGACCTGCCAGGCACCGGCTATCGTGCCTTCGAAGTCGGCGCTCGCGTGGATCAGCAGTACATCGCCGTCACGGGTAGCGCTGACCACCATGTCTGCGGCCCGCCCCGGGCCGCAGACGCACAAACACAGCAGCAGCAGCGCGCGGCGGAGTGCGGGGGCCACAGGCGCTGCGGCAAGTGCCGGGCGCTGGGAGAACGACCTCTATGAAACCGCAAGCATGCGGTCGAGCGCGATGCGGGCCAGCGCCGCTTCGTGCGGCGGCACTTTGATCTGATTGACGACCTTGCCGGCCACGAGATTTTCCAAGGTCCACGCGAGGTGCTGGGGATCGATGCGCGCCATCGTGGAGCACATGCAGACCGTCGGCGCCATGAACTGCACCACCTTGCCTTGCGACCTGAATTGCTCGGCTATCCGGTTGACCAGATTGAGCTCCGTCCCGACCAGCCAGCGGGTACCCGGGGAACTCGCGGCGACGGTCTTGATGATGAAATCGGTCGAGCCGACGTAGTCGGACAGCTTGCACACGTCGAACTTGCACTCGGGATGCGAGATCACCATGCCGCTCGGATTCTGCTCGCGCCAGCGAACGATGTGCTGCGGCTGGAACATCTGATGCACCGAGCAATGTCCTTTCCAGAGCAGCACCTTTGCCAGCTTGATCTGCTGCGGCGTGAGCCCGCCCATCTCCTCATCCGGATCCCACACCGGCATCTCGGCCGGCGATATGCCCATCAGATAGCCGGTCCAGCGTCCCAGGTGCTGATCGGGAAAGAACAGCACTTTTTCACGCCGCGCGAACGACCACTGCAGGATTTCCCGCGCGTTGGAGGAGGTGCACACGATGCCGCCGTGCTCGCCGCAGAAAGCTTTCAGGTCGGCCGCCGAATTGATGTAAGTCACCGGCGTCACGTGCTGATCCGGGTCGAGCACCCGCGCGATCTCGCGCCATGCGCGCTCGACTTTCGGCAGGCTCGCCATGTCCGCCATCGAGCAGCCGGCGGCGAGGTCAGGAAGGATCGCGAGTTGCTCGGGTTTGGACAGGATGTCCGCGACTTCGACCATGAAATGCACGCCGCAGAACACGATATTCCGCGCGTCGGTCTGCGCGGCGAGCTTCGAGAGCTTGAGCGAATCGCCGGTAAGGTCGGCGTGCTTATAGACATCGGCCCGCTGATAGTGGTGGCCCAATACGACCGCCTGACCACCGAGCTTGGCTTTCGCGGCGAGTATGCGTCGCTCGCATGCATCGTCGGCGAGGGGCTTGAAATGATCGAAGGTGATCGTGGCTGTTTCCATCACGGTTCTCCTGGGAATCCGCTTAATTGTATCCAAAAACCCGCCAGCGATTTTCCGTTCGGTGCAAGCTGTCGCAGACTGCATCCAAACCTTGTTAAGTATGACAAAAATTTCCCAGGAAGTTCGCAAAGTCCGTAAACTGGACGAGGTTATTACCTTGCCGACATCCGCTGCGGCAACTCTCTGATCGCATCCGCGTTGCTCCAGGAAAATGCCTTTTCAGCGGCGGCACGCCATGGCAGCCACTCGTAACGCAGGTGCTCCCGCGGTTCCAGCGTGACCAGCAACGGCTCCGGCACGAGCAGCCCGAACACGTGCTCCGTGTTGTGGGTAACGCCCGGCGCGTAACGATTGCGCCACCGCTGGTAGATCTCGTACTGGTTTTGCCTGCCCCAGTCGGTCAGCGCATGATGCTCCGCTTCGATTCCCGTTTCCTCCTTCAATTCGCGCACCGCGGTCTGCACGAGCGTCTCACCCTCGTCCTGACTGCCGGTCACGGACTGCCAGAACCCCGGACGATCCGCGCGCTCCAGCAGAAGCACCTGCAGGTCAGGCGTATGGACTACGACCAGGACCGATACCGGAATCTTGTAAGCCAACGTGCCCGCCGTCGTCAGATCCGGCCGTTCGGCGCAGGAAAGCGCGCCAAGCGTACGCCCTGCGCTTCGGCGTCCACCAGCACAGCGAATACGCTGCCGCGCGCTCTCCAGTAGCTTGCGGCATCCTGGAAGATTTCAAGCGCCGTGGCGTAGTCGTCGGGAGCCGCTTCCGCGAAGCTCGCGCAATTGCGGCAGTTAATGAAGGAATCGGCGCACAAGTCCTTCAGGCAATCGGCCAGCGCGTCCCAGTTTCCGCCGAACGTCTTCGGAAAGCGCAAGGCTCTCGCGCATGCCGCGAGAAATTCCCTCTTGCTCGCGACGCGCTCCAGATTGATATCCCGGGACGCAATTTCCGCGCGCCCGGCCGCCGCACGCGAAGCGGTCAAATCGTCCGGGGCAAGATACACGCCCGACGGGAAGGCTTTTGAACTACCTGCCATTCGTCACCCCGCGCTCGTCGGAAGTCATTCCCGTATGCGCCTGAAGCTCTTGTAGTGGTCATCCGTGTAATAGAACTCGCCCTGCCGGCCGGCGATGATGCGGCGGGCGCCGCGGCCTTTCACTCCGGAAGTTTTTACAGTGTACTCCCGGTAATAGCCGCGCTCGCGCTGCGGCAGCAGCCGCTCGAAATTCCCGAATACCGTGCCATCGCGCTCGTAGTGAAACGGCCCGCCCTGCTCGATGAGCCGGAGCGTCTCCCGCGCTTCCGGAGGCAGCGCGGCGACCGCAATTTCGGGCACCGCCGCCGGCCGCTGCGCATAGACGAAGCCGGGGAGGGAAAACAGGAGCGCCCAAAGAACAACCCGTAAATTCACGATGACGCGGACCCGACAACTGGTCCGCTGTTTACTGCCGCAGGCGGATGTGCAGCTCCCGCAGCTGCTTCTCGTCCACCGGGCTCGGAGCACGGGTGAGCAGGCATTGCGCGCGCTGCGTCTTGGGAAACGCGATCACGTCGCGGATCGAATCCACACCCGCCATCAACGCGACGATCCGGTCAAGCCCGAACGCGATGCCGCCGTGCGGCGGCGCGCCATACTGCAGCGCTTCGAGCAGGAAGCCGAATTTCTCCTGCGCCTCGTCCGGCCCGATCCCCAGCGCCTCGAAGACCTTGGCCTGAACCTCCCTGCGGTGGATGCGCACCGAGCCGCCGCCGATCTCCCAGCCGTTCAGCACCATGTCGTGCGCCTTGGCGCGCGCCGCGGCCGGATTGGTGCGAAGCAGGTCTTCATGGCCATCGGCGGGCGCGGTAAACGGGTGATGCATGGCATTCCAGCGCTTTTCCTCCTCGTCCCACTCGAACATCGGAAAATCGAGAACCCACAGCGGCTTCCAGCCGGACTGGGCGAGACCACGCTCGTGACCGATCTTCACGCGCAGCGCGCCGAGCGCGTCATTCACTACCTTGGCGCGGTCAGCGCAGAAGAAGACGAGGTCGCCGTCCCGAGCCCCCGAACGCTCGACCACGGCTTTCAGCGCCGCCTCGGACAGGTTCTTGACGATGGGGGACTGGAGCCCGGTTTCGTTCAACTCGCTCGCGTTGTTCACCTTGATGTACGCGAGACCTCTGGCCCCGTAGGTTTTCGCAAACTCGGTGTAGCCATCGATCTCGCCACGGCTCAACGCGCCACCGCCCGGCACTCGCAATCCGGCCACGCGCCCGCCGGCCATGTTGGCCGGCGCGGCGAAAACCTTGAAAGCGACGTTCTTCATCACATCGGTGAGCTCGGTCATTTCCAGCGGCACGCGCAGATCCGGCTTGTCCGTCCCGTAGCGTGCGAGCACGTCGTCGTATGCCAGCCGCGGAAACGCAGGCAGGGTCACGTCCAGCACCTCCTTGAACACGCTGCGGATGAGCTCCTCCATGATGCGCGTGATCTCGCCCTGGTCCAGGAACGAGGTCTCGATGTCGATCTGGGTAAACTCGGGCTGGCGGTCGGAGCGCAGATCTTCGTCACGGAAGCACTTCACGATCTGGTAATAGCGATCGTATCCCGCCACCATCAACATCTGCTTGAACAGCTGGGGCGATTGCGGCAGCGCGTAGAATTCGCCCGCGTGCACGCGCGAAGGCACCAGGTAGTCACGCGCACCCTCCGGCGTCGAGCGCGTGAGCATCGGCGTCTCGATGTCGATGAATCCCATGCGATCCAGGAACTGACGCACCGCCATCGCGGCGCGATATCTCAGCCGCAGGTTTCTCTGCATGAACGGACGGCGCAGATCGAGCACCCGATGCTCCAACCGCACGTTCTCGTTCAGGTTCTCGTCGTCGATCTGGAACACCGGCGGCAGGGAAACATTGAGGATTTCCAGCGTCTGCGCCAGGACCTCGATCTCGCCGCTGGGCAAGTCGGGATTGACCGTCCCCTCCGGACGGGCGCGCACCCTGCCGGACGCGCAAACTACGAATTCACCGCGCAGCTTTTCGGCAACCTTGAACGTCTCCGGGAGGTCCGGATCGGAGACCACTTGCACCAGGCCCTCGCGGTCGCGCAGGTCGATGAAGATCACCCCGCCATGGTCGCGCCTGCGGTGCACCCACCCGCAGAGCGTGACCGTCTTGCCGAGGTGTGCGCGATTGACGAGGCCACAATATTCGCTGCGCATTTGCGAAACCGGTGACGGGTGATGGGTGGCGAGTGATGGAACAGAGCCCTGAACGATACTCGAGCTACCGGCCACTGGTCACCCGGTCACCCGTCACTTTCCTATTGGTTCACAGCTTTTTGCTGGGGCAGCGCCGCGGAAGTGAGATTGCTCCTGCGGACGGAACCGGCCGGCACCGCTACGCCCATGGAAATCACGTACTTGAGCGCTTCGTCGACCGTCATGTCGAGCTCGATCACGCTCGAGCGCGGCACCATGACAAAATATCCGCCGGTGGGATTGGGGGTGGTCGGCACGTAAATGCTCAAATAGTCACCCTTGAGATGGTTCGCGACGTCGCCACCGGGCTGTCCCGTCAGAAATGCGATGGTCCACATTCCCTCCTTCGGCCATTGCACCAGCAGCGCCTTGCGAAACGCCTGGCCGCCCGGTGAAAACAGCGTATCGCTCACCTGTTTCACGCCGTGATAGATCGAATTGGCGACGGGAATGCGCGCCAGCACGCGCTCCCCGAAGCGCACCAGCCGCTGGCCGATGATGTTGGTAGCCAGCAAACCGGTCATGAAAACGATGAGCAACGTAAGCAGCACGCCGAGGCCGGGTATGTGCACGCCGAGCCAGGATTCGGTGTGGAACTGGGCCGGGAGCAGCAACAGCGATTGATCCATGGCGCTCACCAGCAGGTCGAGCACCCACAACGTGATCACCAGCGGCACCCAGATCAGGAGCCCGGTTATGAAATACCGCTTGACGAAGCCCTTTTTCATTTTGAGGCGGCGTTAGCGCGATGCATCAGTTGCCCGCCTGGCTCGCGCCGGCACCGCTTTTGGAACCCTGCTTGGAGGATTCCTTCGTGGACGATTCCTTGGTGGACGACTCCTTGGTCGCCGTCTCCTTAGTGGACGATTCTTTGGCGGGAGCTTCTTTGGCCGGACCTTCGGCCCCCCCGTCCTTCGCCTTCTCCTTGGGCTTCGCGCCGCTGTTCTTGAAATCGGTCGCATACCAGCCCGTGCCCTTCAGCTGAAATCCGGCAGCGGTCACCTGCTTGGTGAAGGTACGCTTGCCGCACTCCGGACACTTGGTATGCGGCGCTTCGTTCAGCCGTTGCAGGAAGTCCTTCTGAAATCCGCACGCGCTGCACCGGTATTCGTAAATCGGCATCCTGCCCTCCAGACCAAAAAACCATTATACCTTAGAAGGTTAGCGACGACTATCGAAATGGGGCCGGGACGGTAAATTGCAAGGTCCAGCGGCCTTTCGGACCGTAGCAGCGGAGCATCAAGTTCGCGTTTTATACGGCCTCGTCCCAACCGGTGCGCGGGTTAAGCGGCGTTACCTCGGGGATCGGCGTCGCACCCGGATTCAGCGTCGCGACCACCATGGGCTTTACCGCCATGGACGGTCTGGTCATGGGTACGCGCTCCGGGGCAATCGATCCCGGAGTGACCCGACAGCGGCATTCCCTTGTGCGTGATTCCAACCAACGAAGAGCTGGTAATCGCACGGCATGCATGCGGGTTGCTGAGAGGGTAGCTGTCGGTAGGGTTTGCAGCCCTCATTTCATGGTGTGAGATACGAGGCCGCGGTTGCGGTATAACTTCTTGATGCGATGACGCTGGAATACGGTTACTACGATGTGCGGGGCTAGTAGCCCGTGTCGGAAATTTTTACACTTCGGTTACGGCTTCTGAACGCAGCACAGAAACACTACTATAAAACAGCAACTTGTAATTCTCGCACATTTATTGCTTTAGGAGCAACGTAACTATTCCGAAAAACTAGAAGTTGCGCTCTTTGCGGAGGGAAAAATGCTGCGGGACCTGCTGAAAGCTACTTTAACGATGGTCGTCGCTGTCGTCACCCTTTCGACAGCCCCGATCGCGTTTGCCGACGTCATCGTCCCTGGGGGTAATGCCGCCGCGGAAGGCAATACCAACAACGGTTTTCCTTTCAACATCGACCTCTTCGGTTTGACCGCCCAGCGCTATCAGCAGATCTACTCGGCGAGCGCGTTCGGCGCGTCGCCGCTGACGATCTCGGGCTTGCGCTTCCGGCCCGACGCCAGCGACGGTGCTGCGTTCTCGGCCACGATACCCGGCGTGACGATCAAGCTGTCGACGAGCCCGTTGACCGTCGCGACGCTGTCAACGACGTACGCCGCCAATATCGGCGCGAACGAGACAACCGTGTTTTCCGGAGCTCTGTCGCTCAGCAGTGCCTTCACGGGCCCCGCCGGAGGTCCCAAAGCCTTCGATATCGGAATCAATTTCGTGACCGGTTTCACCTACAACCCGAACCTGGGGGACCTGTTGCTCGAAGTAGACATGACGACGGCTGCGCAAACGACCCAGTTCGATGCCATCAGCACCTCCACTGTCACCGGCCGGGTGTTCAACATCGACAACAACGTCAACGCGACAAGCGGCAGGTCGGATGGCGCAGCTGGGCTCGTGACCATGTTCGTGACGGCACCGGCGGTGGCTGTACCGGAACCGGCGTCGCTCGTCCTGCTGGGACTCGGTCTGGCGGGATTTTCGTTCGCGCGGCGAAGAATAAGACCGTCCGCCTGACAACGCCCCCGAGCTCATCCCGGCATAAAAAAGGGGCGCCGCGGCGCCCCATTTTATCTGGAAGGTGAGGGAGACCTCATTTCTCTCCGCGCTGCGTTATGTCTCATCCTTCATCCCTCATGCTTCATCGTTCTGACCGCAGGTCAGAACGGGATGTCGTCGTCCATCTTGTCGAACCCCCCGCCGCCACCCTTCTTCGGCGCGGGTTTGCCGCCGGATGAGGCGGTAGCGGTAGCGGTCTCGCGGACCATCGGCTCGGCGCCTCCACCCTCGCGCCGGCCCAGCATCCTCATTTCGCTCGCGACGATCTCGGTGGTGTAGCGCTCCTGCCCTTCCTTGTCTTGCCACTTGCGGGTGCGGAGCGCACCCTCCACGTAGACCTGGCTGCCCTTCTTGAGATACTCGCCGGCGATCTCGGCCAGGCGCCCGAAAAACGCCACGCGGTGCCACTCGGTGCGCTCCTGTTTCTCGCCGCTCTTGTCCTTCCAGGTGTCGGTCGTCGCTATGCTGATGTTGGTCACCGCTCCGCCCTCGGGCATGTAGCGCACTTCAGGATCACGCCCGAGATTGCCGATCAGGATCACTTTGTTTACGGAAGCCATTGAACCCCCTCGAGTGGTAAGCAGTTAGCGGTGAGCAGGAAACCGTTTCGCCCGCCGAGATGCGCACATTCTCTTCGTCGATAACAGTGCTGTCTACTATCAGATGCGTCTCTTTGCTCTCCGTGTTGCCTGAACGGCAGTGAGCCATAGGCAGCGGACGGAAAAACCTGCAGACCGCCTGCTTACTGCTCACTGCTTACTGCTTACTTCATGTACGTGCAGTAAGCTCTTGACCCGGACCACCTATCCCTTCGCTATGCGGGCGGCGCCGCGACACGCGTTCCGAACGCCACCACCAGCCATATAACGAGCAGCACCGCACCGAAGATGACTACCCCCGTTGCTCCCCATCTTCCATATAGAAAACCGCCGACAGCGGCGCCGAGAAAAGTGCCCAGGAACTGAATGCTCGTGAAGACCCCTATCGCGACGCCGCGCGCGCCGGAGGGAGCGGCTTTGGAAACCAGTGTCGGCAGCGTTGCTTCCAGGATGTTGAAGGCGGTAAAAAACACCAGCAGAAAGATCGCGATCGGCCAGACGCCGCTCACCATCCATGGCATCGTCACCTGGTTCAGGAGCAACAAGGCGATCGACCCGATGAAAACCGCTTTCAGCCGCTCCGACCTTCCCGCGCCCAGTATCGCCGGCAGCATCAGCAGGAACGACCCGACCATGACCGGCAGATAGATCGCCCAGTGGCGGTCGACCGGCAGCCCGGCAGCGCGCAGTTGCAGAGGCACGGCAACGAACAACGCCATCAGCACGGCGTGCAACGCCAGAACTCCGTAGTTGAGCCGGGCGAGTTGCGGATTGCGGAGCACGACGCCAAATTGCTCGATGCCGCGCGTATCGGGCCGCAAGCGCGGACGAGGCACGTCGGGCACGAGGCCGTAGACCACCCCCATCGCCCCTATGACCAGCACGCCGGTCAACACGAAGATACCCGGGACGCCGATCAGGCGGTTGAGCCACGGGCTCAGTATGAGCGATGCCGCGAACGTCAGCCCGATGGTAGAGCCGATCATCGCCATTGCCTTGGCGCGGTGCTCGTCGCGCGTAAGATCAGCAGTCATCGCCATGACGGCCGCTGAAATCGCACCGGCGCCCTGCAGCGTTCGCCCCGCGATCACTACGTAGATGTGCGTGCCCAGTGCCGCGACGAAGCTGCCGGCGGCAAAGATCGCGAGACCCACGTAAATCACCGGCTTGCGGCCATAGCGGTCCGACCACCATCCGAACGGGATTTGCAGCATCGCTTGCGTGAGCCCGTAGGCTCCCAGGGCGATCCCGACGAGGGTCAGATTGTCCCCTCCCGGCAGGCTCTCCGCATAAATCGCAAAGACCGGCAGGATGACGAACATTCCCAGCATGCGCAGGCCGAAAATGCTGGACAGGCTGAGGGCCGCGCGCAGCTCTTCCGGGCTCATGCGGCCGCTCCGCTCCATCAGAGCGCCGCGATGGAACGGTGAGCGGTGAAAGGCAAATGGCGGTCGGCTTGCGCCCCGCGCGCCGCCGGTTTCGTGCTCATTGCTCGCCGCTCGCCACGGAGACTGGAAAGGTTGGGAAAAGGCCAGGAAGTTCGGTATATTAGCAGGTTTACTTTTTCTTACTGCCGACATTGGCGCAGCGTCCCAGCATAGTCCGGCTTCGGACCGGTCTTCCGGCCGAAGCCGCAGGGGATTCCGAGACGGCCGGAACGACCGCGGCCGCCGAGTACATCCGCGTGCGCGGTGCGCGCACGCACAATCTCAAGAACGTCAATCTCGACCTGCCGCGAAACCGGCTGATCGTGATCACCGGCCTGTCCGGCTCCGGCAAGTCTTCGCTCGCCTTCGATACGCTCTACGCCGAAGGCCAGCGCCGTTACGTGGAGTCGCTCTCGGCGTACGCACGACAGTTCCTGCAGCTCATGGAAAAGCCGGACGTGGACCTGATCGAAGGCCTCTCGCCCGCGATTTCAATCGAGCAGAAGGCGACAAGCCACAATCCCCGCTCGACGGTGGGCACCGTCACCGAGATCCACGACTACCTGCGGCTGCTGTTCGCGCGCACCGGAGACCCGCATTGCCCCGATCACAATATCGTGCTCTCGGCGCAAAGCGTCTCGCAGATGGTCGACCACGTGCTGGAGCTGCCGCCCGATACGCGGCTCATGATCCTCGCCCCGCTCGTCGTCGGGCGCAAGGGCGAGCAGACCGAGCTGTTCGACGAGCTCCGCGCGCAAGGCTTCGTGCGGCTGCGAATCGACGGCAAGGTATACGAGATGGACGCGCTGCCCAGGCTTCACAAGAACGTCAAGCACACCGTGGAGGTCGTGGTCGACCGCCTCAAGGTGCGGCCCGAGGCGAAGCAGCGTCTCGCCGAGTCGTTTGAAACGGCGCTGCGTCATGCCGACGGCCGCGCGCTCGCTGTCGAGGCCGACAGCGGCAAGGAGCACCTCTTCTCCGCCAGGTTCGCGTGTCCGGTATGCAGCTACTCGCTGCCGGAGCTCGAGCCGCGCCTGTTCTCGTTCAACAATCCGATGGGCGCATGCCCCCGCTGCGACGGGCTGGGCTCGGTGAGCTTCTTCGATCCGAAGCGCGTAGTGGCCTTCCCCGACCTCGCGCTTGCCTCGGGCGCGATCAAGGGCTGGGACCGCCGCAACCAGTTCTACTTCCAGATGCTGCAATCGCTCGCGCAGCGCTACGGGTTCGACGTCGAGCAGCCGTTCGGCGAATTGCCGCAGCGAGTGCAGGAAGTGGTGCTGAACGGGTCGGGCGCCGAGAAAATCAGGTTCCACTACGCCGGCGAACGCGGGAAGTCCTATTCCCGCGAGCACGCTTTCGAGGGCGTCATCCCCAACCTGGAGCGCCGCTACCGGGAAACCGACTCGCTGGTGGTACGCGAGGAGCTGGCCAAGTATCTCAATACGCAGCCCTGCCCCGAGTGCGGCGGCACACGCCTGCGGCGCGAGGCGCGCCACGTCACCGTAGCGGGCAAGACGATCTACGAGATCAGCGGTCTCACCCTGGTCCAGGCGACGCGCTTCTTCGAGACGATCACGCACGCCGGCACCAAGCAGGCCATCGCCGCGAAAATCGTGAGGGAGATCGCGGCGCGGCTCGCGTTCCTGAACGACGTCGGGCTCGAGTATCTTTCACTCGACCGGTCGGCGGACACGCTTTCCGGCGGCGAGGCCCAGCGCATCCGGCTCGCGAGCCAGATCGGCTCGGGCCTGACCGGCGTCATGTACGTGCTCGACGAACCTTCGATCGGCCTGCATCAGCGAGACAACGCACGCCTGCTTTCGACATTGAAGCGCCTGCGCGACACCGGCAACACGGTGATCGTCGTGGAGCACGACGCCGAAGCCATCATGAACGCCGATTTCATCGTGGACATGGGCCTGGGCGCCGGCGAGCATGGCGGCAACGTGGTGTCGCAGGGAACGCCGCGCGAAGTAATGTCCGACCCTGCTTCGCTTACCGGACAGTACCTCTCCGGCCGCCGCCGCATCGAAGTGCCCGCATTGCGGCACCGCCCCAACCCCAAGCGCCATCTCGTCGTGAGCGGCGCCAGCGGCAACAATCTGAAGCAGATCGACGTCGCAATACCCGTCGGTCTGCTGGTTTGCGTGACCGGCGTCTCGGGATCGGGGAAATCCACGCTCATCAACGACACGATCTACAACGCAGCCGCGCGCGCGCTCTACGGCAGTACCGCCGAGCCTGCGCCGCACGAAGCTATCAACGGCATGGATTTCTTCGACAAGGCGGTCAACGTCGATCAGAGTCCGATCGGACGCACGCCGCGCTCCAATCCAGCCACTTATACGGGTCTCTTCACGCCGATCCGCGAGCTCTTCGCCGGCGTTCCCGACGCGCGCGCCCGTGGCTATGGCCCCGGACGTTTCTCCTTCAACGTCAAGGGCGGGCGCTGCGAGGCGTGCCAGGGCGACGGCGTGCTGAAGGTAGAGATGCATTTTCTGCCGGACATCTACGTCCCCTGCGACGTGTGCCACGGCCAGCGCTACAACCGCGAGACTCTGGAGGTCCGCTACAAGAGCAGGAACATCCACGAGGTGTTGCAGATGACCGTGGAGCAGGCGGCGGAGTTCTTCAGCGCGGTGCCGGTGCTGGCGCGCAAGCTCCAGACGCTGCTCGATGTGGGGCTCGGCTATATCAAGCTCGGGCAGAGCGCGACCACCCTGTCGGGCGGCGAGGCTCAACGCGTAAAGCTTTCGCTGGAACTGTCCAAGCGCGACACCGGCAGGACCCTGTATATACTGGATGAACCGACGACGGGTCTGCATTTCCATGATATAGACCTGTTGCTGCGCGTGCTGCATCGCCTGCGCGACCACGGCAATACCGTGATCGTCATCGAGCACAACCTCGACGTGATCAAGACCGCCGACTGGATCATCGATCTGGGCCCGGAAGGCGGCGAGGGCGGCGGCCGCGTGATCGCGCAGGGGTCGCCCGAGGAAATCGTGCGCGCCGGCAACGGCTACACCGCACCGCACCTGCAGCGCGCCCTGGAACGCTAGGCCCCGGGGCCTCCATGCGCATCACGGCCGGATTGCGCCCCCTGCAACTCTGGCTCAAGTTCCCGCCGCTCCCTGCCGTTAACAGTGGGTTACCAACCGCGTCCGTGCGTCTTCCGGGAGCGGGCGGGCCGCCGACGGCCGCCCGCAGCCCTGGCGCGCCGCTGAGCCATGAACGATTTCTTGCTCGATACTTCAGCACTCGACCGCATTCGCGCGCTGCACCGAGGCAGCGGGTCGGCGCTATTGCGCAAGGTCATAGAGCTCTACCTCGCCGAATCCCGGACTCTGCTCGACAGCCTGCGCTTCGCGGCTTCCGCGGGCGATGCCCCCGGGCTGCAGTGGGCGGCGCATACGCTCAAATCGAGCAGCGCCAACCTCGGGGCCGTGGAACTTGCCCGGCAGTGCGGGGAACTCGAAACGGCCGCGCGTAACCGCGCGCTCGCGGGAACCATCGAAATCATTCAGAAGATCGAAAGCGGGCACCGTGACGTCTGCGCGGCTCTCGAACGGGAGGGAGCGTAGTGCGCCCGTCGTTGCCAACGATCGCGAGCCACGCGGCGGGTTGATCTACCGGACCGTCCGGCCGGACGAAGAAACGGTCTCCCGCCATTCGGCATAGCATGGCGCGCGCGCCGGTCGTCTGGTCGGCGAGCCGACGCGCTCGCCCTTCCCGGAACCATGCGCTAACCTATGCCCGGTCCGGTAACGGGAAGATCGGGAGGTACCATTGCGCCGAGTTGAAACGACGATTGCGAGAGCGCTGGCTGCGAGCCTCGTTGCGCTTGCGTTGCCGGCCCACGCGCGCCTCGTTCGCATCGAGATCGAGCGCGTGGAGTCGCCTGCCTTCGGTGGCGCCTCGTTTGGCACTGCCGGTCGATACGAGAAGCTGGTCGGCCGGGCCTACGGAGAGCTCGACCCGCGCGACGAGCTGAACCGCGGCATCGTCTACATCGACAAGGCGCCCCTCAACGCCGCCGGCCGCGTCGAGTACAGCATGGACGTGCTCATCATCAAGCCCGTCACCATGAGCCGCGGCAACCGGACGGTCTTCTACGACGTCGTAAATCGCGGCGACACGCGTGCGCTTGCCGTGTTCAACGTCGGCGCGGCACCGGTGAGCGAGCCCAAGACCGAAAGCGACCTCGGCGACGCGTTCCTGCTCAAGCGGGGCTATACCCTGGTGGCGAGCGGCTGGCAGGGAGACGTGCTGGGCACCTCGCGCCTCAAGGCTCAGGTGCCGGTCGCCACCGATCCGGGGGGCAAGCCGATCACCAAGCTCATTACGGCCGAATTCATCTTCACCAAGCCTGCCTACACGGTCAGCGTCGGCTATGACAACGGCGGAAACCTGCGCCCCTACCCCGCCGTGCCCGAGCGCGTGAGCGAGGCGCGGCTGCTGCGCCGCGCCGGACCGCTCGCCCCGCGCGAGACCATACCGGCGAGCGAGTGGTCGTTCGGAGCCTGCGCAGACGGCAGGAACGCGACGCCGAGCAACACCGATATCTGCTACCCGGCGGGCTTTTCCACCAACTACGCTTACGAGCTGGTTTACGTCGCGCAGGACCCGCTCGTCATGGGCATCGGATTTGCGGCGACGCGCGACCTGATTTCCTTCCTGCGCCGCAATCGCTCGATTACGAATCCTCTCGTCGCCCGCGGCGGCACATTTTCCAGCTCAGACCCGATGCGCCTCGCTATCGGCTTCGGACGCTCGCAGAGCGGCCGCTACATCAAGGATTTCGTGTACCAGGGCTTCAATCTCGATGAAAGCGGGCGCCCGGTGTTCGATGCCATCCTGCCGCTCATCTCGGGTTCGCGTCTCACCAATACCAATGCGGAATTCGCGATGCCGGGCCGTTTCTCCACACCGACGGAAGGGCACTTCTATCCCGGGGACCAGTTTCCGCATAGCTACGCCACGGTGACGGACCCGGTCAGCAATCGCGCGGACGGCTGGCTCATGCGCTGCACGAAGCAGAAAGCCTGTCCCAAGGTCATGCACTGGGATTCCGGCATCGAAGCCTGGGCGGCACGCAATTCTCTGGTAGCGACCGACGGCCTGGGCCGAAGCGAGGTGCCGGTCCCGGAGAACGTGCGGCTGTACTATTTCTCGAGCGCGCAGCACGTGCCCGCAGCCAAGCCCGATTACGGCATCTGCAAGAACCTGAGTAACCCCAATCCCTATCGCGAGACCGTGCGTGCGCTGCTGGTCGCGATGCAAGCCTGGATCGAGCAAGGCACGCCTCCGCCAGCGAGCCGGTTTCCGCGCCTCTCCGACGGCATGCTCGTGCCGCCTTTGCCGGCAGCGGCTTTCGGGTTTCCCAGGATCCCGGGACTCAACTACACCGGGCGCCACAACGAGCTCTACGTGAGGGACTTCAGCGCGCAGCCGCCGCAGGACATACACAGCAAGCAGTACGTCGTGCTGGTGCCGAAGGTGGACGCCGACGGCAACGACGTGGCGGGGGTGCGCTCCATGACGGTCCAGGTCCCGCTGGGAACCTACACCGGCTGGAACCAGCGCAAGGCCGATTTCATGGAAAACGAATTCTGCTATCTTCAAGGCTCGTATTTCCCTTTTGCGAAAACCGCGTCCGAGCGCGGCGGCGACCCGCGTCTCTCGCTTCAGGAACGCTACGAGAGCAAAGCAGGCTACCTGGCGAAAGTGGAAGCGGCCGCGCAGCAACTCGTGAGCGAGCGATTTTTGCTCCCGGAAGACGCGGCGCGCCTCGTCGAGGAAGCACGCTCGCGCGACCTTGGCTTTTAACTGCGTGATCCGTGACTCGTGACCCGTGATCCGTTTTCAGCCGGAAGAATCGAGCTATTGACGAGAAACGCGCAGATGCTTGTCGCTTCACTTACGTTCAATCAAAAGCGCCCGGGTTTCCCGGATCACGATTCACGACTCACGACCCACGTTTTTTCGATGTTGCCGGATCACCCAGCACAGATCACGGATCACGCTCCTCATGGTGCCCGTCATGCTCCCGCGTGATCTGTTGATCGGCAGCTTTCAGGCCGCGCTCGCCGCCGCCGATCCGCTCAAGATCGTTCCGCAGCATCTACCCGCTCCGCCCGAGGGCCGGACGCTCGTCGTCGGCGCGGGCAAGGCGGCGGCATCCATGGCGCTCGCCGTCGAGCAGAACTGGCCTGCGAAGGCCCCGCTCGACGGGCTCGTCATTACCCGCTACCGCCACGGGCTGCTTACCAACCGCATCACGGTGGTCGAGGCCGGTCATCCGGTGCCGGACGAAAGCGGCGAGAAGGCCGCGCAGGAAATTCTGCGGCGGGTGAAAAGCCTGACCCCGGAGGACCGTCTGCTCGCGCTCGTTTCGGGCGGGGGTTCGGCCCTGCTGTCGCTGCCGTCCGAAGGCATCAGCATGGCCGATCTGAAGAGCACCACGCGGGAGCTGCTGAGGTGCGGCGCTCCGATTCAGGACATGAATGTGGTGCGCAAGCATCTATCGGCGATCCAGGGCGGGCAACTTGCCGCTGCCTGCCGCGCGCCGGTCACGGCGCTCGTGATTTCCGACGTGACCGGCGACGATCCGACCCACATTGCCTCCGGTCCGTGCGCGCCCGATCCGACGACCTACCAGGACGCGCTCGACATATTGAAGCACTACGAAGTGCGGGCTCCCGGGGCGGTGATGGAGCGGCTCGCGCGCGGCGCCAGAGGCAAGATTGCCGAAACACCCAAACCCGGCAACAAGTTGTTCAAGCGCGTCGAGAATCGCGTGATTGCGACCGCGCAGCAATCCTTGCAGGCCGCCGCTAAATTCTTCATCACACACGACATCCACCCTGCCGTGCTCGGTGATTCCGTTACCGGCGAGGCGCGAGAAGTGGCGAAGGTCTATGGCGCGCTGGCGCGCCAGATCCGGCACCACGGCCTACCGTGGGAGCCGCCCGTCGCGCTGATTTCGGGGGGTGAGACGACGGTCACCGTACGCGGCAACGGCCGCGGCGGTAGAAACTGCGAATTCCTGCTCGCGCTCGCGGCCGACCTCGACGGGGCGGCGGGCATACACGCCCTCGCCTGCGACACCGACGGCATAGACGGCACGGAGGACAATGCCGGGGCCTACCTCGCTCCAGACTCGTTGAAGCGCGGCGCGAAGAAAAAGCTCGATCCCGCTAAGATGCTCGAGAACAACGACGGCTACGGCTACTTCAGCGCCCTCGACAATCTCGTCGTCACCGGCCCGACCCGTACCAACGTGAACGACTATCGGGTGATCCTCGTGACGGGTGATGGGTGATGGGTGATGGGCCCGCAACCCGTTCAGCCGCCATACCGCTCGCGCTCGTTGTGCTGGCGGGGGGTTCCGCTCAGGCGCAGACCTACCCCGTCAAACCCGTAAGAATCATTTCTCCGTTCGTCCCTGGCGGACCGGGCGATCTTCTGCCGCGCGCGATCGCGGCAGGGCTCGCCCCGCTGCTCGGCCAGCAGGTGATCGTCGAGAACCGACCCGGCGGGAGCCAGATCATCGGCATGCAGCTCGCCGCCAAATCGCCGCCCGACGGATACACGCTACTGTTTGCGACCGTCACCGGGCTTGCCACCAACGTAAGCGCGTTCAGGAGCCTGCCCTACGATCCCGTGAGGGATTTCGCGCCCATCGCGCTGTGCTTCACCACGCCGCTCTACCTCGTCGTCCATCCGTCGCTCCCCGTAAAATCCGTCAGGCAATTGATCGCGCTGGCGAAGGCGCAACCGGCGAAGCTCACGTTCGCCACCGGCGGCCACGGCACGACCAACCACCTTGCCGCCGAGCTCTTCAAGCTGCAAGCGGGCGTGGACATGCTGCATGTTCCGTACAAAAGCGCTGCGCCGGCGATGGTGGACGTCATGGCGGGGCACGTGAGCCTCATGTTCGCGGCCGGGGGGCTCGCCGAAGCGCGCACGGGCAAGGTGCGCGCGCTCGCCGTCACTACCGCGAGACGCTTTCCAGGCGCGCCCGAGCTGCCGACGGTGCAGGAAAGCGGGCTCCCCGGCTTCGAAGTCACGCTCTGGTTCGCAATGGTGGCGCCGGCCGGCACGCCGGCCTCCATCGTCACGCGCCTGTCCGAGGACATCGGCAAGGTGCTGAGGGACCCGGCGCTGCGCGAGCGCTTCAATACGATGGAAGCGACGCCGAGCAGCCCCGACGCCCTCGCCGAGCTCGTCAAGCGCGAGATACCCAAGTGGCGCAAGGTGTTCGAGAGCGCGAAGATCGCTCCGGAGTGATGAGCGTGAGTTGTGATTCGCGAGTCGTGAATCGACCCGTCCTTACCGGCGTCCGAGTGGCCGCGTCCTGGCGCCAATCACAAATCACGCCGTCGTTAAAATCAGGTAATCTCGCACGATTCCCAATCCCGCGGAGGAACTCATGGCACACCGCATCGAAACCGTCGAAGTGAAGGGCAGTCCGATGGAAGTGTTCGTGTTCGAACCGAAGGGCACCGGCTCTCATCCTGGGATGATCGTCTGTCAGCACATCCCCATAGGCCACACCGGGATCGAGAACGACCGGTTCACGCTGAGCGTCGGCGAGCGCTATGCCGAGAATGGCTATATGGTCGCAATTCCTTTCATCTTCCACTGGTGGCCCAAGTCGGCCGACATCGACGTGAAGCGCAGTGGATTCAGGGACGACTGGACGGCGCCTGACCTCCTCACGGCCTACAACCTGCTCGCGGGCACGAAGAACGTGCGCGCCGATCGTATCGGCATCGTGGGCCACTGCTGGGGCGGGCGCGTGTCCTGGGTGGGCGCGATGTCCAACCCCAGGCTCGCGGCGTGCGCGATTTTCTACGGCGGGCGCGTGCGGCAGGCCATGGGCGCAGGCAATCCGCCGGCGATAGATCTTGCCGGAAACATCAAGTGCCCGGTAATCGGATTCTTCGGCAATCTGGACAAAGGTCCCTCGCCAGAGGACGTGGATGCATACGACGCGGCGCTCACCAAGGCGGGCGTCGAGCACACGTTTCATCGCTATGACGGCGCAAATCATGCTTTCCAGGACCAGTTCGGAGACCGCTATCACCCCCAGGCATCCGAGGATGCCTGGAAGAAGGTGCTGGCGTTCTTCGACGCCACGCTCAAGAAACAAAGCGTGACGAGTGACGCGTGACGAAAATACGAAACACGGTAAACACCTCAACCAAGCGAAGAAGCGAACATGAAAATCGCAGTGATACACGACTACGCCGACGCATTCCGCAGGACGCGCGCCTACCCGAAGCTGAAAGGCCACGAGGTCGTGGTCCACACCGACGCCTACACCGATCCCGCGCGAGTCGTGGAACAGGTAGCGGGCTGCGACGCGCTCGTGCTCACCCAGCAGCGCGTGTCCCTGACGCGCCCGGTGATCGAGAGGCTGCCGCAGCTCAAGTTCATCAGCCAGACCGGCGGCAACGTCTATCACCTCGACGTCGCCGCCTGCACCGAGCACGGCATCGCGATAGCCGCCCCGAGCCGCGGCGCGGGCGACAGCAAGAATCCCTATTCCACGACGGCCGAGCTCGCGTGGGGCCTCATCCTCGCGTCGCTGCGCCACATCCCCTTCGAGGTCGAGCGACTGAAGCAGGGCCATTGGCAGTCGACCGCGGGCACCCGACTCTACGGCCGCACGCTCGGCATCTACGCCTTCGGGCACATCGGCGCGGCCGCGGCCCGCGTGGGGCGCGCCTTCGGCATGAAAGTCGTGTGCTGGGGCCGCGAGGGCTCGACCGCACGCGCCAAGGCCGAGGGTTTCGAGGTCGCGCCGAGCCGCGAGGCGTTCTTCGAGAACGCCGACATCGTGAGCCTGCATCTCCTCGGCGGAAAGGAGACGCGCGGCATCGTCACCGCCGCCGACCTCGCGCGCATGAAGCCGACCGCGCTCCTTGTCAACACCAGCCGCGCGCCCATTATCGCGGAGGGCGCGCTGGTCGCGGCGCTGGAGAAAGGCCGGCCCGGCTTCGCGGCGATCGACGTCTACGAATCCGAGCCGGTCGTGGGCGCTGCCCACCCGCTGCTCAAGATGAAGAACGTCGTCTGCACTCCGCACCTCGGCTACTGCGAGCAGGAGAGTTACGAGAGCATCTACGGCGGCGCGGTCACCCGGTTGGTGGCGTGGCTGGAGGGCAAGCCGGTCGACGTAATCAATCCGGAGGTCCTTGCTCGAAAGCGGTGATGAGTGAGGTACGCTCGCGGGTAGCCAAGACGTCTGGCATCGGGGCAGACTATCGCAAAGGCGGCGAGCAGGACGCCCGGCGAATTGGATAAGATAGCGCGAGCGGACACCGTCCCGATTAATGGAGAGGAGCGCCATGGACAAGACAGTTGCATCGCCCCAGCAGGCAGTAGCCGATGTGAGCGAGGGGGCGACGGTAGCGATAGCGGGTTTCAGCGTGGGGCACCGCTTTGCCAACAGCCTGATACTCGCCCTGCGCGACAAGGGCACGAAGAATCTTACGCTGGTCTGCAACTCGCTCGGGGACCCGGGTGCGACCCGCGGCCAGATCCTCGCCGAGAACAACCAGGTGAAGAAACTGATCGCCGCGTTTTCCGTCCGGCCCGGCACCCCAACCGCTAGCGAAGAGCAGATCGCCAACGGGAAGATGGAAGTCGAGCTGGTTCCCCAGGGAATACTCGTCGAGCGCTGCCGTGCGGGCGGCGCCGGGATACCGGCGTTCTACTCGCCGACCAGCGTCGGCACCGATCTCGTGAAGGGCAAGGAGCTTCGTGAATTCAATGGCAGGCAGTATGTCCTCGAGAGCGCGATACACGTGGACTACGCCCTGCTCCGGGGATATCGCGCCGATCGTCTCGGCAACGTCCAGTTCCGCGGAGGGAGCCAGAATTTCAATCCCAGTTTCGCCAAGGCCGCGCGCGTGGCGATCGTCGAAGTCGACGAGATCGTGGAGCCCGGCGAGATCGCTCCGGAGCTGATCGACCTGCCTGGCATATTCGTCTCGCGCGTCGTCAAGACGACGCAGAAGTTCGACCTGTGGAAGCGCCCGGAACGGCGGCCCTCCGACAAGCCGCGGCTCTATAACGGCAAGGCCGCCCTGACGCGGGCGGGCATCGCCAAGAACGCCGCCCAGCTCGTGAGGGACGGCACCTACGTCAATCTCGGCGTCGGCATACCCACCATGGTCTCCAACTACCTCGTCGGGCGCGACGTCATACTGCACGCGGAGAATGGCGTCCTCGGCTACGGCCGCATGGTGTCGGAGGAAGGCGAGATCGATCCCGACATCTACAACGCGGCCGGCCAGTTCGTCGCGCTGAAGCCCGGCGCGTCGTTTTTCGACAGCGTCACCTCCTTCGAGATGGCGCGAGGGGGCCGGATAGACACGGTGATCCTCGGCGCCTACGAGGTCGATCAAACCGGGAGCGTCGCCAACTGGAGCACGGCGGACGCGAAGCGGGGCGGCATCGGCGGCGCGATGGACCTGCTCTCGGGCAAGGGAGACCTGATCATCGTGATGGAGCACACCGACAGCAAGGGCCGCCCGAAGCTGCGCAGGCAATGCACCTATCCCCTCACGGGGAAAGGCTGCGTAAGCTACGTGGTGACGGACCTGGCGGTACTGCGCTGGGACCGTAATCGGTTCGTGCTCGACCAGGTCGCGCCGGGATTCACTCCGGAGGAGGTGATCCAATTGACCGAGATGGAGATCGCCGCCGGGCCGAACGTGCGGGCCATGCAGTAAGCGCAACCGGCAGGCCCCGGCGTGGCGCGTAAATCCGGCAGGAGCACGCGTCCCGGCGCGCGAACCGCCGCGCCGGCCCGCACCCCGGAGGTTATCGTCGATTTCATCTTCGAGGACGGCCTGCTTTTCATCTCCCTGGAGAACATTGGCGACGGGCCTGCGCACGATGTCAGGGTCGCGTTCGAGCAGAACATACACGGCGTGCGCGGCACCCGCAGCATCAATACGCTGCAGCTGTTTTCAAACACCGGGTTCCTGGCGCCGCGCAAGGCGATCAGGACCTTCCTCGATACGAGCGCGCAGTACTTCGCGAGGAAGGAGCCCACCAGAATCACTGCGCATCTGTCGTACCTCGATTCCGCCCGGCGGTCGTACCGGAATACGATCCGACACGACCTCGGCATTTACCAGGATATCGGCTACATCACGCGGGAAACGAGCGGTCGATGATGTGCCTTTGAACCTACGCGACAGGAGACCCGACCATGGCCGTGCTGCGAGAGCGTCCGTACAGCAACTTCAATTTCCTTGTAGATCTCGGCACCGGCGAAACCGACGGGCCGAACGCGGGCTTTTCCGAAGTCATCGTACCGAGCGCGGCGATCGAAGTGATCGAATATCGCACGGGCAACGCGAGGGAAAGCGGCGTAATGAAGCTTCCCGGGCGGGAGTACTACGGTAACGCCATTCTGAAGCGGGGCATCGTCGGCTCGCTCGACCTTTATCACTGGTGGAACGAAACGCGCAACGGCGGGCGCACCACGCGCACTGTCATCATAGAGCTCCAGAACGAAGAGCGCACTCAGATCGTCATGACGTGGAGGCTGCTGCGCGCGTGGCCGTGCAAGATCGAGGGGCCGACGCTCAACGGCAAGGGATCCGACGTCGCGATCGAGACCGTGGAGCTTGCCTTCGAGCGCCTGGAGCTCGCCTGACCGGCAGCGCTACCTTAGAACCTATTTCATATATAGGCACGTGTGCGACGGAGGCGATGTGGGATGCAGGTCGAGGAGGAGAACCCGAAGCAATATGTCGATATTGCGAGGGCTCCCGACAAAAGAGATGCGCCCCTGAGCAGGCGCTTGTCGCCTGCGCTTCGTCCACCTGCCCAAGGGCGCTGAGCAACGGCAACGGGCCGTTGCTCTCCGCCCCGTCCCACTCGGGTTGCGGCCAGGACGGTCGTCTGCATCGTTGCCCGGCTTGACCATATCGA